>CAIOLW010000198.1 GCA_903859215.1 uncultured bacterium | reverse complement strand
GGCGCCCAGCGCCGAGGCGAGCAGCTGCGCGCCCAGGCAGATGCCGAACACGGCCCGGCCGGCTTCGATGGCGCGCCGGATGAAGGCCTTCTCGGGGGCGAGCCACGGCAGTTCGTCCTCGTCGTTCACGCTCATCGGGCCGCCGAGGACGATCAGCAGGTCGAACGAAGCCACATCGGGCAGCGCCTCGCCCGTGTACATCCGCGTGCAGGTGACGGTGGCCTGCCGCGCGGCCAGCCAGGACTCGATGTGGCCGAGGCCCTCGTAGGGCACGTGTTGTAGCCAGTGCACGCGCATCGCATTTCCCCCTGTTTCGCGCGGGCCGCGGCGCGGCGCGTACGTTATCATCCCGGACGTGTCCGCGCTTTGCGGCAGCGCCCGCCAGACATATAGTCACCGGTCGACGGGCGCTAGCCCCCTTGCGCGGGGCCGAGGCGCCGGCATCACGCAACAGGACGTCACGCAGCATGAAGAAGAAGTTGATCGTCGTCAACGACCGCATGCAGCAGGGCTACGCCTACGAGCTGACCGAGCCCGAGGGGGAGCATTTCCACCCCGACTTCTGGCCCGAACTGACGCCGCAGGAGATGCTCGAGATGGGCATCTTCGGCGGCCGGTACATGACCGATTGCCGCGACGAGTTCCCGGCCTCGTGGTTCGCGAAGGCGAAGCTGTCGCCGGCGCGCGCCGACCCGAAGCTGAACTTCTTCGGCGTTGGCGCCTCGCAGTCGCTGGCCGAATGGCGTCGCAAGGGCTGGATCCACGAGGACGACCCGCGCGGCTGGTTCCAGTGGTACTGCCGGTACTACCGGGGGCGTCGCGGGCCGGACGACGAGCGCCAGATCAAGCGCTGGCGCGCGATGACGCGGCACATCGCGCAGATCAAGGCCAAGTGCCGGCCGGGGGACTGGGCCTGCCATCGTCGGCAGCGGCAGGCGTTGCTGCACTGGGCGTACGATTCGCGGGATTTCTAGGCGGTGCGTCGGGCGTCCGGGATGCGGGCGGCGTTGCTGAATGCGGCAGTTGGTTGACCTATCAACCATTTTGCGGGCCGCAATGCGTGATTGCGCTGGCGAAAATTGGTTGATAGGTCAACCATCCGGCTTAATGGATCTGCGCTGACGCGCGCCGAAAGGATCGCCATGAACCGCACCGTTCTGTCCATGACCCTGTTGCTGGCCGCCGCGCTGGCGCGCCCTGCCGCCACGATGCCCGGCGACTCGCTGGACAGCCTGGCCATTCCCGTCACGGCCGCCCATCCGCGCGAGTACATCTTCACCGACAAGGGCGCCGCGCACCTTGCCGGGGAATGCGTCGGCGTCGACACGCGCAGCTACCACGGCTTCTACATCGCGATGAACGAAGTGGTGGACGGCTGGTCGCTGCGCCTGGAAAGCGGCGTCGAGCTGGGCGCCGCCACCGCCTTCGAGGCCGACGTGTACCCCGACCGCCTGGTGCGTCGTCATCGTTTGCCGGACGGCGGCATCGTCACCGAGACGGTCGAGTTGTTCGATCGCGAGAACGGCTTCCGCGTGCAGTGGGACGATGTGCCATCGGGTGCGTTCGCGGTCGTGCCGCGCGTGGACATGCGCTTTTTGTGGAAGGTGGAGCAGCCGGGCTACGAGGTGCGTTTTAACGGCGACGCCCTGCTGATGTGCCGGCAGGACAAGCTGGGTGTCGCGCCCGACCCGGCGCACCCGGCGTGGCTGGCCATCGCCGTGCGCGGGGTCGATCGCTTCGAGCCCGACGGCCGCCATGTCGAGACGCGCTACGCCAAGGACGCGGCCCGCCGTGCGATGGAGAAGGCGTATCCGTATTTCCCGGGCTCGCTGGCCGGGCGCATCCCCCCGCAGGTGCCCAGCGGCCGCGTCGAGGCCGTGTTCGCGGCCGACGTCGACGCCGACGCCGCGCAGGCCCGCGCTTTGCGGCTTCGCAGCGAGGCGTTCGACCTGTGCGCCGCGCGCCGCGCGCGCCTGGAGAAGCTCGTCGCCGATTCGCACATCACGACCGGCGTCGAGCGTGACGACAAGGCGCTGGCCTGGGCCCGCGTCTCGATGGACAACCTGATCATGAACCAGCGCGGCCCCGGCATCTACGCGGGCTTCTACTGGTTCACCACGTACTGGGGCCGCGACACGTTCATCAGCCTGCCTGGCGCGTGCGTGACGAGCGGGGACTTCGGGACGGCGCGCACGTTGCTGCGCGGCTTCGCGGAATACCAGGAGAAGGACCCGGCCGACAAGCGCGAAGGACGCGTGCCCAACTTCGTCACCGTCGACCAGGTGCAGTACGCCAGCATCGACGGCACGTGGTGGTTCGTGCGCGCGCTGGATGAACTGTGGCGGCAGTCGGGGGACGACGCGTTCGCGCGCGAGATGGTGCCCATCGTGTATCGCGCCGTGGCCGGGGCCGAGAAGCACGCCGTGGATGCCGAGGGCTTCCTGACCCACGGCGACGGTGAGACCTGGATGGACGGCGGCGGCGAGCAGCATCC
>CAIOLW010000197.1 GCA_903859215.1 uncultured bacterium | reverse complement strand
TATCCGCAGCGCCAAAGGCGCGAGGACTGCCCGCCACCATCTCTGTTTTCAGCACCACGCGCCGACCGAAGAGAATCCTAGGCTTCCTTCTCCGTCCAAACCGCGATGAGTTGCACGATCGTGTCCGAGGCCAGCTCCATGTCCTTGACGCAGATCCACTCCCCATAGCCGTGGAAGTCCTGCTCGCCCGTGAAGATGTTCGGCGTCGGCAGCCCCTTGGCCGAAAGCTGCGAACCGTCGGTGCCGCCGCGGATCATCCCCAGCAGCGGCTTCATGCCGGCGCGCGCCACCGCTTCCATCGCGTAGTCCATCGCCCGCGGTTCCTTGGCGATGTCGTACTTCATGTTGCGGTAGCTCTCCTTGACCTCGCAGCGGAAGCTCGAGCCGGGCCACTGCGCGCAGGCCTTCTCGGCCATCTCGCGGATGAAGGCCGCCTTGGGAGCGAGTCCCTCGACCTCAAAGTCGCGGATCAGCAGCGTCACTTCGGTCTCGCTGGCGTTGCCCTTGATCGAGTAGGGGTGGATGTAGCCCTCGCGGCCGTCGGTCGTCTCGGGCGCGCCTGCGCGCGGCAGCAGCGACAGGAAGGTGCCGGCCACCTTCACCGAGGGGATCATCTTGTCCTTCGCGTAGCCGGGGTGGATGTCGCGGCCTACGAACGTGACCGTGGCGCCGTCGGCGCAGAACGTCTCGCTCTCGACCTCGCCGCGGCGGCCGCCGTCCATCGTGTAGGCCACCGTGGCGCCGAATTTCGGGACGTCGAAGTGCTTCACGCCGCCGCCCACCTCTTCATCGGGCGTGAACGCGACCTTCACCGCGCCGTGGCGGAACGAAGGGTTCTCCTGGATGCGGGTCAGCGCGTCCATGATCTCGGCGATGCCGGCCTTGTCGTCGGCGCCCAGCAGCGTGGTGCCGTCGGCCGTGATCAGCGTCTGCCCGATGCACTCCTGCAGGTACGGGTTCTCCGCCGCGACGATCTTCTTGCCGTTCTTCGGCAGCTCGATGTCGCCGCCGTCGTACTGGGCGTGGAACGTCGGCACGACGTTCTCGCCCGAGACCTCGGGGTAGGTGTCCATGTGCGCGATGAAGGCGATGACCGGCACCTTTTCGCAGCCCGGGGTGGCCGGCAGCGTGGCCGTCACGTAGCAGTTCTCATCGACGGCGGCGTCCGTCAGGCCCAGGGCCAGCAGTTCGGCGACCAGGATGCGCGCGAGGTCGAACTGGCGGGCGGTCGACGGGTAGGTGTCGGACGACTCGCTGCTCGTGGTATGGACCTTGGCGTAGGCGACGAAACGGTCGACCAGGCCGGGGAACGTCGAGCCGGGCTTGCGCTGGAGCATGGAAGTCCTCCGCGGAACGGGTTCTGGGGGCGCCGGGGCGGGTCCATATTGGGCCATGGAAAGGGCGGCGGCAAGGGCGGTCCGGGCCTTTTGCCCCTGTGGGGAGGCCGGCCGCGGGCGGGCATCCGCTCCTTGTTCTTGGGGCCCCGGAATGTTACGGTCCCGGGCAGTGCCGCCCTTCGGCGGCGCGCCGGGTCGCCGGCCCCCGCCGCAGCGACCCGCCACCTATCGCGGAGGTACCCATGGATCTCAGCAAAGGCAGCACGAGCCTGCCCGAGAACGCCTACCGGGCGCTCAAGCCCGGCGAGAAGTACGTGCCGGTCGTGCCGGCCGGCACCATCGTCCCGGAGATCACGGCCTACTCCCTGACCATGGGCCTGGTCTTCGCGGTCATCTTCTCGGCGGCCGCGGCTTACCTGGGCCTGAAGATCGGCCAGGTTTTCGAGGCGGCCATCCCCATCACCATCCTGGCGATCGGTGTCTCGGCCGGCCTGAAGAAGAAGAACGTGCTGCAGCAGCACGTGATGATCCAGTCGATCGGCTCGGCTTCGGGCGTGGTCGTGGCCGGCGCCATCTTCACCCTGCCCGGCCTGTACATCCTGGGCCTGGACAAGCAGACGAACTTCCTCCAGATGTGCCTGACCTCGCTGCTGGGCGGCTTCCTGGGGATCGTGCTGCTGATTCCGTTCCGCAAGTACTTCGTCGACGACATGCACGGCGAATTCCCGTTCCCCGAAGCCACGGCATCGACCGAGGTGCTGATGGCCGGCGAGGCGGGCGGCGACCAGGCCGCGGTGCTGGTCAAGAGCGGCGGCATCGCGATGCTGTACCAGCTGCTCAGCGCGCAGACCATCGGCCTGTGGCGCGAGACGTTCAGCACGACGGCGTACGAGGTCGGCGCGAAGGTGTCGAAGAACATCCGCCTCGAGTACAACATGCTGACCGAGGCGGCGGTGGTCGGCCTCGGCTACATCATCGGCCTGCGCTACTCGCTGATCATCGCCTGCGGCTCGTTCCTCAGCTGGTGGGTGCTGGTGCCGATGATCGGCATCCTGGGCAAGGGCGTGCACGTGGGCGAGACGGTGTACCAGATGCAGGGGCTGGACGGCCTGTCCACCGTCCAGATCTTCAAGATCTTCGTGCGGCCGGTCGGCATCGGCGCCATCGCCATGTCGGGCATGATCGGCGTCTGGAAGAGCCGCAAGATCATCGCCGGCGCCATCAAGCTGGCCGCCTCGGCCGGCAAGCACAAGAACGCGGTGGCCTCCGAGCGCACGGCCCGCGACCTGGCCCCGGGCGTGGTCACGGCGCTGACCATGGCGGTGCTGGGCGCCGTCTTCCTGTACTTCTGGTTCATCGTCAAGGTGACGCTGCCGCAGGCTGTCGTGGGCCTGTGCATCGTCGGCTTCATCTCGTTCCTGTTCACGACGGTGGCGGCCCGCGCCATCGCGATCGTCGGCAGCAACCCGGTGTCGGGCATGACCCTGATGACGCTGATCATCAGTTCGGTCATCCTGCGCGCGGTGGGCCTGCGCGACGAGGACGGCATGGTCGCCTCGCTGCTGATCGGCGGCGTCGTCTGCACGGCCCTGTCGATGAGCGGCGGCTTCGTCAGCGACCTGAAGATCGGCTACTGGCTGGGCACCACGCCGGTGACGCAGCAGAAGTGGAAGTTCCTGGGCACGGTCGTCTCGGCCGTCTCGGTGACCGCCGTCATCCTGCTGCTGAACAAGACCTACACGTTCACCGGCAACCAGCTGTCGGCCCCGCAGGCCAACGCGATGGCCGCCGTGATCAAGCCGCTGATGACCGGAACGCCGGCGCCGTGGCTGCTGTACATGGCCGGCATCTTCATGGCGCTGATCCTGCAGTGGACCGGACTGCCGGCCCTGGCCTTCGCGCTGGGCATGTACCTGCCGCTGGAAGTCAACACGCCGGTGCTGGTCGGCGGCGCCATCGCCTGGGCCGTGACCCGCAACGGCAGCGAAGAGCAGCAGAAGGCGCGCAACGAGCGCGGCACGCTGATGGCCTCGGGCTTCGTGGCCGGCGGCGCGATCATGGGCGTGCTGGCGGCGCTGATCAAGTTCGCCGGCATGAGCGCCACGGGCGAGGGCGACTGGAGCGTCGCCAAGGCCCTGAACCTGCTGCACTGGTCGGAGGAGAGCGCGTTCTCGGCGACCGTGACGCTGGCGGCTTTCTGCCTGCTCGGCTACTACCTGTACCGCGGCGCCCGCGCGGCCAAGGACTGACGGCCCGGGCCTCGGGCCGGGCATGCGTGATGAACCGGGGCCGCCGCCGACCAGCGGCGGCCCCCTCTGATGGAGAGACTCAATGAACTGCCCGTGTGGAGCTGCGGCCGAATACGCCGCCTGTTGCGAACCGATCATCAAGGGCGAGCGCGCGGCCGAGACGGCCGAGCAGCTCATGCGTGCCCGCTACACAGCCTACACCAAGGTGGAAGTGGACTTCCTGCAGGAGTCGCTGCACCCGGATGCGCGCGGGGACAGCGATCCCGAGGGTGTGCGCGACTGGGCCGAGAACAGCGCGTGGCACGGCCTGAACGTGCTGGCGACCGAGGCCGGCGGGGCGGGCGACGAGGCCGGCACCGTGGACTTCATCGCCTCGTACACCTACAACGGCGAGGACAAGCAGTACCGTGAAGTGGCCGAGTTCGCGAAGGTGGACGGTCGCTGGTACTTCCGCGAGGGCCACGTGGCCGTCCGCAAGCCGATCGTGCGTGAGGAACCGAAGGTCGGTCGCAACGATGCCTGCCCCTGCGGCAGTGGCCGCAAATACAAGCGCTGCTGCGGCGGCGCCTGAGCGCCGCCCCAGCGCCGCCCTGCGGCTCGCGCCGGCCTGCGTGGCCGGGCTGTGGGTGACCGTCGTGCTGGCGGTCGCCCCGGTTGTCGCGCAATCGGCCGTGGCGCCGCCCGACTCGACCCTGGGGCCGCCGTCGCCGGCGACTGCTGCGCCCTCGGCCGGAGCTTCCTGGCTCGGCCGCACCCTCCACCGCTACTTCAGCAACGAAGCTCCCACCGGCAGCGAACTGGGCGGCCAGGCGGTGGCGCTGGCGGATCGCTACGCGCGGTTCGCAGGGCGCCCCATCGCCGTGGTCATCGTCCACCAGGTGGACCGGCTGCGACCTGACGATGCGCCGCCCGGCGCGCTGATGTCGTCGCTGACGCGCACGCTGCGCCCCTACACGCGCGAGAGCGTGCTGCGCCAGTACCTGCTCTTCCGCCAGGGCGAGTCGGTGGACCCGCTCAAGCTGGCCGACACGGAACGACTGCTGCGCGGCATCGAATACGTGGCGGACGTGCGCATCCACGTGGTGCCGCTGTCGGGCCAGGAGGACGAGGTGGCCGTGGTCGTGGAGATCCGCGACCGTCTGCCGGTGGGCGCGCGCCTGCAGGTCCGCGGCCTCGACCGTGTCGACGCCGGCCTGTTCCACGCCAACGTCGGCGGACTGGACGTAGGGTTGGGGGCGGACCTCCGCTACCGGCGGGGCGTGACGCCCGAGACGGGCTGGGGCGGCGAGTTGCGCAAGCGCAACATGGCCGGCGCCTTCATCGACGTCGAACTGGGCTACGAGGATTCGTGGCGCGGGCTCGAGCGGCGCGCGGCGTTCACGCGCGTCGAGGCGCACCCGGACGTCCGCTGGGTGGGCGGGGTGGCGTGGAGCGATCGCCTGGAGCGCGATCCGTCGCAGCCGCCGCAGCAGGCCGACCAGGCCGATGCCTGGGTGGGCCACGTCATCAGGTTGACCAGTCACCGGGCGGGCGTCGGCAACGCGCGCCCGGTGCTGGTGCCAGCGGTGGGCTGGGCCAGCGTGCACCACGACCTGCGGCCGGTCGTGAAGCCCGACAGCAACCTGGCCTGGCACGACAGCCGGCAGCTGCTGGCCGGGCTGACCTGGTCGCGCGAGCGCGACTACCGCACCAGCCACCTGAACGGCCTCGGGCAGACCGAGAACCTGAGCGGCGGGCAAGGGCTGAAGTTCTCGGCCTCGTACGTCGACGGCGAGTTCCTGGACCGCACCGGGCTGTTCGCGCAGGGCTGGCAACAGGCCGTGCACGTGCGCGGCGACGTGCTGAGCCTGGGGCTCGACGCGGGCGGCTACCTGCGCAACGGCCGCCTGGAGGACGGCGAACTGCGCGCCACTTGCCGCTACGTCTCGCCGCTGCTGGGGCCCGCCAGGTGGCGCTCGCGCCTGCTGGCCGGATTCTCCTGGTCGCACGCCGTGCGGCCGACAGGCGGCGGGTCGCTGTCCCTGGCCAACGGCCTCGGGCCGCGCGAGGTCGACCTGCCGCAGGTGACCGGCGACCGCCGCCTGGGCCTGGACACTGAGTGGCGCGTGTTCCCGCCGTGGGTGGCCTCGGGCTTCCGTTGCCAGCTGTTCGCCTTCGCCGATGCCGCGCTGCTGGCCGGCCGCGGGCAGGCGCTGGCGAACCGGCCGCTGGTGGCCAGCGCCGGCGTGGGCCTGCGCATCGGCAATCCGGACCTGGTGCTGCCGGTGATGCAGCTGCGGGTAGCCTTCCTGCGCGGCATGGACGATAATGCGGCCGGCATCGTGTTCACGGCCGACAATTTCGCGCCGGCGCCGACGCGCCTGCCCGGCTCGCGGCCGGGCGGCTTCGATTTCCGCTGATGACCGCTTCGACGGGAGAGTCCTTGGGCGAGGCAACGGCAACACAGGGGACGATGCGCCAGGTGTGGATCCGGCGCCGCGGCGAGGCCTCCGTCATGGAGGTGCGCCAGGTGGCGTCGCCCGCGCCGGCGCGCGGCCAGGTGCGGCTGCGCGTCGCCTACGCCGGCGTGAACTTCGCCGACGTGATGATGCGCCGCGGCCTGTACCCCGACGCGCCGAAACTGCCCGCGGTCGCCGGCTACGAGGTCTCCGGCACCATCGACGCCGTCGGCGAGGGTGTCGACCCGTCGCTGCTCGGGCGTCCCGCGGTGGCCATGTGCAATTTCGGCGGCTACAGCGAGCAGGTCTGCGTGCCGGCGGCGCTGGCCTGGCCGCTTCCCGAGGGGACGGACCTGCGCGCGGCGGCGGCGTTGACCGTGAACTACCTGACCGCGTGGCAAATGGTGCGCGTGATGGCGCCGGTGGCGCCCGGCGGCACCGTGCTCGTGCAGTCGGCCGCCGGCGGCGTCGGGCAGGCCGTCGTGCAGCTCTGCGCGCACGCCGGAGTGAACGTGATCGGCTCGGCCTCGCCCGCGAAGCACGACGAACTGCGCGCCCAGGGGCTGGCCTGCGTCTTCGACTCGCGCCGGCCCGACTATGCGAAGCTGGTGCGCGAGGCGACCGGCGGCCGCGGCGTCGAGGCGGCGCTGGAACCGCGCCACGGGCGCTGGATCCTGGAGAGCTACAATTGCCTGTCCGCGACCGGCCACCTGGTGCTGTTCGGGTTCTCGAATGCCGCGGTGGGCAAGCGCTCGGGCACGCTGTCGGCGCTGCGCACGCTGGCGCAGGTGCCGTGGCTGGCGATCAACCCCATCCGCCTGATGAACGACAACCGTTCCATCGGCGGCGTGAACCTGGGGCGCATGTGGGACGAGGGCGCGCGCACGGCCGGCTGGATGCGGGCGCTGCTGGCGCTGCTGGCCGACGGCAGCATCGCGCCGCGCATCGACGCCGTGTTCCCGTTCAGCGAGGCGGCGCGGGCGCACGAGCGGCTCGAGGGCCGCGTGAACTTCGGCAAGATCCTGCTCGAACCCGGCCGCTGAGCGCGGACCGGTGGAAGGCGTGGGGGCGTGAAGGTATCGGTCGCCATCATCACGAAGGACGCCGCCGGGCCGCTGGAGCGCTGCCTGGCGTCGCTGGCGTTCGCCGACGAGGTCGTGGTGCTGGACCAGGGCAGCACCGACGACACGGTGGCCGTCTGCGCGCGCCACGGGGCGGCGCTGCACCAGGGCGCGTGGGAGGGCTTCGGGCCGACGAAGCAGCGCGCCGTCGGCTTGTGCCGCAACCGCTGGGTGCTGAGCATCGACACCGATGAAGAGGTGTCGCCGGAGCTGGCCGCGGCGATCACGGCGCTGCCCGACCAGCCCGAGGTTGCCGCGTTCTCCGTCAACCGGCTGAGCCGTTTCCTGGGCGGCTGGATCCGCCACTGCGGCTGGCATCCCGATCGCGTGGTGCGCCTGTTCGACCGCGAGCGTGCCGGCTTCGACGACAAACCGGTGCACGAAAGCGTCGTGCACCCGGGCGTGGCTGCGCGACTGCCGGGCCTGCTGCGGCACCACCCCTACGAGACGATGGAGCAGTACATCGCCAAGCTGGACCGCTACACGACCCTGGCCGCGGCCGACCTGCACGCGCGCGGGCGCCGCTGCGGGCCCGGCACGGCGGCCGTGCGGGCCGAGGCCGCTTTCTGGCGCATGTGGGTGCTGCAGGGCGGCTGGCGCGACGGCGGGCCGGGCCTGGTGCTGTGCCGCGCTTCGTCGTTCTACGTGTTGTCGAAGTACGTGAAGCTCTGGCGGCTGGGGCGCCCGTGAAGATCCTCGTCGTCCGCGCCGACCGCCTCGGCGACCTCGTGCTGTCGCTGCCGGTGTTCGCCGCCGGCAAGGCTGCGCGACCCGACTGTGAGTTCCACGCGCTGGTGGCGCCCGCATGCGCGCCGCTGGTGGAGAACGACCCGAACGTGGCGGCGGTCTGGACCTGGAGCCCGGTGGGGACCCCGGACGCGGATGCGGATCTGGTGGCCGGCCTGCGGGCCGAGCGCTTCGACGCCGCGGTGATGCTGCAGTTCCGCGCGCCGCTGGCGCGCCTGTTGCGGCGGGCCGGCATCGGGCGGCTGTACGGGCCGCTGTCCAAGCCGTCGAGCTGGTTCCTGCTCAGCCGCGGCACGTGGCAGCGTCGCTCGCGCGGCGGGCGCCACGAGATGGACCTGAACCTTGAGTTGCTGGCGAAGCTGCTCGGTGTGGCGCGCGTGAAGGCGTCCCCGGCGCGGCTGCACCTGTCGCCGGCGCAATTGCAGATCGGGCGCGAATTCCGCCGCGACCTGGCCGGCGACGCAGAGCGGGTGGCGTTCGTGCACCCGGGCTCGGGCGGTTCGGCGCTGGACTGGGAGCCGGCGCGGTTCGCCGCGGTGGCCGGGGCGCTGGCCGACCAGCCCGGCTGGCGCGTGTTCGTCACCGGGCAGGGCGCCGACGGCCCGGCCGTGCTGGCGATGCAGATGGCGGGGCTGGATCCGCGCGTTGGGGTGCTGCTGGACAGGTACAAGCTGCGCGAGTTCCTGGGTGTGCTGTCGGCAGGCGACCTCTTCGTCGGCCCGTCGACCGGCCCGCTGCACCTGGCCTCGGCGCTGGGACTGGGCGCCGTGGGGCTCTTTCCGCCGGCGCCGGCGATGCACGCGCGCCGCTGGGGGACGCGGGGGCCGTGGAACCGCGTGCTGGTGCCGGAGGTCACGTGCCCCGCCCACCACGCCTGCAAACTGGAGCACTGTGCGCTGTACAACTGCCTGGGCGACGTGACCGTGCCCGCGGTGCTCGGCGCGGCGCGCGCCGTGATGGCGGAACGCGATGGGCCGGCCGCCGGCTGAGGGCGCGGCAAGGGAAGGACGAGACGATGAAGCGAAGCGTTGTGACGAGGTTCCTGGTGGCGCTGGCCGTGTCGTGCGCGGCGATGGCGGCGCTCGTGGTGCCGATCGCATCGGCGCAGGCTCCCGACCCCGGCGGGGCGGCGCGGCAGCTGATGGAACAGGCCCGCAAGGCCGGCGGCCGCGGCACGCTGCCGAACGCGTGGTGGGACGTCGAGAACCGCATCAACCAGGCCGACCTGCAGGGCGTCGCCGCCGACTGGAACGCCGTCGAGCAGGAAGCCCGGCGTCTGGCCGCCCAGGCCGAGTACCTGAACCAGATGCGCCAGCAGAAGAGCGGCCTCGAGGCGCTGCTGGGCCGCTACGACCAGTCGCTGGTCGAGATCGGCGCGCTGTTCGGGCTCGAGCCCGACCCGCAGCTGTCCGGCTCGCCCGCCGCCGCCGACCTCATCGAGAAGCTGACGGCGGCGAACCTGGCGCGGCAGGTGGCGCTCGATTCGCTGCGTGTCGAGAACCGCCGCCTGAAGGACACCGTCGGCGGCCGCGCCGAGTCGCTCGAGGCCCAGGTGGCCGCGCAACAGGCCGAGATCAGCAACCTGCGCAAGAAGCTCTGGGATACGGAACTGCGCGCGGGCATGGCCGAGGCCGACCGCTCCGCCGCCGAGACGGTGCTCACTCGCAAACAGGAGCGCGACGAATCCATTGCGGCGGTGCGCAAGTCCTTCGGCAAGGACGAGGCCGAGGTCGTCACCACGGCCGAGGGCGCCATCGTGCTGCGCGTGTTCGGGCTGTCGTTCGGCGTGGGCAGCGCGGACCTGGGCAAGGGGCAGGACAAGCTGGTGGGCAGGATAGCCGACGCGATCGCCCGCTTCCCGGGCGCGCCGGTCACGGTCGAGGGCCACACGGACAATTCGGGCCGCCGCGAGAAGAACCAGGCCCTGTCCGAGCAGCGCGCGGCCGTGGTGGCGCGGCTGCTGGAGAAGAAACTCGCCCTGGACGACCAGAGCCTGGCCACGGCGGGCTACGGGCCCGACCGCCCGCTCGGGTCCAACGCGACGGCCGCCGGCAAGGCGCGCAACCGGCGCATCGACGTCGTCATCGGCGCGCAGCCCTAGCCGGGACTTGGCAAGCGCGACGCCGGCGTCAGCGCCGCGGCGGCGCCGGCTTCACGTCCGGGTTGCGGAACGTGACCGGCAGGCGCACCCAGAAACCGAGCGGCTGGCAGTCGGGATCGGTGACCGGCTCGAACACCCACTGGTCGATCGCGCCGAGGACCGCCCGCTCGAACGGCAGCCCGCCCTCGGACCGCAGGATGTACGACGCGGTCACGCGGCCACTCGTATCGACGAAGAACGCCGCCTCCACCGACACCGCCGCCAGCCGCCGCGCGTTCACATCGGCATCGACCGGGTATTCCGGGCGCACCAGGTTCTTCAGGACGAAGCAGGGGCTGAACTGCGCGGGGGCCGACAGCTCGACCTGCCCCGTGCTGCCGGCGGACGGCGTGTTGCTGCCGGCGCCGCTGGCCGCGGCTTCGGGCCCCTTGTCGGGTCCGGTCGTGGGCATGGGGACGGGAACGGGATTCTCGCCGACGGGCGGCGTGGCCGGTGCCTTCGCCGGCGCCCCGGCGGCCGGAAGCGGGCGGGGCGGGGCGGTGGGGCCGGCCAGCGCCGGGCGACCCTCGCGCGTCGCCTCGTCGTGGCCCGAGCGCACCGACAGGTCGCCCATCACCGTGACCGGCCCGCGCAGGCCCGGGCGGAACGCGCGCTCCGGCAGGCGACGCCTGCTCCCGTGGGTACCCGCGTCGTCGAGGCGGCCCATCAGCAGCCAGCCGCCGGTGACCAGCACCGCCAGCGCGAGCGTGACCACGCAACTGAACACCAGCCGGCGCGCGGCTTCGCGGCGCAGCGGGTGGCTGTCCCCGGTCACCGGCAACGACACGTCATCGGCCAGGGGGAATCGTCCCCGGCTCCTGGTGCTGCGCTGCCCTGGCAACCCGATCGGGCTCATGCCGCCTGGTCTCCGTGCGTGACGCGGGGTGAAGGCGCCGTCCGGCGGGGCCGGCGCCAGGGTCAAGATGACGGACAACGGCGGGGCCGCGCAAGCCCCGCCGTTGTTAATCGTCGCTTCTTGTCGATGCCGGCGAGACCGTCGGGCCTCAGGCGGCCTTCCAGGCCGGTGCCGCGGCGCCCAGCTTCCGGTGCCGGAACTCGCCCCAGATGGCCGCGCCCAGCGCCCCGGCGAAGATGCTGTCCGGATGCGGGGCGATGCGCGGGGGCGGGCCCGTGGGAGCCTTGAGCGCCGCGAACTCGTCCTCGAGCGCCTTGACCAGGCCGACATCACCCGCCAGTCCGCCGCTCATGAAGATGACCGGCCCGTGCTCGAGCGAACGCAGCAGGCGCGCGAAGCGGCCGGACATGCTCTCGTGGATGCCGCGCAGGATGTTCGACGTGCTCACCCCGCGCGAGACCATGTTGATGACGTCGGTCTCGGCCAGGACGGCGCAGATGCCGCTGCACTTCTCGGGCCGGTCAGCCTGCAGCGAGAGCGGCCCGATCTCGGCCTGCGACACGCCCAGGTACCGCGCGATGTTCTCCAGGAACTGCCCCGAGCCCGAGGCGCACTGGCTGGTCATCTTGTAGTTGAGGACCTTGCCGCGCGGGTCCATGGCCACGGCGCGCGCGTGCAGCGCGCCCGCGTCCAGCACCGCGGTGGCGGTCGGCTCCAGGAACAGGGCGCCGCGCGCGTGCGTGGTCATGCCGTAGAAGTGGCCGGTGGCGAAGGGGATGTCCTCGCCCTCGCCGGTGGTGGCCACGTAGTCGATGGCCGCGACGCCGGAGGCGGCCGTGGCCTGCGCCATGACCTCGTTCACGACGTCGGCGATGTCCCGCTTGCGGATGCGCGAGCTGATCTGGGACAGGACCTTCGGCGTGCCATCGGTGAACTCCATGACGACGACCTTGACGGCCCCCGAGCCGACGTCGATGCCGGCGGTGACGGTGTTCTGCATCAGTTCGCGCTCCTGCGGGCGAAGATGGCGGCGCCCAGGGCACCGGTGTAGATGCTGTCGGGAGAGATGTTCAGGGTCTTGTCGCCGTAGTTCTCGGTCACGAGCCCGCGCAGGGCCGAGACCGCGGCGGGATTGTTGGCCACGCCGCCGGTAAACGTGAATTCGTCATCGACGCCGCCCGAGCGCGCCAGCAGGCTCATCGCCCGCAGCATGATCGCCCGGTGCAGGCCCGCCAGGATGTCCTCGCGCCTTTCGCCCAGCGACAGGCGCTCGCGCAGCTCGGCGCCCGCGAACACGGTGCAGGTGGAGTTGATCTTCACCGTGCGCGTGCTCTGCTGCGCCAGCGGCCCCAGCTCGTGCAGACCCAGGTTCATCTCGTCGGCGATGTAGCCCAGGTAGCGGCCGCAACCGGCCGCGCAGCGGTCGTTCATCTGGAAGCTGGTGACGATGCCCTCGCCATCCACCTGGATGGCCTTGGTGTCCTGGCCGCCGATGTCCAGCACGGTGCGCGTGCCGCCGAACATCGTCGAAGCGCCCAGCCCGTGGCAGAGGATCTCCGAGCGGATCATCTCCTTGGGGAACGGCAGGCGCTGGCGGCCGTAGCCGGTGCCGACCTCGCCCAGCACGGCCAGTTCGGTCTCGACCGCGTGCTGCACGCCCGTGTGGACGTCGGCCGGGTCGCCGATGCGCAGCAGCGCAGTGCCGATGTGGTCGCTGAAGCCGAGGGCCAGCGGCTCGTTCTCGACCTGGATGATGCACTTGTCGTAGAGGCCCAGCAGCATGTCGTAGGTGACGCCGTCGGGATCGGCCAGCTCGATCGCCAGGCGCGACCACGCCGAGCCCACGGCGTCGCGGAAGAAGTCCGAGCGGCGCGAAGGGTCGATCTCGGTGAAGCGGGCCAGTTCCTCGTCGCGGATGGCCGCGACGATGGCGTCGACGGCCTCGCGCGCGGGCTTCGCCAGCTTGCCGGGGATGTCGAAGGCGGCGGCGCCGAGCGTCAGTTCGTGCAGGCGCTTCAGCTGCGCCAGGGTCTGCTCAAGCCGGAAGGCGCGCAGCAGGTGCTCCAGCACGTCGTGGCCGGCGGCGGCCGTCACCTCGCGCCGCAGCAGGTTGAAGCGGGCGTTGATGAACGCCTCGCTGCGCGAGACCTGCGCCGCGCGCTCGTAGTTGGAGCGGCTGTTGGTGATGCCGCGGCCGAGGATGTCGCCGCGCTCGTCCAGCACGATGGACTTGGTGGTGGTCGAGCCCAGGTCGGTCCCGACAAAGCACGTGATACTCATGACGCGCGCGCCTCCCGCGAGCCGCCCGCGCGGCGCGCCTCGACCATCTGCAGGTAGCTCTCGAGCCGGTTCTTGATGTTCGCGGCCGAGAAGTAGCGGGGATCGACCAGGTCCGACTCGATGAAGCCGCCCGGCAGCCCGGTGCGCTTCTCGACCTCGCGCAGGATCATCAGCTGGCCGGCCGAGAACGAGTTGCACGACTTCACCGAGTTGATCAGGAAGCCGTCTGCCTTGTAGTCGCGCAGGTACTGGCACAGCATGTCGATGCGGTTGGTCAGGTTGTGGTTCGTGTAGCAGCCGGCGCAGTAGTCGCCCATGGTGCCGAGCGGGTCGGCCGGGTTGTGCCGGAAGCCGAAATCGTAGGTGCCGCCCACCTTCGAGTAGGTGGAAGCCACGACAACGGCGCCCTCGTCGGCGAACATCTGCCAGAACTCACGGAAGTGCGTCCAGTTGGGCGGGCCCTCGACGACCAGGCGGTACTTCTGGTCGTTCAGCGGGCCGGCCGGCGCCACGGGTCCCAGGCCGGCGTCCAGGCGCTGCTGCACCTCGCGCCTGAGCGCCTTGTAGTAGGCGACGCCCTCGGGCGTGCCGCGGAACGCGCTGAAGATGGGGCCCACGTAGTAGACGGCGCCGAAGTAGGCGTCGATGGGCGAGGGCGTGTTCTTGGCCGATTCCAGCACCCAGACCAGGTCGTCCTCGGCCTGCACACTCAGCTCAAGGCGCTCGCGCAGGGCGTCCTCGTCGTACTTGCGGCCGGAGATCTTCTCCAGGGCCGGGATGACCAGCTCCTTGATCTGCTTGACCATGTATTCGCGGTGCTCGGGCTCGATGATGCCGTCGCCCTGGTAGGGCACGTGCAGGAACACGCACGGGCAGTCGTACTGCTCGCGCAGCAGCTCGAACCACTTCATGAACGTGTAGCAGCCTGTGTAGGACAGCAGCAGCAGGTCGGGCTTGGGCAGCTTGGTGCCGGTGGGCCCGATGTTGCCGGCCAGCACCATGCCGATGTCGCACTTCACGTACGTGCAGACGTCCTCGCTGTGGCCGTGCTTCTCGGCCTCGGCGATGTAGTCGCGGCTCTTGCCGCGCATCCCCGACTGCAGGGCGTTGATCTCCGGCAGCACCGGCAGGCAGCCGAACGAGCGGATGAGCTCGGTCAGGTTGCCCGGCACGAACGTGTAGACCACGGGCTCGCCCGTCTCGGGCGCGCGCTCGAGCCGTTCGTAGTGCTCGGCGATCATCTCTTTCTGGATGACCATCGACTGGTCCTTCAGGGCATCGGCACGGGCGTCTGCACGGGCGTCAGGCATCACGCGTCCCCCCAGAGCTTTATGGAATCGCTGAACGTGCCGGCCTGCTCGCGGAACTGCTGGAACTGGCCGGAATTCTCGGCGAACTTGAAGGCGATGCAGGGGATGCCGGCCTTCTCGGCGCCGTCGCGCAGCATCGGCCGGTCCAGCAGGGCCGGGTCGCAGAAGCTGGCCGCGGCGAAGATGACGCCGTCGGCCCGGGCTGCGGCCACGCGGTTCTTCATCAGGTTGCGCTTGCCGGCGGGGTCGGGCTCGTAGAGCACCGAGGTCTTGACGGCGCCCCTGACCAGCGCCTCGGCCAGTGCGGTGGTGGGGTCGCCTTCCAGCGCGACATCGCCCGTCAGGAAGCGGTTCCCGGCCAGGAAGTCATCGTCGACGATGTAGCAGCCGGCGCGTTCGATCGTCTTGATCAGCCCCAGCGGCGGCTGCTCGCAGAACGAGCCGGTGATGATGACGCGGGTGCGGTCGCGCACGCGCTGGTCGTCGGACTGGGCGGCCGTCAGGTACTCGCGGGCCTTCTCAAGGAAGGCCTCGGGCCCGACCAGCTCGCCGGCGCGCATCAGCAGGTACAGTTCCTCGGTCGGCACCTGCCAGGGCTTCTCGCTGCGCAGCGCGTACAGCTGGCGGATGATCGCGCGCACCTCGTTGTAGAGCGCGATGGATTCCCGCAGGCGCGCATCGGTCACCTCGACGCCGGCCACGCGGCCCAGTTCGCGGCGGACCACTTCCAGTTCGCGCCGCCAGAACTCGGCGCCGAGCGCCGGGTCGGCCACCTGCGGCAGGTCGAGGTAGCGCACGTACATGTCGGGGAACAGGATCTGCCACATGCCCGACAGGTTGCGGATGACGTCGCACGTGGAGGGGAACAGCACGGCCGAGAGCATGTCCAGGCGGCCCGACTGCGCGAACTCGACGATGGAACGCGGCAGGTGGCAGATGTAGCTCTGGTAGAACGCGTCGCCGCGGATGATCTCGATGTTGCCCGAGCCGTGGATGCCCACCGGCAGCATCCCGGCGGCGTGGATCACCTCGCGCGGGGCGTAGACCGGCAGGTACCCGCAGGCCTTGCGGCCGGGGTGGCCCTCCAGCCACTGGCGGACGGCGGTGAACTCGAGATCCTCGTAGATCCCGCTGGCCCATTCGACTACTTCGGATCGGATGGCGGTGCGGCTCATGCTGCCTCCGGCGTCACTGTTGCTAACTGATTATATTTAAATCAATTAGCATTTTAGAACGAACGTTCGAAATAAATCTTAGTGGAATGGTGGGGCCGTGTCAACCGTGTTTCTGCGTCGCGCGGGCCGTGCTACGATGCGTGTCCCCACCAGCCTTCAGGAGCCTTCGTTGCTTTCATTCCATGTCAGCCGGCAGATCTGCACTGTGACCCTTGCAGCGTTGGTGTTGGTCGCCGTGCCTGCCGTGGCCCCCGCCTCGGGTCCGCCTGCGGGCGAGGTGCGGCCTGGACGCTTCGACGTGACGGCTGCGGTGACGCGCTGGTCCGGCCTTGTCGCAACCTGGGACGGCGGCTCCGGCTTTCTCGGGACCGCCCGGGGCTCCCAGGGAGAGTTGAAGCACGACGAGGGTTGGGAAGTCCGCGTCGCCATGCGCATCGTATCCCGGTTGGACCTGGGCCTCGGCTACGGCCGCGACCGGGCCACGATCTCCGAATGGCTGGAGCCCGTTCACGTGGGGTCGGTGCGGCGCTACGAACTGGGGCGGTTCCGCTGGCAGCGCGTGGTGACGGACGTCGGGAGCGGGTTCACGCTTCGCCATGCATTCCCACGCCTGTCGGTCGCAGCGCGCCTCGGGCTGGTCGAGGCGCAGTTCACGACCATGGCCGTCAACCACGACGATCCCGAGTTGCCCTGGGCCATCGGCGGGCAACTGGACGTGGCGGCTCGTCGCGCCTTCCTGCTCCTCAACCCGGTCGTGGTGGACCTGCACTGCGACCTGTCGCGACATGTATACCTGCTCGCAGGAGCAGCGCTGGACCGCGTGGAGGCGCCGCTGGCCTGGTCGGTGGCGGGCCAGGCGCCGCAGTCGCGGTCCCGGGATCGTCTGGCCGTATCTGCCGTCGTGTGGCGCGGCGGCGCCGGATGCCGGTGGTAGTCTGGTGGTCTCCGGTTTGTGGCTACCCCTGATGGGTATGTCCCAGAATCTCTACGTGAATTTGTGATCCCCCCGCAGAACATGACTCTTCAAATTCATGGGACTTCGGCCGTATGCGGCCGACGGTCGGCTCACAAACGGTGCAAGGCCTGGCTCCGCGGGAGGCAATCATGCCGCAAGTTCGCATTTTCATTGGTGTTATCGCCCTGGTCGTATTCGCGCTGATCGCTCCGGCGTCTCGACTCCTCGCCGAAGCTCCTGAACCTGTACCCGTACCTTCTTCTGGCGCGCTGGTGCCGGCGGAAACCAACGTGTCGCCGGAGATGGTTGCGATCCGCGCCGCCCTGGCGGAGGGGCGCATCCAGCTCGATGGGCTCAGCACTCAGCTGGCCGCCGCCACCGACGACCAGGCCGCTTTCGCGCTCCAGAAGGAGATCGAGCAGGCGAAGACCGCGACCGAGCTGCGCATCCTCGGGATCCAGGCCGCGCACGCACGCGAACGGGGCCTCACCGAGCTGGCGAACGAACTCGACGCGGCCATGGCCCAGGTCCGTGGGTTGCCGTCGGCGCCTGCCATCAGCGATGTGTCCGGCGCGACGCCGGACCGGCGCTAGGAGGGCGGCGCCATGCAACACGTCCGAATGATGGCGGCATCCTGCCGCACCGTGCTGCCGGTCCTGCTGCTGGCCGGCCTGCTCGCGACCCCGGCCCGGGCGACCCTCGGTCCGCCGGTCATCGCGCGGCTGGTGGGCCCGCCGACCGCCGCCGTGGCCGGGCAGCCGTGGCAGGGCCAGGTCGAGATCGCGGCGCTCGCGCCGGTCGATCTCGCGCAGTTCCGCCTGCAGGGCGCCGACTGGACGCAGTTCGCCGTCGACGCGCCCGCCAAGGCGCGCGTGGCCAAGGATCGGCCGCTGACGCTGACGATCGCCGCGCAGCCGGCCGACCCGTCGCGGCCGCTGGAATTCAGCTTCCTGGTCGACGGCGAGGAGGTTCGCTGGGCGTTTGACCTGTCGCCGGCCGGCGTCGAGAGCGCGAAGAACGGCGGCGCCGTCCGAGAAGTCGCCGACGCCCCGCCGCCGGCGCCGGCGGGCGCCGTGACGGGCCCCGTGCCGGGGCCGGTTCCGGTCGTGAAGACGCCCGCGGCGCCACCCGCGGGGGCCGGGAAGTCGGCCATGTGGATCCACGCCCACGGTACGTTCCAGTACCGTCGCCCGATTGGGGATTCCATCGGCGTGGACGGGGCCACGGTGCGCATCCACGCGAGGCACGCCCTGATCGGCGACGACGTCATCGCCACGACGACGACAGCCCCGAATGGCGCCTTCGACATCACGTTCCTCTACGATCCCTGCAGCACCTGCAGCCAGACGCCCGACCTGCATGTCGAGCTCGCAGCGGCCAACGACCGCGTGAGCGCGGGCGACGTCACCTGGGGAAGCATCCGATCCTGGAATTCGAAGACCTGGTACGGATTCACCGGGGGCGACCTCGATGTCGGCAACGTCGTGCCCGCGAACGAGGGCGACTACCCGCTGCTGCACCTCTTCAACCACGCCACGCGCACCTGGCGCTGGCTGAACGGCAAGGGGTACGACTGCCCGCCCGTCGCCGTTCACTGGCCGAACGCCCTCGGCAACTCGTACTACGTGCCGGGCAACATCTTCATGAGCAGCGCCAACGACTGGAACGACTACACGGCGCCTCACGAGTACGGCCACCACTGGATGCAGAGCTTCTCCTCGGGCCCGGGCATTCCCGGCTACTGCAACGGCGTTTGCGATGCGAGTCCCGTGGACTGCGGCCACTGCATGTGGTGCCCGGAGGACGCCGGCATCGCCTGGAACGAGGGCGTTCCCGACTGGATCAGCAACGAGGTGACAGCGACCCTGACGCCCGACTACGGGCTGAACAACGTGTTCGTCATCAACCTGGACAGTCTCCACAGGTGCGACGACAACGGGGCCTACATGGGCGATCCCCTCACGACCGAGGGCTTCGTGGGCGCGCTCCTGCACGACATCAGCGACAGCGAACAGGGAACCCATTCACAGTTTGCCGTGCCCGAATGGGCAGGCCCACCCATCCGCGACCAGCTGGCGATGGGTGCGGGACCGGCCCTGCGCTGCATCAACCTCGATGCACCGATCAGCACCGTCACCGACTTCCTGGCCAAGTTCAGGCAGCGCTACGCCGCCTCGGCGCCCGAACTCTGGTCGACGGCGAAGAACTGCGGCTACGAGATCGATGCCGCGCCGCCGGCGCCGATCACCACGCTGACGTCGCCGAGCCACGTCGTGGGCGGGACGTCGACCGACCCGACGATCGACTTCGAGTGGACCGAGCCGGCCGACGATGCCTCCGGCGTCTACGGCTACTCCATCTGGATCTCCACGGACGGGCCGCGGATGCCGCCGGACGTGATCACCATCAACAATTCCAGCACGACCTACTCGACGCTGATCCTGGCGCCCGGGACCTACTGGTTCAACATCCGCGCCGTCGACGGCGTGGGGCACTGGTGCATGGCGCCGACGTCATTCGGGCCGGTGACCATCAGCACCGCGGAGCCGTCCAACCTGGCGTTCGCGCAGCCGCCCGGCTGGTATGCGCCGGTCGTGCCCAGTTCGAGCGAGCCCACGAGTGCTTCCTGGTGCCCCGCGCCGGCCAGCCTGGTCGGCAACGGCGCCACGCGCTGGAACTGCGCGGGCGAGAACACCGGCGAGGCGGCGACCTCGACGGCCTTCACCACGAGCCTGTTCGTGGACGGCGTGAACCTCTGGCCGTGGGGCTACGGCATCCCGCTGGATGCGCACGCCCAGTTCGTCGGCAACAACATGGGCCCGGTGACCGTGCGCGGGGGGCGGCACACGTTCGAGGCGCGCCTCGACGCCACCGACGTGATCGCCGAGCAGGACGAGAACGACAACCGCCGGGCGCTGCAGTGGGTGTGGAGCCCGCTGCTGACGGACCTGAACGTGCCCGTGACGCGCGCAGCGCCGCCCCTGCCGACGGCCGGTTGGGAAGCCTTTGGCCCGGTGAGCGAGGGTCCGCCGGCGTACTACAACTGCGATGGCCTGACGTTCGGCGTCGGCCCTGGCGGCAATTGGCATGCGATGACGGTCCGCGCCGTCAACAATGCCGACGACTTCGACGTGCGCCTGCACCAGCCGTCGACCGGGCCGCTGAACGGGTTCGCCGGCGCGATGGCCCAGTCGGCGCGTGGCGCCGGGTTCCTCGACGCGGTGCTGGTGAATTCGCAACAGGTGACATCGCCGACCGGCTACTGGGATGTCGGCGTGGTCAACGCGAACGGCGGGACCGGGAACTACGTGGCGAAACACGTGCAGAGCACCTACCTGAGTTACAATGATTCGCTCGTCGTCACCCTGTGCGAGTCGAACCCGCTGGCGATCGCCGACTGCTATGTCTACTGGTACATCTCAAATGCGGTCACTGCCACGGTCCAGGTCTATCCGGCGTATCGACCGGTCACCCTGGGCTGGTTCGATTCCTCGCTGGCGGCTGGCGGGCTGAGTGACGCCGCGGTGCAGGTGAGGACGGATGAATCGGGGAAGGCGCAGATCGATCGCGCGTACGTGAGCCTCGGCTACCACGGCCTGGTCGTTTACCGGGATCCAAGCAGCGGCATGGCGCCCGTCCGGGTCGTGCTCCGGTTTGGGGACCCCACGCCGGACCTCGTTCCCTTCACGCCGGCGACATGGTATGCGCCACTCGTGCCGCTGGCGGCGTACGACACGGGCGCCTCGTCAGTCCCGGCGCCCACGACGCTGGTCGGCAACGCCGCGCAGACCTGGTTGGCAACGTCCATGCGCAACGACTGCCCGAGGTCGCAGGTGATTTGCGGCGCTGCGGTCCAACTCGACGGCGCGCAAATCGAATTGATGCCGCCCTATCAGTTGACCGGCGGCGAGACAGCGTCATACCTGAGCAGCTTGGCGCACACGGTGACCGGCGGGCGCCACACGCTGGCGCTGAAGGTGGACTACGCGGGTTGGGTCGTTGAAACGAACGAGTACAACAACAACTACGGCGAGCAATGGGTCTGGTCGCCGCTCGTGATGCAGGACACCGGCCCGTTCAACCGCACCGGCCCGCCCGCCCCGATTGCAGGCTGGCAGGACGCCACCACCGGCGAGGCGATGTACTACAACTGCGACGGCCTGCGGATGCGGGTGGACACGGCGCAGGCGCAGTACCGTGGGCTGGCCATCCTGCCGGTGGCCAACCGTGACGCCGACCTGCGGTTGCACGCGACCTCCACCGACACCAAGACCGGCTACCGGACGCCGCTGGCGGTCTCGCAGTGGGGCCCGGGCCTGTCCGATTTCGTGATCGCCAACAGCGCGGTCGCCAACGGGCGCGACTACGACGTCGGCGTGGTGAGCCCGGACGGCAACCCGGACATGCAGTACACCGTCGAGACGGTTCCGTCGCTGCGGCCGCTGACCAACCCGACGGGCGTCTACGGCAAGTGGAACTTCGCGGGCGGCCACCTGCTGGACCTGCGCGAATTCAACCTGCGGACCGGCCAGTGGACGATCCGGCTGGACAGCTACGGGCATGCCATCGACTGGGGCATCTCGATCTACCCGATCGGCGTCGAGCACCTGGGCAAGTCGGATGTGTTGCCCGGCGGCATCGCGTTCAGCCAGGGCCCGGGCATGGCCGAGACCATGACGGTCGACATTCCCGCGGACGGCTGGTACTGCGTGGCGGTCTGGAAGGTCGCGGCGGCGGACCTGGGCGTGGACGGGCGGTACGGGTTGACGCTGACGCGGGCCTACACGTCGGATGTGGGCGACCTGCCTTCGGCGATCAAGGTGACGGCGCTCGAGAGCATCCAGCCGAACCCGTTCAACCCGCAGACGAAAATCACGTATGCGCTGGCGGAGCCGGGCCAGGTCGTCCTGGAGGTGTTCGACCTGCGCGGCGTTCGCGTGCGCACGCTGGTGGCGCAATCGATGCCGGCCGGCCGCCACGAGGCGATCTGGGATGGTCGCGACGACGCGCGACAAGGAGTGGCCAGCGGCGTCTACATGGTGCGCATGCAGGCGGGGGCCGTGCACGAGATGCGGAAGGTCCTGCTGATGAAATAGGCCGGTGGTCAGGCGATTGACGAGCAACGCGGCCGCACGGACCGTCGGGTCCGGGCGGCCGCGCCGCTTACCAGCTCCATTCGCCCTCGACGTCGAGGTTCGCGCGGAACCTGACGGCCGCCTCGCCGAACTCGCGCACCGAGTCGCCGTCGTAGAGGAACGTGGCGTGCTCGTCGCTGATGCGGCTGAAGCGCAGCAGGCTGGGCTTCTCGTCGGGCCTCTCGACCGACCGGACCGCCAGTTCGGCGAAGCCCGGGTAGAGCGGCGAGGTGAGCGATTTCGTGCAGACGGGGCAGTGGAACTCGACGGCCTCGCCCGGCGCGATGCCCGAGCAGAAGCCCTTGTCGGCGATGACCTGGTAGTCGCCCAGCTGCGAACTCATCAGGACGATGCCCCGGTCGTCGCCGTGCTGGGCCACGAGCACCACCCGCACGTTCGGGTTCAGCAGGGCATGGCACTTGGGGCAGTGGTAGCGGTACGGCATCACGCGGCCTTTCTTCAGGAGCCCAGGGATTCGATGACCAGCGTGTTGCCCTGGCCGCCGCCGATGCACATGGTGACCAGGCCGTAGCGCTGCTTCCTGCGGCGCAGCGCGTAGGCGCAGGTCAACGTCAGGATGGCGCCCGTGGCACCGAGCGGGTGGCCCAGCGCGATGGCGTTGCCCTGCGGGTTCACCTTCGCCGGGTCGATGCCCAGGTCGGCGAAGTCCCTGATGCAGGCGAGGGCCTGCGGCGCGAAGGCCTCATTCAGTTCCACATGGTCGATGTCGGAGCCCTTCAGGCCGCAGCGGGCCAGCGCCTGGCGCGTGGCCGGCACCGGGCCCCAGCCCATGATGCGCGGGTCGCAGGCGGCGGTGCCGAAGCCGATGATGCGGGCCAGCGGCTTGCAGCCGTGCTTGCGCGCGTCGGACTCGCGGCCGATGACCATCGCCGCGCCGCCGTCCACCACCGCGCTGGCGTTGCCGGCGGTGATGATGCCGCCCGCCTCGAAAGCGGCGCGCAGGCGGGCCATCTTCGCCAGCGAGACATCGTCCATCACGTGCGTGTCGTGGCGCACCACCTGATCCGGTTCGCCGCCCTGGCCGGGCAGTGTCACCGGGGCGATCTCCTCGGCGAACCAGCCCGCGTCGCGCGCCGCCTTCGCATTGATGTGTGAACGATAGGCAAAGGCGTCGGCCTGTTCGCGCGTGATCTTGTAGCGGCGGGCCAGTTCCTCGGCCGTGTTGGCCATCGCCATGCTCGCGCCCGGGTCGTACAGGCCCAGCAGCAGGGTGTCGCCCAGCATCGTGCCCTTGGGCAGCTGCTTCGGGTCGACCGGGCCGTACTTCTGGGTGCTCTGGCCCACCTTGCGGCCGCGCAGGTTGTAGACGTTGAACGGGTACTGCATCGACTCGGCGCCGCCCACGACGACGAACGGGCGCCCGGTGTCGTGGCGCACGCCCGCCAGGATGTGCTCCATGCCGACGGCCACCGACTCGACGCCGCTGCCGCAGATGCGGGCTACCGTCAGGGCGGGCACGTCGTCGCCCAGCCCGCCGCGCCAGGCCATGCCCTGCGCGCCGTAGATGCTGTCGCGGTGGCTGTGCGAGGCCATGCCCATCACGACGTGGCCGACCAGGGACGGGTCGACCTTCGTGGCGCCGAGGGTGGCCTTGATGGCCAGGCCGCCGAGCGCCGTGGTCGAGAAGCGCGAGAACAGGCCCGGCAGCTTGTTGTCGATGAGGATGTCGGCGCGCGGCGTGCGCCGGCCGCCGTCGAGGATGACGATCGCGTTGTTGCTGGTCATGGAATCCTGGGTCATGTGCGTTTCCCGGTCCCTTCGTGCCTGGAGCCTATTCGTGCATGAATACGGCCGGCACCCGCGGCCCGTTCTGGATGAAGTTGCCCATGCCGATGTCGTAGTCGACGGTGCGCTTGCACTCGGCGAACCCGTCCGCCTCGATGGCCAGCCCCTTGTCGAGGTCCACGGCCAGCCCGGCGCGGATGACGTCGGTCAGGATGCGGTCGACCGCCAGCGAGCGGTGCCCGATGTCCGTGCGCGGCAGCACCGCCGGCACCGCCATGGGCGCCGGGTCGAGCCGCTTGATCGGCGCCTTGCCCGACAGGTGATCCTGCAGCAGGGCGCGGGCGGCGGCCACGGGGTCGGCCGCGGGCTCGCCCGAGGCCCAGCCCCAGGCGCAGGCGTCCGTGGCATTGATGGTGCGCGCGGTGCGCAGCATGTCGCAGGCCTTGTCCAGGCCCACCAGCCGCGGCAGGCGCTGCGTGCCGCCGTAGCCGGGAATGATGCCCAGGTTCACCTCGGGCTGGCCCAGCATCAGGCCGCGGCCCACCACGCGCGCGTGGCAGGACATGGAGATCTCGGCCCCGCCGCCCAGGACCGGGCCGTCGACGGCCGCGACCACCGGCTTGGCGAAGGACTCGATGCGCTTGAGCACGGCGTGGCCGCGGCGGCACTTGTCGGCGGCCAGCTCGGGCGTGGGCAGCGCGGCCAGCTCGTTGATGTCGGCGCCGGCCAGCGTGCCGCGGTAGCCGGTCAGGACGATGCCCTTGACCGACGCGTCCTTCTCGAGCTCGTCGAAGGCGGCGCTCAGCTCCTGCATGGTGCGCTCGTTGAGCGCGTTGAGAACCTCAGGGCGGCGGATGGTGACCACCGCAATCCCGTCGCTGCACTCGACGCCGACATGGCGCCGGAACGCGGGCAGGTGCCGGTCGCGGATGCTGCGCGGCACCTCGAAGCCCGGGTTGGCGGCGGCATAGGCGGTGCACAGCTCGTACACGCGGTCGGCGCCCAGCTGCTCGGCCAGATCGAGCAGGCCCTGGCTGAAGCCCAGCGCGTTGCGCGTCAGCCAGTTCAGTTCACCCGGCTCGCAGATGCCGCCATCGACGACGAAGTACGTGCGGGCCAGCAGCACGGCCAGGATGCGGTCCAGGACGATTGAGCCCGTCTTCGCGTCGTACGCGGTATCGCCCGGGTTCGCCTGGTCCAGCCACGGCGTATTGGCCTGCGTGGAGAAGACCGCCGGAGGCGCGAACCAGGCCGAGCCGGTGGGCGCCTCCTGCATCAGCTTGCAGCATTTCACGTTCAGCAGGTTGCCGCGCGTCAGGTCCATCACGTTGAAGGGGCCGCCGCCGCCGATGGCTTCATCGACGATGCGGTCGATCTGCCAGGGCGTGGCCACGCCCTCGACGAACAGCCGCGCCGCCTCCGCGCAGTAGTTGCAGAAGATGTCGTCGGCCGCGAAGCAGGCCACGTCGGCCGTGACGACCGGCACCTTGCCGAGTGCCTGCAGCGTCGCGAGCATGCGCTCGCCCAGCTTCGCGTCGCCCGACAGCACGACCTCGATGGGAATCGCGCGCCAGGCGGGGAAGAACGGGTGGTTGACGAAGCAGCGGTCGGGCTTCTTCGCGCCCTCGGCGATCTGCGCGCGGGGCAGGCCGCTGGTGGCGAAGCCGACCAGGCAATCATCGCCGACAACCTGCTCGAGCTGCGCGAGGATGACCTTCTTGATCGCAAGGTCCTCGGTGGCCGCCTCCAGCACGTACTCGCAATCCGCGAGGTCCTTCATCGACAATGTGGGCACCAGCTGCGCGGTCATCGCCTCGGCCGCCTGGGCCGTGAGCTTGCCGCGGGCCACGCCCTTGCCAAGGTAGCCCTTGATGCGGGCCACGCCGGCGTCGAGCGCTTCCTGGCGGATGTCGTGCAGGTAGACGCGGCTGGCCGGGTCGCTGGCCAGGGCGGACACGAAGCCGTAGGCGAGGTCCGGACCGATGGAACCCGAACCGATGACGCCGACGATCATGGATCTTCCTCCGGGAGTGGGCGGCTGCAAGTACTCGAACGACCAAGTGCTCGAACGACCAAGATTTCGAACGACCAAGATTTCGAACGACTGTTCTAACGTCAGGCTGTATTGTCACTGATGGGGGTTGGGGTTTCAACCCCCAAGCGCGTTGGAAGGCCCGGCGGGGCGGGTTCCGGCCCCCTTGACGCAGCCGGACAAATGCAGTCTTCTCCATAGCCTATCCGCAACCGCGGTCCCGGGAGCGAGTCGTGAGCGATAAGTCGTCTAAAATCAAGGCATTACAGGCCACGGGCCTGATGCGGGAATTGATGGGCGGGCACTTCCGCGAGCTGGACGAGGCCGCCCGGACCCGCGACCGGAAGATCGCCTGGTGCACCAGCGTCGGCCCGGCCGAGCTGCTGCGGTCGTTCGGGTTCCTGGTCTACTTCCCGGAGAACCACGGCGCGGTGCTGGGCTCGTCCCGCGCGGCCGCCGACCTGATCCCCCTGGCCAACGCCCGCGGCTACTCGCCGGACATCTGCTCGTACCTGACCAGCGACATCGGCTCGTACCTGGCCGGGCGCACGCCGCTGCAGAAGGCGTTCGGGATGGCGGGCGTGCCCCGGCCCGACATCCTGGTCTACAACACCAACCAGTGCCGCGACGTGCAGGACTGGTTCGCGTTCTACCAGCGCGAGTGGAGCGTGCCCATGGTGGGCATCGACACGCAGCGCAGCCTGGGCGACCTGACTGCTGACCACATGGACGGTCTGGTGGCGCAGCACCGCGCGCTGATCCCCGTGCTCGAGCAGGTGTCGGGGCGCAAGTTCGACCTGGACCGGCTGAAGGAAGTCGTCGCCTCGTCGTACCGCTGCACGCAGCTGTGGAAGCGCGTGCTGCAGCTGGCGGCGCACCGGCCCAGCCCGCTGACGTTCTTCGACGCCACCATCCAGATGGGCCCGGCCGTCGTGCTGCGCGGCACGCCCGAGGCCGAGCAGTACTACCCCGTGCTCATCGCCGAACTGGAGGCCCGCATCGCGGCGGGTGAGGCGGCTGTCGGCGGGGAAAAGCACCGCTTCTACTGGGAAGGCATGCCGGTCTGGGGCAAGCTGCGCGACCACGCCGAGCACTTCGCTAGCCTGGGCGTGTGCGTGGTGGCCTCGACCTACTGCAACAGCTGGATCTTCGAGCCGCTGGGCGAAGCCGACCCCTTCGAGGGGATGGCGCGCTCCTACACCGAGCTGTTCATCGTGCGCAGCGAGGCGTACAAGGAAGCCTACCTGAAGCGGATGATCGACCTGTATGCCATCGACGGCGTCATCTACCACGACGCCAAGACCTGCCCCAACAATTCGAACTGCCGGTACGGGCTGCCCAAGCGGCTGAGCGATTCGACGGGCGTGCCCTATGTGACCATCAACGGCGACCTGAACGACCTGCGCCTGTACTCCGAGGAGCAGACGCGCACCCAGTTCGAGGCGCTGGTCGAGCAGTTGCCGGGAAGAAGGTAGCAACGTGGGAGCGGTGTACTGCGGCGTCGACATCGGTGCGTCCTCCACCAAGCTGGTGCTGGTGGGGGATGACGGGCGCGTCATGGCGCGCGCGATGGAGCTTTCAGGCGTCGACTACGCGGCAACGGCGCGGCGCTGCCTGGAGACGGCGCGCGCGATCGCCGGCGGCGCGGCCGAACCCACGGCCACCATCGCGACCGGGTACGGGCGCGACAACGTCGACTTCGCGCAGGAAACGCGCACCGAGATCCACTGCCACGGCCTCGGCTGCTGGCACGGCCTGAACAAGGCGATGTCGATCGTCGACATCGGCGGGCAGGACAACAAGGTCATCCACCTGGACGAGAACGGTCGCCGGCGCGAGTTCCGCATGAACCGCAAGTGCGCCGCCGGCACGGGCGCCTTCCTCGAGGAGATCGCGCTCAGGCTGGCGCTGCCGGTGGGCGACCTCAATGCCCTGGCGACGATGGCCACCGAGTCGGTGTCCTTGGGCAGCTTCTGCACGGTGTTCGCGAAGACGGAGATCCTGGCGCACCTGCGCCGGGGCGCGCCGGTGCAGGGCATCGTGCGCGGGGCGTTCGAGTCGGTGGTGGCGCGCATCATCGAGATGGATCCGCTCGAGGGCACGGTGGTGGCCACCGGCGGCGTGGTGGCGCACAACCCGATGATCGTGGAGATCCTGGCGGCGAAGCTGGGACGGCCGGTGCTCATCCCGACGGCGCCGCAGTTCACCGGGGCGCTGGGCGCGGCGCTGACCGCCGCGGGCCTTCATGAACAGACCAGGCCAGAGCCGGCGTAGGCCGGCGGAAGGGGACGGAGCATGCTGGACGGATTGTTCCGGCCGCGCGCGGTCGCGGTGATCGGGGCCTCGGAGAACCCGTATTCGATCGGCCACATCGTGGTGCGCAACCTGGTGCGCTACGGGTTCAAGGGTCCGGTGTTCCCGGTCAACCCCAAGGGCGGCTGCATCCGCAGCATGCAGGCGTACCGGTCCATCCTCGATGTGCCATGCGACACCATCGACCTGGTCAACATCTCCATCAGGAACACGCTGGTGCCCGCCGTGCTGGACGAGTGCGGGAAGAAGGGCGTGAAGTTCGCCATCGTGCACTCGGCCGGCTTCAAGGAAGTGGGGCCCGAGGGCGAGGCGCTGCAGGCCCGGATGGTCGAAGCCGCGCACCGCAACGGCATCCGCATCTTCGGGCCCAACAGCCAGGGCATCCAGAACGCCGACCCCGAGGTGTCGGTGTACGCCAACTTCACGTTCGTGCCGCAGGCGCCGGGCAACATCTCGATCATTGCGCAGGGCGGCGGCATGGGCGAGATGCTGAAGCTGCACCTGCACAACGTCGGCATCGGGCACCGCATGTACTGCTCGTACGGCAACGAGTGCGACCTGACGATGCCCGAGATCCTGGCCTACTACGGGCAGGACCCCGGCACGCGCGTCATCATGATGCAGACCGAGAGCTTCAAGGACCCGCGCGCCTTCCTGGAGGCCGCGGCGGCCATCACCCCGCACAAGCCCATCCTGGCGATCAAGGCCGGCCGCACCGCCGAAGGGTCGAAGGCCGTGTCCTCCCACACCGGCGCGCTGGTCGACCAGGCGGCGATGGCCGAGGCGATGTACCGCAAGGCGGGCGTCGTCGCCTTCAGCGACACGCACCAGATGATCAAGGCCGCCATTGCGCTGTCTACGCAGCAGGCGCCGCCGGGCAACCGGCTGGGGCTGGTCACCAACACGGGCGGGCCGGGGATCCAGGCCGTCGATGAAGCGATCGCCAGCGGGCTGGTGCTGGCGAAGTGGTCCGAGGCCGGCAAGGCGCGCCTGAAGGCGACGCAGTTGGCCGAAGCCAGCCTGGGCAATCCCGTGGACGTGGTCGCGACCGGCAACCAGGATCACTACTACGAGGCGATCAGCACGCTGCTGGCCGAGCCCGAAACCGACATGGTGATGGTGTTCTTCGTCACCGCGCCGTTCACCGACACCGGGGCCATCGCGGCGCGCATCAAGGAGGCGGCGGGCGAATCGACCAAGCCGCTGGTGGTGGTCGTCGAGACGTACAGCGAATTCTACGGGCTCATCGAAAAGCTGCGCGCGGCCGACCTGCCGGTGTACGAGTTCCCCGAAGACGGCGTGCGCGCGCTGGCGGCCTGCGCGCGCTACGGCGCGCTGCGCGATCGCGTGCGCGAGGCGCCGCCCGAGCTCAAGATCAAACAGGCGGTGGCCGAGGGCATCATCGCGCGCTACCGCGGCAAGGATGCCTACCTGACGCAGGAGGACGCCTTCACGGTCCTCAGCGCGTACGGCGTGCCGGTACCGCGGATGGCGGCGTTCAGCTCGGCGCGCGGCCTGACAGGCGCGGCCGAGGTGGTCGGCTACCCCTGCGTGCTGAAGATCGACAGCCCCCAGGTGGTCCACAAATCGGACCAGGGCGGCGTCGTGCTGGGCATTGGCGACCTGGCGCAGCTGCAGGCGGCGTACGCGCAGATGGGCGAGACGTTCGGCAAGGACGGCCTGCACTGCCTGCTGATGGAGCAGAAGCCGCGGGGGACCGAGCTGTTGATCGGCGCCACGGCGTCGGCGGGGCTGGGCTCGCTGGTGGCGTTCGGGCTGGGCGGCGTGTTCGTCGAAGTGCTGAAGGATGTCGTCTCGGCGGTGGCGCCCCTGAGCCGGCCCGAGGCGGGCGAACTGGTGCGGCTCATCAAGGGCTTCCCCGTGCTGGCCGGCACGCGCGGCCAGGCGGGCGTCGACCTGCCGGCGGTTGAGGACCTGCTGGTGCGCGTCTCGCGGCTGGTGGCCGACTTCCCCGAGATCACCGAGATGGACCTCAACCCGGTGTTCGCCTATGCCGCCCTGCCGCCGGCGGCGGTCGACGTCCGGATGAAGGTGCGGTAGCGGCGTGGTGGCTGGTCCCCTGGTGCCTTCGGGGCACTCCGCGCACGTGGGCGCGCTGGCGGTGGTCGCGGCGTACCTCGTGCTGCTGTTTGTCGCCACCTGGTGGTCGCAGAAGCTGAGCGAGCGCGGCGTGGGCGGCGCGGCGGGCTACCTGCTGGCGGGGCGGGGCATGACGACGCCGGTCGTGGCCGCGCTGCTGGCGGGGCTGGCGGTGGGCGGCGCCTCGACGATCGGTGTTGCGGAGCAGGCCTACACGCGCGGCCTGGGCGCCGGGTGGTACAACGCGGCCTGGGCCGTGGGCGCCGCCGTGCTGGGGCTGTACGCGGCGCCGCGCTACCGGCGCTGGGAAATCACCACGCTGCCGGAGCTCTTCGAACGCCACTACGGCGTCGGTGGGCGCGTGCTGGGCGTCTTCGGGCAACTTGTCATCCAGCTGGTCGTCACCTCGCTGCAGTACGTGGCGGGAGGCGCCATCCTCACGGCATTGCTTCCTGATGTCTTCACCCTGCAGTCCGGTATGGCCGTTACGGCCGTCGTCTTCGTCGCGATCACGCTGATCGGCGGCTTCTGGGCCGCCGGCATCACGAACATCGTCAACGTCATCGTCATCTACGTGGGCATCCTGCTGGGCGTCGGCCTGACCGTCGGGCGCATCGGCGGCCTGGGCGCGCTGGCGCACGCGTTGCCGGCCGGGCACCCGGGCTTCTCGCTGGGCGGGGTGGGCGGCGGCATCGTGCTG
>CAIOLW010000196.1 GCA_903859215.1 uncultured bacterium | reverse complement strand
GCCCGTGAACTCGAGCACGGTGTTGAGCACCTCGCCCTGGTTGTACAGGCCGCACAGCGTGATGATGGCGTCCTTGCCCGTCACGCCCGGGCGCAGCTTGCCGAGCAGCGTCACCTTCACCGCGAAGGGCACCTGCCACCACACGGTGCCGGTGGCCCACAGCGCCGCGGCGTCCGTGCGCACGACGGGCGTGCCGAGGGCGCCCACGCCGCCGTAGGTGTTGCTGTGGCTGTCGCTGGCCACGCACAGCGCGCCGGGCTTGGCGTAGCCCTCCTCGATCATCACCTGGTGGCCGATGCCGCGGCCCGCGGGGTAGGCGTCGATGCCGTGCTCGGCGGCGAACGCGGCGATGGTGCGGTACTTCGCCTGGTTGCTGTCGCCCAGGTCCTGGATGTTGTGGTCCAGCGTGAACACCGGTTGCCGCGCGTCGTGGATGCGCGTGATGCCGAGCCCCTTGAACTTGCCCAGCACCGCCGACGTGTTGTCGTGCGTCATCACGTGGTCGGGGGTGATGGTGACGTAGTCGCCGGCGCGCACTTCGTGCCCGGGCTTCAGGCCGACGGCGTGCGCCTGGACGATCTTCTCGATGACGTTCTGGGCCATGGCGGCAGTTCCTCCGCGGGGGTGGGAAGCGGGCCGGGCGGCGCGGGGCGCAGGCCGGGCGGCGTGCGGACAATCCAAGCACCGACAATCAAGCGCAGACAATCTAAACGATGGGGCCCCGGCGGACAATCGCCGGGGCCCCATCGGGTTCGCGGTCGCGGGCCGGCCGTCAGGTCTGGGCGGGCCCGGGGTAGGTGTCGCTGATGTACGCCTCGAGCGTGCGCAGCTTCACTTCCTGGTCGCGGCTGAGTTGCTTGACGCAGTCGCCGATCGACACCAGGCCCAGCAGCGTCTCGCCGTCCATCACCGGGACATGGCGGATGCGCGCCTCGGTCATCAGCGCCATGACCTCCTGGATGCTGGTGTCGGGCGTCACGTAGAGGACCTTGCGGGTCATCAGGTCCAGCACCGGCGTATCCCGCGCGGTGCGGCCCAGTTCGGTGACGAAACGCAGGTAGTCGCGCTCGGTCATGATCCCCCGCAAACGGCTGCCGTCCATGACCAGGATGGCGCCCACGTTGGCCTTGACCATCCGCGTGACCGCCTCGAAGACCGTGTCGTCCGGCCCCACGTACACCAGCGTCTGGCGGCTCTTGGCGGCGAGCAGTTCCCTGACTGTGCGCATGGCGTCCTCCGGGGGGGGGGGGGTCGTCCTTAGCTTGGCCGATTTACGAGTGACATTAGCCGAAATTGCGCCGGATGGCCACCGTGCAGGCCCGGGCCGCCTTGCGCCCGGCCCGCCGGGGCGGTAGCATACCGGGCATCGCCGCCTTCCACCCCCCAGGCCAAGGACGATCCATGTACAGGGACTTCGAGGACCTTCGCGACAACTGCCCGTTCAGCCTGCGGGCCGACATCGCCATCGACCTGACCCACGACGACCCGGTCCACCTGGCGGAGGTCTGGCCGGCCACCAGCGACGGCGGGTTCCGCCTGGCGCTGGTCGACGCCGTGACGAAGTTCTGGGAGGACGAGGTGCGCAGCCGCGGCGGCAACCTTGAGGACGATGCGATCGCCATCGAGATCATGGTCGATTCGTACACCGACCCGGACATGGGCTCGTCGCTGTACCTGGAACTGCACGCCTACTGCGGCTCCGAGGGCGTGGGCGACCTGTGCTGGCGCGTCTTCGACGACGACGAGCTCGAGCAGCAGTTCGGCCGCACGATGGCCGGGCGCATCGAGGAACTGCTCGAGGCGGTGGCGCCCGGCCATGGCCTGCGGTGCGCGGTCGAGGTTGACGAGGTGGAAGAGGAATAGCCGGCGCTGCGCCGCGCGGTCAGAAGATCCGGGCCAGCGCGGCCTTCAGGTCCTCGAGCGCGATCGGCTTGCCCATGAAACCGCTGAATCCCAGTTCGAGCGCCGTCGATTCGCCCATGCTGTCGCTGTAACCCGTCCAGATCACCACCGGGATGTCGGGGCGCGCCTGGCGTACGGCCAGCAGCAGGTCGCGGCCGGACAGGCCGGGCATCGTCTGGTCGGAGATGACCGCGTCGAACGCCTCGGGGGCGGCGCGGAAGGCGGCCAGAGCGGTCTCGCCGTCGTGGAAGATGCGCGAGCGGTGGCCCAGATTTGCCAGCATTTCGCCCAGCAGCTCCGCGACATCCGGCTGGTCGTCCACGACCATGAAGATGCGCATCCCGATGGCCGGCGACGCCTGGGCCGCGCGGGGCTCGGTCGCCAGCACCGGCGCCGCGTCCGCGATCGGCAGCAGCACGGTGAAGCGCGTGCCCGCTCCCGGCCGCGAGTCGACGAGGATGTGCCCGCCCGCCGTGTGCACGATGCCGTGCACCATCGGCAGCCCCAGCCCCGTGCCCTTGCCCGCGTCCTTGGTGGTGAAGAACGGCTCGAAAATGCGTGCCATCACTTCCGGTTCCATGCCGGCGCCGTCGTCCGCGACCACGAGGCCCACGTAGGGGCCCGTGAAGGGCAGGCCGCAACCAGCGCAGATGCCGCCGCCCAGCCGTTCGCACAGGGCGATCTCGACCCGGCCCACCTGCCCCGTGGCGTGGCTCGCGTTCAGCAGCAGGTTGGTCGCCACCTGCTGGAATTCCACGACGTCGACGTTGACCGCCGGCAGGCCCGTCGGCAGGTCGATGGCGATGCGCAGGCTGGCCGGCAATGTCGGGCGCAGAAGGCGCAGCGCCGCCTCGACCAGCGCGACCGGGTCCTGCGCCGTGCGCCGCGCCGCAGGCTGGTGGCGGCTGAATGCCAGCAGCTTGGCCGTCAGGTCGCGCGCGTTCTCGGCGGCCCGGCGGACCGAGCCCAGGTATCCCGCCAGCGTCTGGTCGCCACGCGCATCGGCGATCTCGCCGGCCAGCGACGCGTAACCGAGGACCACACCGAGCATGTTGTTGAACTCGTGCGCGATGCCGCCCGTCAACTGGCCCACCGCTTCCATCTTCTGGGACTGCAGCAGCTGTTCGCGCAGTTGCTCCCGGTCGCGCTCGGCCCGCACGCGGTCGGTGATGTCGCGGATCATGCTCAGCAGCAGGGGTTCGCCGTCCCAGGTCAGGGGGCTGGTCGAGATCTCGACCTCGAACGTGGACCCGTCGCGACGGCGGTGGCGCGAACGCAGGTTGTGCCCGCCCCGCGGCAGGCGGCGCAGGTCCTGCCGGATCTCGTCGGCGGGGATCTGGTCGTCGAAGTCCCAGATGTGCAGATGTGTGAGTTCGGCCACACTGTACCCGAGCATCCGCGCGTAGCGCTGGTTGGCGTCGACGACGCGGCCTGCGAGATCGACCACGATGATGCCGTCGAGCGACTCGTCGAACAGGGTCTGGCGCCGGCGCACCTCGTCGGCCAGCGCTTTCTGAGCCTCCTCGCGTTCGGTGACGTCGCGGAAACTCCAGACGCGGCCGACCACTTCGTCGCCCAATCGCTGCGGGCGCGAGTTGCGTTCGAAGACGCGGCCGTCCTTGAAGTGCAGGATGTCGAAGCTCTCGGCCCCCGGTTGCCCGTAGAGCTCGTTGACCTTGGCGATGAATGCGTCGGGGGTGGTCAACTGGTCGAGCACGTAGCCGAGCGCCTGGCGATCGCTGTCGGTGGCCATCACCTCGGCCGGGATGCGCCACAGTTCGAGGAAGCGCTCGTTGTGCGTGGCGATGTTGCCGTCGGCATCGACGACCAGGATGCCGTCCGCGGTCGAATCGAGTGTCGCGCGCAACAGCGACACGGAGCGCGCCATCGCCTGCTCGGCGGACACGTGCGTGGTCAGGTCGATGTGTGTGCCGATCAGTCGGCGCGGCCGGGCCGGCTGTCCGTCCGCGTCGCGCACGAGCAGCGCGCGCGAAAGAATGTTGTGCCAGCCGCCATCCGCGTGCCGCATCCTGAATTCGGTGTCGAGCCGTTCCGTGGACCCGGCCAGGTAGTCCTCGACGGCCTTGAACGTGCCGGCCCGGTCATCGGGATGGCACAGTGCGGTCCAGGTGTCGAGGTGGCTGGCCAGTTCGTCCTCGCGATAGCCGAGCAGGCGCTTCCACGCAGGGGAGTAGTAGACCTCGTTGGTCTCGAGGTTCCACGCCCACAACGCATCGTGGATGACCTGGAGCGTGCCGATAGTCGCAGCTTCGCCCGGCCGGGTCGTGGCGGTCCCGGGCGTGGGCGAAGGAGTCGTGTCCTTGGGCGCGTCGTGCTCGGCAGCCACGCGGACGGAACCTCCGGCGGGGGGGCACTTGGGGCGTCATGGATGGGGCGATCCGATGTCGCGGAATGTACCGTCCTGTCGCCGGGCAGGCAAGCGGGGCCTGTCCTCAGGCGTCGACCTGCGCCCGCAGATCCGCCGCCGTGGTGGCCGGCGCGCCGCAGGTGCGCCCCCGGCAGACGTAGGCCGTCGCCACCGCTCCCCGCGCCACCTTGCCCCCCAGTGCAGGGGCCGGCGCCGCCAGCTCCGCGCCCGCCCCGGCGGCCGGCACGGCGACGGCCAGCACATCCCACGGCAGTCCCCGCCGCGCCTCGGCCAGCAGGGCGCGCGCGCCCTCGTCATCCGGTTCACCGGCCACCACCACCACACGCGGGGGCGCCAGGACCAGGGCCGCGGCGTCGAGCCAGCCCGCCACGTCCAGCCCGCCGCGTCCCAGCAGGCCGGCGCGCGCCGCGAGAGCCGCTGTCGCCTCGTCCTCGTACGCGGTCTCGCCGGTGAGCGCGCCCAGCCTGAGCAGCACCTGCAGCATCACCGCCGAGCCCGACGGCGTCACGTTGTCGAACAGTTCGAGGCCGCGCCCCAGCGGCGTGGCGGCATCGGCGGCGGCCTGGTAATAGCCGCCGTCCGGGTGCGCGAAGCGGCGCCGGGCCACGTCGGCCAGGTCGCGCGCCGAAGCCAATCGGCGTGCCTCGCCCGTCGCCAGGAAGAGTTCGATCAGGCCGTCGGCCAGGCAGGCCACGTCGTCGATGATGCCGTCGCCGGCGACGCGGCCCTCGGAACTGGCCCGCCACGGCAGGCCGCTGGCGCGCAGGTGGTGGGCCAGCAGGAAGTCGGCGGCGGCGCCGGCCGCGGTGGCGAACGCGGGTTCGTCGCAGGCGGTCGCCCCGCGCGCGAGCGCCGCGATCGCCAGCCCGTTCCACGCCGTCACGACCTTGGCGTCGAGTCCCGGCGGTGTGCGCTGCGCGCGCGCGGCCAGCAGGGCGGGGCGGTGGCGCGCCAGCAGCGCCGCGCCGTCGGGATCGAGGTCGGCGCCGTCTTCGCCGCGGCCGAACGTGCGCCGCGTCAGCACGCTGGCGCCGGTGTCCTCGAAGTTGCCCGCCTCGGTGACTCCCAGGTACGCCGCCAGGCGCGGGCCGTCGAGCGGCCCGGCCACCGCGGCGATTTCCGCTGGCGTCCACACGTAGTACGAGCCCTCGTGGCCGCCGCTGTCGGCGTCGAAGCTGGCGTAGAGCCCGCCCTCGGGCGCGCGCATCTCGCGCAGCAGGAAGTCGAGCGTCTCGCGCGCCACCGCCGTGAAGTCGGGGCGCTCGAGCGCCGCGCCGGCTTCCAGGAAGAGCAGCGCCAGCTGCGCGTTGTCGTAGAGCATCTTCTCGAAGTGGGGGACGGTCCACGCCGGGTCGACGGTGTAGCGGTGGAAGCCGCCGCCCAACTGGTCGCGCAGGCCGCCGCCCGCGAAGGCGGCGAGCGTGGACTCGATCATCACGCGCAGGTGGCCGTCGCCGGTGCGCTGCCAGCGGTGCAGCAGGAAGCGCCACCTCACCGGCAGGGGGAATTTCTGGTGCTGGGTGAAGCCGCCGTGTGCGTCGTCGAACGACTCAACGGCACGGGCGACAGCCGCCAGCAGCGGCGCCTCGTCCACCTCGGCAGCCGCCGCGACCGCCCACTCCGGGGCCGTGGCGACATGGGCCGCCACCTGCTCAGCCTGGGCGCGCAGGCTGGCGGGGTGCTCGCGCCACAGGCGCGCCACCTGCTCGATCAGCTGCGCGAAGGCCGCCGGCGGGAAGTAGGTGCCCCCGTGGAACGGCTTGCCCTCGGGGGTCAGGAACGACGACATCGGCCAGCCGCCGCGCCCCGTAAGTGCCTGCACGGCATCCATGTACAGGCCATCCAGGTCGGGCCGTTCCTCGCGGTCGACCTTGATGCACACGAAGTGCTCGTTCAGGAAGGCGGCGATGCCGTCGTCGTCGAACGCCTCCTTTTCCATCACGTGGCACCAGTGGCAGCTGCTGTAGCCGATCGACAGGAAGATGGGGCGATCCTGGGCCGCGGCCCGCGACAGCGCCTCGTCGCCCCAGGGGTACCAGTCGACCGGGTTGTGGGCGTGCTGGCGCAGGTAGAGGGAGGCCTCGTCACGTAACCTGTTGCCGTCACGACGGATAGAATCAGTCGAGCGGTGTCCGTCGAAGGGCGTGGCGGTCATCGGTCGCTCCTGGGCCGGGGGCGGGGGAAGGGGTGGCGTGCCGCCATGTTAGGCCGATCCGGGGGGATGGCCACCCCTGGCAGCGGTTCGCAGTTGCATCCTCGCCAAGGATCGGATAGTTTTGGTCTTGAATTGCGGTTTCATCAGGCGAGGGGCTGGCAGGGCGGGGTCCGCACGATGATCACATTCACCCCCGAAGCCGTCGAACAGTGGCAAAGGGAGCACCCGGAGCCCCTGGCGGCGGGCGGCCATGCCGTCCGCATCTCGCTGGCGTCCGGCGGTTGCGCCGGGCTCAAGTACGTGCTGGAGGCGGTCGGCGGGCCGGCGGACGGGGACCACGCGTTCCTGCAGGCGGGCCTGGCGGTGTTTTGCGCTGCGGCCGACCTGGCGCGCCTGGACGGCCTGCGGGTCGATTACGTCGACGCCATGGTGGGCGGCGGGTACCGCTACGAGAACCCGAACGCGGGCCGCTCGTGCGGGTGCGGCGCCAGCTTCGCGGACCCGCTCGCCTGAATGTTGTCCGGCGGTGACCGTCGCGGGCGGAAACCATGGCGGCAAACAGGATTATCAGCCGCGACACATCGCGGTTTTACGTTGTCAGGTCGGGCGCGTGGCCTCTAGTATCGGCCGCTGCAGGCCCGTACCACGCAGACCGACACGGTCATGCCGACGGGATCGTCCCGGGCTGCCGTGCAGATTTCCAGCGGATGCAGGGGGGAGAGTCGTTTGGCTCCGGACAACCCAACTCACGACCCGGGGCAGGGCCCCGGCAGCGGCCCCGACCATCACGACAGGCAAGACGACAGACAAGGCGACAGGCAAGGCGACCGGCAAGGCGACAGGTTTGTCTTCCCCAAGTGGACCAATCGGTTGCGCGAAGCCGTGGCCCTGGCCGCGCTGGGCGGTGTCGTCTACCTGGTCGTGCTGGTGGCCGGCGTGTTCGGCCCGAAGAACTCCGCGATCGGCTACGCGCCCGTGCAGCCGGTGCCGTACAGCCATTCGCTGCACGCCGGCGAGCTGGGCATCGACTGCCGTTACTGCCACGTGACGGTCGAGCGGTCCGCGCGCGCGAACGTGCCGCCGACAGCGACCTGCATGAACTGCCACAAGACGATCCGCACCACCAGCCCCAAGCTGGCGCTGGTCAGGCAGAGCGCCGAGACCGGACAGCCCATCCACTGGGTGCGCGTCCATGACCTTCCCGATTTCGTGTACTTCAACCATGCCGGGCACGTGCAGTCCGGCGTGGGTTGTGTGAGCTGCCACGGCCGCGTCGATCGCATGGAGGTCGTCGAGCAGGTGGCGCCGTTGACGATGAGCTGGTGCCTCGGTTGCCATCGCAACCCGGATCCCAACCTGCGGCCGCGCGAGTTCGTGACGGCCATGGAGTGGGCGCCGGAGGGCGATGCGGCAGTGCTGGGCGCGAAACTGCGCGCCGAGCGCAAGATTGCGCCGTCCACCGATTGCGCCACCTGTCACCGGTAGGAAAGGAACCACATGTCCGCTTACAGCCTGGAACCCGGCAGCGGCTCTCCCTACTGGCGCAGCCTGCAGGAACTGGCCGATACCGACGACTACCGCCACCAGCTGGAACACGAGTTCCCGGGCGGGATCGATGCGCCCGACGGCCTGTCGCGGCGCCGGTTCCTGCAGATCATGTCGGCGTCCATCGCGATGACGTCGCTGGCGGGCTGCCGCTGGCCGGTCGAGAAGATCGTGCCCTACGCGGCGAACACGCCCGGCATCGACCCCGGCACGCCGATCGGCTTCGCCACGACGATGGAACTGGGATCCACCGCGCTGCCGGTGATCGCCACCAGCTACGACGGCCGGCCGATCAAGATCGACGGCAACCCCGCCCACGCGCTCAGCCGCGGCGCCACGAGCGTCTTCGCGCAGGCCAGCGTGCTGGGATTGTACGACCCGAACCGCAGCCGCACCGTGGCGCGTCGCGGCGGGCTGTTCGCCAGTGATTCGGACTGGGCGTCGTTTCTGGCCTGGGCGCAGCCGCGGTTCGCGGCCGGCCTGGCCGGCACGGCGATCGTGACCGGCGCCACGACGTCGCCCGCGGTCGGCCTGCTGCTGAAACAGGCGGCGGCGCGCGGCGCGAAGATCTACCTGCACGAGCCCGTCTGCCG
>CAIOLW010000195.1 GCA_903859215.1 uncultured bacterium | reverse complement strand
GCCGTGGCGCGGGCCCTGCTCCCACGTCCACTGCCCGGTGTGCAGCCCCCACCAGATGCCGCAAAACGTGAGCGGGCGGATCCACGAGGTGTCGGTGAGCGCGTTCGGCGCGCACAGGTCCTGCACCAGGTGCGAGGTCGCAAGGCCGCCGGGCGTGTCGGCCACCATCACTACGCGCCAGGGACTCTGGCGCTGCCCGTGCCCCTTGACCGCCACGCCGTCGGGCCACGGCCACAGGCGCGCCTGCAGGGTGACACCGGTCGTGTCGGCCGCAGTGCGTTCGAGCCACATCTCCGACCAGTCGAGCAGTTCGGCTTCGTGCAGCGCCACCCAGGCGCCGCCGGGCGCGCGCAGCGTCAGCGGCGTGGCGACGCGGTCGGCGCGGCTGAGCGGTGTCTCGCGGTGGAGCGACTCGTAGGCGAACTCGTCGGCAGGGATCCACCAGGCGCGGGGATCGCCGGCGAAGCGGAACGTGGTCTCCTCGGCCAACAGTCCCAGGTCGGCCGTGTCCGCGCGGGCGGGGATCCCGTAGCGGAAGGCGAAACCGTCGTCGGCAGCGCGCAGGATCAGCGTCAGGCTGCGGTGCGGCGCGCCGGCCTCGCGCAGGTCCAGGCAAAGTTCGTTCGCGCGATGGCGCACCTGGGCATCGGCGCCCCACACCGGGCGCCAGGTCTCATCGATGGCGCGTCGCGACGCGTGCTCGACGCGCAGCGCGCGCAGCGGGCCGCCGTCGGCGAACACCAGGCCCAGCGCCGACGGCAGCAGCAGCGGCGCCCTGTCCCGGTCGAGGGCGTAGCTCGCTATGTCGCCGTCGAGAGCGATGGTCGCCTGCAGGCGGCCGTCCGGGCTGGCCAGGCGCAGCGCCCCGGCGGCGAGGCAAACCGACGCACACAGGCCGAGGATCGTGATGATCCCCAGTGCGACGGCGTGACGGCTTGTTACCGGATTCACATGGCCCCTTCGGCGCGTGGCGCGCACTTGCGCCGGCGCAAGTCGGAAAGCGCGGCACGGCGCATCGTACCACCGCGGCCGTCGTTGTGTCAGCGGGGTTCGCCCGCGCTTGCCGCACCGCGGGACGGGGTGTATGTTCCGCCCGTTTCCCCGGCCCCGGTCCGCCCCACGGCGCCCCGCCGCCCGGTCACTCCATGCCCGCGAGGGCCGACCCGGGACAGCACGATGCGCTTCCAGTTCCCCGAAGACCTCACCCCGAAGCTGGTCACCGTCCTGCGCGAGGGCTATTCGCGGCGCGACCTCGGCCGCGACGTGCTGGCCGGCCTGGTCGTCGGCATCGTCGCGCTGCCGCTGAGCATCGCCTTCGGCATCGCCTCGGGCGTGCGGCCCGAGCAGGGCCTGTTCACCGCCATCATCGCCGGCTTCCTCATCTCGGCGCTCGGCGGCAGCCGCGTGCAGGTGGGCGGGCCCACCGGCGCGTTCGTCGTGATCGTGGCGGGCATCGTCGCGAAGTTCGGCTACGCCGGGCTGGCCGTGGCCACCATGATGGCCGGCGCGCTGCTGGTCGCGATGGCGCTCGCGCGGCTGGGCAACATCATCCGCTTCATCCCCTACCCGGTCATCATCGGGTTCACCAGCGGCATCGCGATCATCATCGGCATGGGGCAGATCGGCGATGCCCTGGGCCTGCCGGTGTCGGGCATGCCCTCGCATGTCCTCCCGCGCTGCCTGTACTTCGCGCGCCACCTGTCGCAGTCCAGCCTCATCGCGGCCGGCATCTGCCTGGCCACGGTCCTGATCACGCAGCAGTGGTCGCGCGTCTCAAGGCGCATCCCGGGGCCGCTGGTGGCCCTGCTGGCGACGACGATCGCCGCCCGCATCTGGTCGCTGCCGATCGACACCATCGGCAGCCGCTTCGGCGCCGTGCCGACCGGGCTGCCGCACCCTTCGCTGCCGCAGTTCGACTTCTCGATGATGCCCGCGCTGTTCTCGCCGGCGCTGTCGATCGCGCTGCTGGGCGCCATCGAGTCGCTGCTGAGCGCGATGGTGGCCGACGGCATGATCGGCGGCCGCAACCGCGCCAACGCCGAACTGATGGGCCAGGGCATCGCCAACCTGGTGGTGCCGTTCTTCGGCGGCATCCCGGCCACCGGCGCCATCGCGCGCACGGCTACCAACGTGAAGAACGGCGGGCGGACGCCCATCGCCGGCATCGTCCACGCCGTCACGCTGCTGGCCATCCTGATGGTGGCCGGGCGCTGGGCTTCGTACATCCCGCTGGCCACGCTGGCGGGCGTCCTGCTGGTCGTGGCCTACAACATGAGCGAGTGGCGCGTATTCGTGCAGTTGCTCCGGTCGCCGCGCAGCGACGTGCTGGTGCTCGTGTCG
>CAIOLW010000194.1 GCA_903859215.1 uncultured bacterium | reverse complement strand
GCCAGTGCTACCGCCTGATATTCACCTGCCCCATCTTCTGCTCGACCTTCAGGCGCAGCACCGGTCCCGGCACCTCGGGATTGTCCGCCTGGAGCGTCGGCTTCGTCTCGCCCGACGTCTCGACGCGCATGTTCGCCGGCAGCCGCAGGCTCATCCCGCCCATCCGGATCGAGGCGCGCGCATCGCAGTCGCCGAGCCATTGCCCCCGCAGGTCGATGTCGGCGCCGCCCATCGCCGAAGCGACGTCCAGCGCGCGGGGCGAGGCGTTGCCGAGGCGCCGGGTCGAGACGCCGCCCATGTGCGAAACCAGGCGCAGGCTCTGCATGGGTTCGTGCAGCGGGCTGCCGAACGCGAGCACAAGGCCGCCCATGTTGGATTCCAGGTCGCCCGTCCGCAGCCACAGCCCGCCGAGTTCCGCCTCGCAGCCGCCGGCGCTTGCGCGCACGACCAGGTCGATGGGCGCTTCGGGCGGCAGCCAGACGGTGATCCTGCCGTCGGACTTGTGGCCGAACATGCGGCTGAACGAAGTCTTCGTGGCGTCCGCGCGCCGGCTGAACTGCAGGTCGTATTCCCACGTGGAATCGGCGTTGACGGTGAAGCTCCGGCTGATGCTGTGGGTCGTCGTGTCATAGTCGGCGCGCGCGTGGAGGCCTTCGCCCGGGGCGGCGGGAAGGATGTGGAACTCGCCCTGGCCCAGCGTGAGGATGACCTTGCCGGGATGCGTGCCGGTGACGCCCGCAGCGTGCGCGGCCCGCGAGGTGTCGGGAGCGGTGGTTGCCGCCAGGTCCTGCGTCACGCGGACGCCGGGCTTCGACCCGTGCAGGGCGAGGCCGGCGATGACCGCGCCGAGGACGATTGTGATGGCGGTGAGCGCGCCGCAGCCGATCAGGCAGGAGCGGAGGCAGCCTTTGGGTCCGGGCATGAGCGGTCCTCCGGTGCGGTCGTGTCGTTGTCTGTCGCGCAGTGTTTGAGTCCAGGCGATCCCTTCACTACGGACGGCAGGCGCGCGGGTTGCCGACAGGGGCGATCGATGGCGACTTGCGCCGGCGCAAGTCCGCGCCGGGTGGCCCTACGGCTCCTGAACAGATTGTGATAATATGTGTTCGAAAACATCTTGCCGATGCCACGATGGCGGCCTAGGCTCGTTTCCGGCAACGCCTATACCTTCAGGAGGCTCGCCTTCATGCGCATGCGAACAACTATAGCTCTCGTCATGGCCCTGATGCCCGTCCTGGTCGCCGCGGCGGCGGACCTCGGTTGCGGCGATCTCGATGCGTCCCTGCACATGATCTACACCAGTGACCCGTACTGGGACGTGAACCCGAACTTCTGGGACCAGAACCAGATCGAAGTCGACGGCGACTTCGTCTACTTCTCCAGCGGGGGAAACCTGGTCGGCGTCATGGACGTGGGCGACCCGCGCCATCCCCGCGTCCTGCCGAATGCGATGTGGGTGGAGGAAGGGCTCTATGCACTGACGTTCGACTATGAGGCGTCGTTCGTCTACATGGGCACCGAGGTAGGCATCGAGATCTTCGACGCCTCCCAGCCGACGTCGCCGCACCCGGTCTCGAAGCTGGCGCTGCCCTCGTCGGTAGAGAGCATCGTCGTGGCGGGAACGCGGGCCTACGTGTCCCGCTATGATGAGACGATCAACGGTCCGGTCATCGACGTCGTCGACGTCGCCGACCCCGCGGCGCCGCATGTCGTCCGCACCGTCGCGGGGCTGTTCGGGCGTTCGGCGAAGGTCCAGGGCTCCCGGCTCTACCTCCTGGACGGGAACCTCCAGATCGCGGACATCTCGGATCCCGACCTGCCGACGCTGGTCGGCGCCTTCGATGTCGAGGCGCTGGGGTACATCGGCGGCCGCGACTTCGCGCTGTCGGGAAACCATCTCTACATGGCCGCCTCGCCGGCGAAGCTCCTGGTCCTGGACGTTGCCGATGCCGCGAATCCGACGCTGGTCGGCACGTGGTCCGCCGGATCCGAGTGGCCCGCTTCGGCGGAATCGGTGGCCATCATGGGATCGTACGCGATCGTCGGGGGCGACGAGGCCCTGCACATCGTCGACATCTCCGATCCCACGGCGCCCGTCGGGGTGAGCCGGTTCCTGTCGCTGGACCGCAACAAGCACATCGTCGTGGCCAACGGACTCATCTACGTGGCCAGATGGAGCTGGGAGCTCGGCATCATCGAGCCCGGCAATTTCCGGGCGGTGACGGCCCACGGATTCAAGGGCACGGACGAGGCCGTCACCGACGTGTCGCCGTCGCCGGACCCCGAGCTCTGCCTGGCGCTGACGGGGACGCAGCTGCGCGTGCTGGACCACGCCAACCCGGAGGCGCCGGAATTCGTCGCCTCGCTGGACCTGCCCGGTCAGCCGCGACGCCTGGTGCTGATGGGGAACCGCGCGTACGTCGCCTGCGACACGTCGGGCGTGGTCGTCGTGGACGTCGCCAATCCGCGCGCGCCGGCCATCGTGGGCGCCGTGCCGGGCGTGACCAGCGCGATCGACCTGAAGGCCGTGGGCACCATGCTGCACGTGGTCGGTGACCAGGGGCCGTACTGGGCGGTCGAGACGGCGGGGACGGGCCTGCCCGTGCTTGTGGGCATGCTGTCGGTCGGCGTCGACGCCATGGACATCGGCGCTGACGGGACCAACGTCTACGTCGGGTCGTGGACGCAGGTGCAGGCGATCGACGTCTCGAACCCGGCGACGCCGGTGTCGCGCTTCGTGCAGGACAAGTACATGTACGGCGAGCCGCCGGATATCGTGGCCCGCGCCGGCCTGGTCCATGTCCTGACCCGGGGTGACATGCGCACGCTGGAGGATGTCGGCGACAGCCTGCGCGAGGTCAGCGTCACGGCGGGCACCGGTCCCGACCTCGCCTTCGACGGCGACGTCGCCTACACGCCGGACTACGGATGGGGCGCAAGGGCCTTCGATTTCGCCGATCCGCGGGAACCCGCCTACCTCGGGACCATCGAGAGCACGGACTGGTGGTCATCCGATCCCCGCTGCGTCACGGTCTCCGGCGACCACGTCATCATCGGCTACGAATACGGTGGCCTGCTCGTCGCGCCGCGCGTGTGCGGCCCCGCGTCGTCCGTGGCCGATGCCTCGTTCGTGGCATTCCGTGACGGCGATGGCGTGCGCCTGCGCTGGGTCGTGCCGGGCGCCGCGTCGTCGACGATGTTCCGCGTCGTCGTGCAGGCGGCCGGCGGCGATCGCGTTGTTTCGGGCGCCGCCCTGGGCGGCGGCATGTTCGAAGCGCTCGATGCCCTGGCCGCGCGCGCGACGGCCCCGCTGACGTATGTGCTCGAGTGCCGCGCCGGCGGCGGCGCCTGGCTGGCGATCTCCACGACCACCTATGCGCCGGCCGCCGTCGTGTCGGCCACGCGCCTGACCGGCTGCGCGCCGAACCCGTTCAACCCGAACACGCGCGTCGCGTTCACGCTGGCCGCGGCGGGGCGCGTCGTCGTCGCGGTGCATGACGCGGCCGGGCGCCAGGTGGCGGTGCTGGCCGATGCGGCGTTCGGCGCGGGGCCGCACGTCCTGACGTGGAACGGGCGCGACGGCATGGGGCGCGAGATGGCATCGGGGATCTATCTGGTGAGTTTGCGGACGGACGCGGGGGTGGACACGCGGAAGGTTGTTCTGGTGCGGTGAGTCGACTCCCCGCCGTTGACGAAGGCGGCTCGAAGGAGGGACTGCGCTTGACACTTGCGCCGGCGCAAGCCACAATACAACCTAATTAGATTGTATTGGAGACTACAATCAAATAAGGTTGTGGTGAGCGCTGTTTTCCCCGTGTCCCATCGACTGGTCGCCCTTTCGGGTGACCTGGTCGGATCACGCAACCTGAAGAATCGCAAAGACCTGGCGCCGAAAATCGAACGCGCCATGGCCGCGGCCTCTCAACCCGGCAATACCCATTGGCTGGCCCTCCCGATGCTCACCAGGGGCCTGGACGAATTCTCCGCCGCCCTGGAATCACTCTTGCCCGTGTTCGACTTCAGTGTGGCCCTCAACGAGGCCCTGTGGCCGCTGCGCTTTCGCATCGGTGTCGGCGTCGGGGGCGTGGACGTGGGTCTGGAGACCCGGTTGGCTTCGCGCCTCGACGGCCCGGCATTCCATCTGGCCGCCGAGGCCCTGGCCGATGCCCGTGCCACGCGTCGCCCGCTCGTCATCCGGGATCCGTCGGCGGATCCGGTCCTGCTGGCCGCGCTCGAGTCCCTGGCCCAGGCGCACGGCGCACTGGTCGAAGGGTGGACGCCCGCCGCGGCGCGCCAGGTGCCCCTCATGCGGACCGTCGGTCACCAGGCGCGCGTCGCCGGGATGCTGGGCGTGACCCAGCAGGCAGTGTCGCGAACGCTGACCCGCGCGCGATACCGGGACCTGCGTGATATCGAGGACGCGGCGAACGCGATCATTGCGGGTCGATTGATTCCCGACGACGGGGTGCTTGGAGAATAGGTCATGCCCTGGCGGTCGCAATCGTGAATCCCGAACGACCGCTCTCGTCGCTGTTCCCGCTTCTTGATGGTTGGCGCGCGCAGGCGTTGGCCGTCGGGCTGTGCCTGATCATCGCGATGCTCGGCAGCGAATGGCTCCTTCGCTGGTATGTCAGACGATAGGTTCGCCTCGGGCCCGCCGAGGCTGGTGAGAGCCCGACCGATGCAGCGGGTGTCGGTCGCATCATCGGTAAGGGCGAGAACTCGACGCCAGATCATGTAGAAGCTCTCACTCAGCGAACCGACCCAGGTAATGATCCTCGTGAAGGGCTCTCAAAGAAGCCTCTTCCTGGACGAGGTCGACGGCTACGAGATCGATGTCGACGGCGAAGGCGACCCCGTCGAGCTGGCCATCAAGCGGACGGCCACCTTCAAGCGCAACCGGAAGATCTTCATCTGCTCGACCCCGACGGTGAAGGATCTCTCAAGGATCGAGCGGGCGTACATGCGCAGCGACCAGCGCAGGTACCACGTGCCCTGCCCCATCTGCGGTGTGCTGGCCCCCATCCTGTGGCACAACATCGAATGGCCCGAGGGGCAGCCCGAACAGGCGGCTCTGCGCTGTGAGTCCTGCCAGGCCCTCATCCCCGAGCACCACAAGACCGCGATGCTCGAACACGGCGTCTGGGTGGCCCAGGCCGAGGGCGACGGGGTCACTGCGGGGTACCACCTGTCGGCGCTGTACTCGCCGCTGGGGTGGTACGCGTGGGGGGAGATGGCGCGGGATTTCCTGAACGCCAAGCACGAGGGCCCCGAGAAGCTCAAGACGTGGATCAACACCTGCCTGGGGGAGACCTGGGAAGAATCCGGTGAGGTAGTCAACCAGGACATCCTCTTTGCTCGGCGCGAGCACTACCCGGCCGTGGTCCCTTTGCCCGTGCTGGTACTGACCGCGGGGGTGGATGTGCAGGACGATCGGCTCGAGGTGGAGGTGTGCGGCTGGAGGACGGGCGAGGAGTCGTGGGGCATCAACTACCGCGTGCTGTGGGGCGACCCCGCCGCTGCTCCAGTGTGGCGGCAGCTCGACGATCTGCTGGCGTCAACCTGGGAGCGCGAGGACGGGCTCAACATGCGAATCGTGCATTGCTGCATCGACTCGGCCGGGCACAGGACCGAGGCCGTGTACAGGTACGTCAAGCCGCGCCAGGTGCGCGGCGTGTACGCGACGATCGGCAGGGCGGGAGCCGGCAGGCCGATCATCTCGTCGGCCTCCAACCGCAAGCAGGGGAGGACCACGCTGCCGGTCAAGCTGTTCACTGTCGGCGTGGATGAGGCCAAGGGCATCTTGTATGCGCGGCTCAAGGAGCAGGCGCCAGGGCCTGGGTACTGCCACTTCCCAGAAGGCGAGGGCTACGACGAGGCGTACTTCAAGCAACTGACCGCAGAAAAGCGGGTCATACGATACCAGAAGGGATTCCCGAAGGCGGAGTGGATCAAGACGCGCGCGCGCAACGAGGCGCTCGACTGCAGGGTGCAGGCGCATGCGGCGCTCTGCCTGCTGAATCCGCTGTGGGTTGCGGTGGAGAAGCGGCTCGCACCGCGGCTGCCGTTTCCGGAGCAGGCGATTGTGGAGCCGGTGCCGAGTGGGCATCCATTTGGGCTGGCGGCGGAGAGCAGTGGGAGCGGCACCCGCCGGGTGAAGGCGCGCGACCCGTACCTTGAACGGTGGCGGCGATGATGTGGTGGCGGCGGGCCCGAGCCGATGCCATCGCGATCGCGCAGGGAGATCAGCGCCCGCGGAGATCCGGGCATGCGGCTCACTACAACGTTGATTGAGGCACAATCAACGCTTGATTGTCGCGCATTGCAACATGCGCAACTTGCAAGTTGGGACATGGCCAACTTTCAAGAAGCGCGCGAGCGCTCCACGCTTCGGAACGCGAGCAGGGAAAGGTTCTTTGATGCCGGATGCATTTCTCACGATTCACGGATCACGCAGAGTGATTTTGTCCTGATGTTGGCGTTGAAACATCGTTGACGGCGCGAATTGAAATCCATAGGCTCACTCCTAGAGACGTGCTGCTCCCGCGACATCATGCTTCGCACTCGCCCGAGGGACAGCGCTGGGATTGCTCGAAGTACGCATGGACCGATGGCGGTCCGACATGATGGGATAGTTGCGATGTGCATGGGCAACATGAAGTGCACCTGTGTAGGCGATTCTCCAGCCGCGCTGCGACCGTCCCCTGCAGATCTGCTCTCCGTCTGTTCGTTTTCCGATCCTGAACACTACAAGAAATGCAGTCACGCCTTTGTGCCGTCGTGCGGCATCGTTCGCCACGTCAGTTTGGAGGATTGGTCATGACACGGATCTCCGTGAAGTCATCCCTGCTTGCGGTAGTGATTATGGTCGCCGTACTTGCGGGTGTCGCGAACCTAGTGTTCGGCCAGTCGCAACTGGGAGCGGCGATAGGCCCAGGTGTCGGCGGGCAAGTGCATGCGTTTGCGTTTGATCCGGCGGATCAGAATGTGGCCTACGCTGGCGGCGACGTGTGCGGCGTATACAGATATGACGCCACCAGGGACGAGTGGTCGCCGTGGTCTGCCGGATTGGGGAATCAAGATATCAACGCGGCATACTACGTCGATGATCTCCTGGTGCTGCGAGATCGACCGGGCGAGGACAACGTGCCGGACATGCGAGAGGGCGTGTACGCCGCCACACGGGGCGGCCTGTACTTCCGAGCGGTCAACGCGATCGCATGGGAGCATGTCTTGGCTTTCGGTGATGATGGTGACGAGTACACACAAGGGCACGCATGCGAAGTGTTCGGCTATTTGGACGGGAGCATCAAATGCAGCGAACAGCACCAGAAGATCCCATTCTGCAGCCTTGCCTATGACCCGAACGAGAAGACCCTGTACCTGGGGGCGGGATCGGCGCGAATTGATGGTCCGAAGAATTTCTATCCGCGTACAAATTACCCGCGCGATCCATCGGCCACCCCCCCGCCGCCCTTGCCGAGGGAGTACTCTCTTTGGTCGCTCGACCTGCGCGAAGCAACGCAGGTGATGCCGGTAACGGATTCGGCTGGAAACGGCGCCTACGGTTACGCCCGTCAGGTAGCCGTGACCAGCTACGTCGGTCCATACGGCCACGCGCGTACCGTTGTCGTGGCATCGTGCGAGGCGAAGATCGTGATGTATGATCGGCGCGCGCTGCCGCTCGGACAGGAACAGTCGTCGGGCAATGGGGAGCAATCATCGACGGACAACTCCTGGAGCGTGAGCACAATTTGGAGTGAAACAGAGGGCGACAAGCAACTGACGTTTGGAGCGGTGGGACAGGGGACCCTTCAGGACTGGTCGTTGAAGGCGTGGGGGGTAGCGGCCGGCAGTGACGGAAGGATCTACATCTCGACCAATCGGGACGCCACACTGGCCGCGGGCATCTGGACGACAACTGTTCCCAATATATCGTGGACACAAGTCCCGGGCGCGACGGACCCCAACCAGAATCTTTGGATAGATGGCACCCATTCGACGGATTGGTTTAGCTTCCTGCGAAATCCCGAGGCCGATTACCAGTTCTACGATCTCACGGAACTGTCGGTGGTCCCTCATTCGGGCGGCCAGGACGAGGTCTTCGTGGGGATCGGCAAGGTCACGAACGGGGACGTAAGCAATTGCGGCTACCTGCGATTCGGGACCTACACAAACAGCTCTGGTCCCACGACCGGCTGGGCCTTCGTGCATCGCAGCGCTGGTGGAAACATCTACGTGACGGACTGGAAGTCCGGGAACATCACGTCGTCCGCTTTGCCGGGAGAAACTATCGGCTGGCATAAATTCTACCGGACGCTCCATGCGTTGACGCCGTTCTACGTCCATCCGCACAATCCCGATATCATGGTGGGAATCGACTACCACATCCCGCTCATGACGCGCGGCGACTACCGGGGCTGGTTCAACCTCTATTGCACGGGCACCAGTGTGAATGGTCCATGGCAGAACAAGGGACTGAACCTGCTTTGTTCGCGTTCGGCCACCGTCACCGGTGATGGGCGGTTGGTCATCGGCGCCGCCGATTATGGTGTCTTCTGCGGGCAGGACGCCACGAACGAGCAATTCAGGATGTTTCACGCCGGCGGGACGGGTGGCAGCGTATCGTCGGACTTTCCCGATGCCCTCGACGTGGAGGCGATCCGCGATCCCGTCGGCGTGGACGAGTTTTTCATGGTGGACGAGTACATCTGGCCCGGAGGCGGGAACGACGGCAGGCGATCGGCCATATACGGCTGGCGAGACGTCGGAGGCGTCACCGATTGGACGCTCATCTCGGAAGGCCTGGGTTCTGCACTTGGCGCCGGTGCCAACTTTACGGTCAATGACGCCCTCGTGTCCGTGACGGATATCGCCATGATCGGCCCGAACAGGATGATCGCAGCCGCGGGGGAGGTCCTGAGTAGCGGCGGCGCCACCCACAACTATATCTGCGAGGGCGTACGGAGCAGTGCGACAAGTTCGTGGACGTGGACGAAACGTCTCGATCTTGATTCAGGGCATCGGAGCGTTGAGACGGCCATGATTACGGATATCACCGTAATCCCCGGCAAGAACATCTGTGTGTTTTCCGCCAAGAACAAGAACAGCCACTCTGGCGGCGTCTTTGCCATCGATATTCCGGCCACGCCCGGCGGCGACTGGGGGGCGGTCCACCGCTGGTTTGGCAATGATGACACGGCAACGGAGTTGCACCGGCAGTCCAGAAACGTGTCCGCGCTGGCGGTCGACTCGGGTGAGACGTTCCTTTATGCGGGGTCATCGCGGGCAGACAGTGCGTGGGAGCCCGGGAGAGGCGCCGTAATGCGGTGCGGCCTCGGCACCGTAACATCGGCGGCCGACGCAACAGTGTGGGAGGTGTTGTCAGGGGCGGGAAATGGTGGATGGCACTTCCCGTTGTACCTACGTGCGGACTACCCCGAGGGTGGCAGCGAGACCGGCACGATCAACAGTAGTAGTGGACCGGTCTCGTGCTGGGAATGGTGCACAAACGTCACGGACATCGCGATTGACCCGCTGAACCCTGCCGTGTGCTATGTGGCGGTCAACAATGCCTCGTACATGGACGACAAGACTGGCGTCTGGCGCTATGAACGCCGCGACGACGGCAACAACTGGACGCAGGTCTGGGGCGGCGGTGAAGTGGGTGGCGGCGCAAAGACCGTTGATCTGAGCCTGGATGGGAGCACGCTGTACGTCGGGTCGGTCGGACAGGAATACTTCAGTCTGCGCGTCACGCCACCAGCCTTGGGCCCGACGGTGACGGCAAACGCCGAATACCCTATGTTGCAGACTTCCAACATGCCTGGCGGCAATGGCAACAACGTTTTCGCCGTGCTTATCACCCCGGTAGACGGCAAGCACGTGAGAAGTGTCTTCGCCAGAGGACGCGACCTATGCAGCCTATCCTGGGGACCCATCGCGCTGTTGGACGATGGTAACGCGCCGGACTTGATCGCTGGCGACGGCGTGTACACGTCGAGCTGGTTGACGACGCATGTCCCCAGTGGAGACGTAGCCGGCGGACTCAACGTGGTGGTGACGGCAACTGGTGACGACGGGAACCAGACCGTGCAGCCGGTGCGTGTGAACGTCCTCGAGGCGGCGCCGCAGGTGAGTGTCGATGGTGACGCCCGTTACCGAATGCTGGCAGGAAGCACCGGGCATGGGTCGTCGTTCGCGGTTGGGATCTCGTCGGCAGTGCCCGTGCCCGAAGCGCGCATCAATGTCACCGTCAATGGCAGCATGCTCGTCATTCGCGACAATGGGCAGAACGGCGACGACGTGGCGGGCGACGGCATCTACACGTCGGCGGAATTCGTGGCGCCGGATGGCTGGCAACCAATGGTGCTCCCGCACGCTTTCTATGGATACTTGCCGTTCGCACCGGTGTCCGTCGAAGCGGTGGACAACAAGGCCAAGTTCGCCGACGTCTCGGAATCGTCGACAGGTCTGCGGAGCATTCTGACAGACGCGCCCTACTCGGCGGTCTATTTCAAGTCCAAACCTGGTGATGCCCAGAGCGCAGACCTGATGGTGGTGACATTTGACAACGTCTACAATGCGAGCACGGCCCCATCTGTCTTGCAGCGGACAAGCAACGATAACGGCGTCCCGCAGTTCCTGGACAAGACGGGCCAATGGTCCGGCGCCAACCCGCCGCT
>CAIOLW010000193.1 GCA_903859215.1 uncultured bacterium | reverse complement strand
GGCGCGTCCTTCGACATGCCGCGGGCGCCGAAGAACTCGCGGTAGGCGCCGTCGTGGTAGGCGATGACGTACTGCAGTTCGTCGCCCGGCGAGCCCAGCTTCACCGTGGCGCGGTAGTACTGGAACGAGGCATCCTTCTCCGCGGGCTTCATCACGACGTTCGTCTTGCTCTCGCCGGCAGTCCAGGCGCCGGCGCCGACGTGGTAGTGCACGACCAGCTTGTCGACGTCCTCGAGGTGCGCGCGCGCCGTCAGCACGACCTCGGTCGGGCTGATCGGGTTGCAGGACGAGTAGTCGAACACGGGTTCGAGATCGTCGCTGAACACGGCGCCGTCGTTCCGCCCGATCTTGATGGTCGCGAACGAAGTGTCCACCTTCAGCACCGAGTTCTTGCCGCCGAAGCCGTCGTCGCTCGCCTCGGCGTTGTTCGGGTCCTGCTTCCAGTTGCCGTCGACGACGAACTTGTACTGGTACGTGCCCTGCGGCAGCAGCAGCTTGACCGTGTAGGTGCCGTCCTTGTCGGAATCGAGCATGCGCGTCTTGGAGTCGTTCCAGTCGTTGAACGTGCCGGCCAGAAAGACGTTCGTCACGCCGGAGATCACCGGCGTGAAGGCGAACTCGACCGAGCGCGCCTCGCCGCCGCCGGTCGCAGCCGCGCCGCCGCCGGTCGCCGGGGCAGGGGCCGCGCCGCCGCCCGCAGCCGCGTCGATGCGGTCCTTGCCCGCGGGCACCTTCACCAGGGAGTTCTTGCCGCCGAAGCCGTCGTCCGCCGTGGCGGCGTTCCCGGGGTCGGCCGTCCAGGTGCCGTCGACGACGAACTTGTACATGTAGCTGCCCGGGGCCAGGTCCATGGCCAGCGTCCAGGTGCCGTTCTTGTTGGTCATCGGGTTGGCGTCGGCGCTCCAGCTGTTGAACTCGCCGGCCAGGCACACGCTGGCGGCGCCGGGCGCCGAATGGGAGAAGGTGACCGCGCACTTGCCGCCGGCCGCGGGCTTGGCCGCCGCGGGAGCCGGCGTGGCTTTGGCTGCCGGAGAGGCCGCAGGGACCGCCACAGGGGCCGCCGCGCCGCCGGCGCCGACCTTCAGCACCGAGTTGTTGCCGCCGAAGCCGTCGGGCGCCGCCTCGGGGTTGCCCGCGTCCTGCTTCCAGGTGCCGTCGACGACGAACTTGTACATGTAGTTGCCCGGCGCGAGGTCCAGCTTCAGCGTCCAGGCGTCGCCGTCCTTCGTCATCGGGTTGGCGCTGTCGCTCCAGCTGTTGAACTCGCCCGCCAGGCACACCTTGCCGGCGCCGGGCGCGTCGCAGCGGAACGCGACCGGCACGGTGGCGCCGCCGGCCGCGGGCGCCGCCGGTGCGGCCTTCGCCGCCGGGGCCGCAGCCACAGCCGCCGCCGCTCCACCGACCTTCACCGCAGCCACGCCGTCAGCAACCTTCACCACGGAATTGTTGCCGCCGAAGCCGTCGGGCGCCGACTCGGGATTGCCCGCGTCCTGCTTCCAGTTGCCGTCGATGACGAACTTGTACATGTAGCTGCCCGGCGCGAGGTCCATGACCAGCGTCCAGGTGCCGCCGTCGTTCTTCAGCGGGTTGGCGTCGGTGCTCCAGCTGTTGAACTCGCCCGCCAGGGACACCTTGCCGGCGCCGGGGGCGGATGTCGTGAAGGTCACCGGGACGGCGCCGGCCGTCGCGGCCAGAACGCACAGCAGGGCAGCCAGCAGGACCGCCGTGGATACGGGTCGAAGCATCGGGCGCATGGAACGCTCCTGAGGCAGGGTTGAGATGCCGCGGCGCGGAGAGCGGGCGACTGTTCGACTTTATCGCTCCCGGAGGTCCTAATCAAGGAGGTTGGCCCCCGGCCCGGCCGCCCCTGTTCAACCGGGCGCCAACATGTTACAATTGATACGGTATTTTGCTCCCGTTCCATCCCAGGCGCGCCCCCAGGGCGTCCCGCACCGAGGAGTCCCCCAAGATGCTGCGGACGTCCCTGCCCTCCCGCCGCGCCGGCGCCCTGCGTCCCGCCCTGCTGGCCCTGCTGATGGCGGCATCGGCCCTCCACCTGGCCGGCTGCGGCGCCGATCGCGCGCTGCCGCAGGCGCCGACCACGCCGACGACGTCGCCTGACGACGGCCTGGCCAAGGCCCGCACCGACACCTTCATCCTGCACGCCTACGCGGTCGATTCGGTCTTCCTGGCCGGCAGCCAGAACGCCTGGGCCACCGCCGACCCCACGTGGCAGCTGACCCTGCAACCGGACGGCTACACCTGGCGCCTGATCCGCAGCGTCGCCGACGGCCTGATGACCTACAAGTTCGTCCTCAAGAAGGGCGCCACGACGCTGTGGCTGACCGACCCCAACGCCTGGGAGGTCATCACCGACGGCTACTCCGGCAGCCCCGCCAACTGGAACGCCGTGCGCGGGCGCGTCTTCACCAAACCGCGCCCCCTGGGCTGGACCATCGACCGCTCGCATCTGGTCATCTACGAGATCGCCCCGAACGACTTCAGCGCCGCCGGCACGTTCTCCGCCACGCAGGCGGGCCTGACCGCGAGCGCCAACCTGGCCGACCTGGGCGTCAACGCCATCCAGCTGATGCCGGTAACGGCGCCCTCCTACAACGGCTGGGGCTACGACCCGGTGCTGCAGGCCGCCCCGAACCCGAGCTACGGCAACCCCGTCACCTTCGCCGCGCTGGTCGACGCCGCGCACGCGCGCGGCATGGCCGTCATCGTCGATGCGGTGCTCAACCACATGGCGGGCGGCGCCACGATCAAGCAGCTCGACACGTTCGCCGGCGGCAACCACTTCACGACCACCGAACCCAACATGTGGGGCATGGTCGAACTGAACTACAGCGACCCGGCGCTGAAGGCCCACATCCTGGCCTCGGTGTGCCACTGGGTCGACGCCTACAACATCGACGGCTTCCGCTTCGACTACGTGGCCGGCGAGCCCTACACCACCTGGGACTGGCTGAAGACCGAACTGCGCGCGCGCTACCCGAACCTGCTGCTGATCGCCGAGGATTTCGGCTACGCCTCGTCCGGCAACTCGGTCACCCACGGCTACGACGCGCAGTGGGGCGGCAACCACACCGACAGCTGGGGCGGCGGCGGCAACAACTTCAACCAGGTGGCGATCACGACGCTGACCGAGCGCGGCTTCGCCACGCGCGCCTCGACCACGCCGACCGTCGGCGCCTTCGGTCCCTCGTACAACAACATGTGGGCGATGGCGAACGTGATCTCGGCCAACAGCGGCTACAGCGGGCCGGGCTGGGGCGACGGCTTCAGCGACGTGAAGTACCTCGAGAGCCACGACGAGAACCGCGTCGTGTGGTCGGTCAACACGAACGGATCGGCCGGCGCGCAGGCCATCGGCGGGCTGCAGAAGGCGCGGCTCGGCGCCGTCGTCTCGCTGACCTCGGTCGGCATCCCGATGATCTACAACGGCCAGGAAATCGGCTCGGGCGAGCTGCGCCCGGCCAGCCCCACGGTCACGAAGATCAACTGGGCGACCGCCGACGCCTCGCTGCGCCAGACTTACAAGCGCCTGATCGACCTGCGCCTGAAGCGCCCGGCGCTGCAGAGCGAGTACGCGTTCTTCCCGTGGCGCGGCAGCAACCTCGACCAGACCGAGTACACGCTCACCTACTGGCGCGGCTCGACGTCCACCAGCGCGGCGGCCGAGATCGTCGTGGCCTGCAATTTCGACCACGTCGACCACACCTGGAACATCGCGTTCCCGGCCAGCGGCAACTGGGTGAAGTTCGACCTCGCGGCCGACAACGTGCAGCTGGAGATGATCAACGGCGCCTCGCGGCCCACGACGCTGCCCGCCTCGACGGCG
>CAIOLW010000192.1 GCA_903859215.1 uncultured bacterium | reverse complement strand
TCCGGCATAAACGCATCCGCCAACATCCGAGCCTCTTCAATCCGATCCACCCGAAACGTCCGCATCTCATGCCTCAAATGACACCAGGCCCGGCATAACGCCCCTTGGATATCCCTGACCTCGATATCCCGCTCCGTAGCCTCCCCGATCCCGGACCGGTACATGATCCGCAGCACCCGCCGCGCCTCCATCGACTCCCGCAATATCCGCTCGACGCTACTGCGCTCCATGTTCCCCCACCAGGTCCCACATGCTCCGCACGAAATCCGACCCCGCCCGCCCGTGCGGCATGTCGCCGATGAACCGGGCCTCGGTCTTGTCCCGGTGCACCACCTCGCCCCACACCTTCCACCCCGGCACGGCCCGTTGCGACAGGAACCACTCCACCATCTGCCAGGCCTTGTCGTCCTGGCCCAGCCGCGCGAAGGCGCCGATGCAGCGCATCCCGAAGCTCATCCCCGGGATGGTCGGAAGTGGGTCCGCGAGGCGCGAGTGTATCGGAGTGCGGGGGCAATCACAATGGTGCGGGCGGTGGCTGGCGGGTGGGGATTCGGTGGGACTTGCGCCGGCGCAACTGCACACCGGAGTCCCAACACCCGCACCGTAGCGCAATCGAGGGGCTCGGCTGCCGTAGGCTCGAGCCTGCCGTCCCGCACGGTGACATGCCGGCCGGAACTGTCGTCGTCTGGTTGCGGATCAGGTTGCGGCTGGAAGGAGGAGGCCGCCCTCGTCGGGAACAATTCTTGCGTTTGTGAATGCACAACGGGACGTTCAATGTCCCCTATTGCGTATCCACTGGCATTTCTACCCCAGCCGTGGTACCCTGAATTCAGCAATCAGGACACGCTACGGGCCGCCGGAGGTCCCCATTTGCATACCAGCCAGCCCTTCCACCATGCAAGCCTCCCGGACCTCGTGGACTCGCGACAGGCCGGCGGTCGTTACGTCCTGACGCGCGCAGAAGCCCTCGCGTCGCTCGGCGTCTCAGATGAAGCGCTCAAGAAATCGGTCCAGCGCCTGGTGGCCAAGCGTCGCCTGGTCGTGCCGCGGCGCGGGTTCTTCGTCATCGTCCCGCTGGAATACCGACAGTCGGCGGCGCCGCCGCCGGACTGGTACATCGACGCGCTCATGGAGTCCTGCGGGCGCCAATACTACGTAGGCCTGCTGTCAGCGGCCGCGCTGCACGGGGCCGCCCGCGAGCAACCGCAGGAGTTCCAGGTCGTCACCGACATCCAGTGGCGCCCTGTCGCCGCAGGTCGCGGGCGCATTCGGTTCTTCCGGAAACAGGGCATCGCAGCGACCCCCACCGTCGACGTGAAGACCGAAACCGGATTCATGCGCGTCTCCACGCCCGAGGCGACGGCCCTCGACCTGCTCCGTTACCTCCACGGTGTCGGCCAGCTGGGCCAGGCCGCGACGATTCTGGCCGAACTCGCCGCCGGGATGGACGCCGTCCGCACCGCCGAGGCCGCGCGGCTGGAAGGCGACCTGCCGAATGCCCAGCGGCTGGGCCACCTGCTGGACGCGGTCGGCGCCGGGGAAGTCGGAACCGTCCTTGCTGAGTGGGTCGCGCAGCAGCACCCGCGATTCGTCGCGCTGCGGCCCGATCGGCCAAGCGTCGGGGCGGCGAAGGACGGGAGGTGGCGGGTTCTTGTTAATGAAGAGGTCGAGGTCGAAGAGTTTCCAGCAATGGCAGGCGACACCCACGATGATCCGGAGCGCTGCCGTGGCCTGCCGGAT
>CAIOLW010000191.1 GCA_903859215.1 uncultured bacterium | reverse complement strand
GTGGCCTGGTCGTCGTACATGTCCATGTGGCTGCCGTTCGCGCAGTACAGGAATTCGCCCTTCGGGAACTGCTTCGACATCCACTCCATGTGCTTCGGGTCCATCGTGTCGTAGCGGGCGCCGATGACCAGCGTCGGCACGGTGATCTTCGCCAGGTCGCCGCTGCGGTCCCAGTTCAAAAGGCGGCCCGAGGCGCCCATCTCGCTGGGGCCCTGCATCAGCACGTAGACCTGCTGGTTCAGGTGCATGAACGAGCGCACCGCGGGCTCGGGCCACTCACTGAACGGCCGGCGCATCAGGTGCTGCTCGTAGTAGTTCGGGATGAGCAGCTCCATGTAGCGCGGGTTCTCGTATTCACCCTTCGCCTCGAGCGCCTGGATCTCCGCCAGGGCCGCCGGGTCCATCTGCGGCATCAGCACGTCATGGGCGTAGGCGTTGTAGGCCGGGATGCTGGACATCATGTTCGAAATCACCAGCCCCTTGAGGTGGTCCTGGTACTTCAGCGCATACTCCATGGCGAGGATGCCGCCCCACGACGCCCCGTACAGGTAGAAGTTGTCCTTGTCCAGGCCGAGCGCCACGCGGACCTGTTCGACTTCCTCCACGAAGCGCGGCAAATCCCACAACGCGTCATCGGTGGGCTTGTCGCTGAAGAACGAACCCAGCTGGTCGTAGTAGTAGTACTCGATGCCGGCGCCCGGGAAGAAGCTGTCGAAGGCCTCGAAGCACTCGTGCGTCATGCCGGGGCCGCCGTGCAGCAGCAGCACTTTCACCGAGGGGTTGTTGCCAACGCGCTTGGTCCAGACGTTGAACGTGCCGCTGGGGGTGGTGATGGGGATCACGCGGACGCCGCCGGTCCAGGCGTCGGCGCGGCCGGTGTTGTCGTAGTAGGCGGCGGGCGGGGCGGACTGGGCGAACGCCGCGGTGGCGGTCGCGAGCAAGACGGCGACGACGAGGGCGAGACGCTTCATCTGGAGGCTCCTGTCCGGTGGGAATGGCGGGGCTGAGACGGGTTTCCGGTCGGCCCCGGGGCGATACTGGCACGGGACGGGCGGCGGCGTCAATGCGGCGCGGCGGTTGCAGATCACGGGCACCTCTCGCCCAACTCGTTGCCCCCCAATGCAAGGGTTGGCTCCCATGCGTGGTTTCCGTACACCTCTGGCTGCGATCCTGCCAATGCTGCTGGCGACGGCAGCCACGGCGCAGGTTCCGATCGGCGAGCCCGGATTCGACGTCGTCGGCCGCTGGGCCCCGGGCACGCCGAGGGCCTTGGTGCTGGACGGCCGGGTGGCCTACCTGGGCCACGGCGCCCGACTCGAGGCCGTGAACCTCAGCAACCCTGAAGTCCCCGAACGCCTCGCTTTCGTCGACCTGCCGGCCCCGGTGACCGACCTGGCCGCTCACAACGGCTATGTCTACGCAACGACAGACGATGGCGCCTTCAACGTCGTGGACGCCCGCGATCCGCGGCAACTGCGACTGGTGGCGCGGCTCGAACCGTCCGGCGATGCAGCGTACCGGCGCGTGGAACTGGCCGGTGATGTGGCGTATTGCGCCGGCCCCGCGCTGTCGGTGATCGACATCGGCGCGCCGGCGAAACCACGGGTGGCGGCCACGCTGGCCACGACGCCGTGCATCGATGTCGCCACCGAGGGGAACCGCCTCTACGCCATCTGCGACGACGGGCTGCACGTGCTGGACATTGCCGATCCTCTGGCGCCGCTCCCTCTGGCGGCTGTCTCCGCCTGGGACACGTGGCAAACGCCGGTCTGGCTGCAGGCCCACGACGGCATTGCTTACATCGGATTCAGCGGCAGCATCCGCGCACTCCGCCTGACCGACCCGACGAACCCCGGTGCGTTCGTGTGGTCCGTTGCGATCGGCTCCACCAGCGCCGCGGCATTCCGCGGCGCCGAAATCTATACGACAGGCCGCCGCGCCGCGAGGTACCAGGGCCGGGTCGCCACGCCCGACTGGCGGGAGTCGGATCTGGGCGAAGCGGTGGCCGTGGCCGTCGACGACGATCTGCTCGTGGTCGCCTACGAATGGGCCGGACTGGTCACCTATGCGCTGCGCGAGGGCGCCGATCCGCGGCGGTTGGCCATGGTTGAGGCCGGCGCCCGCATCTGGAATGCCACGGTCGACGGCACGCGCGCCTGGCTCGCGTGCTACCGCGCCGGCGTGCGCCTGCTGGACCTGTCGAACCCCGCGAGCCCGCGCCTGGTCGGCAGCCTGGCTACAGGTTTGGGGCCGGTCGAGGCACAGATCTCGGCGTATTCCGTCTGCGCGCGCGGTGATCGCGCAGTGGTGACCGGCATCGGCGGTGCGAGCCTGCTCGTGGTCGAGGCCGCCGCTGACGGCACCCTGCGGGAGATCTTCCAGGCGCCCCCGGCTGCCGATGGCTCCTACCGTACCTTCGGCGGCGCCGTGTCCACGAGTGACGGCTGGATCGTCTGGGGGGACGATGCCCCGTATGGCGTGCGCGTAGCCCCTGACGGCAGCGTGGACCTGGCGCCGCTTGCCTGGCCGTCGGATCTCAGGTGCGTGGGCTCGGCCGGCGACGACCTGTTCTACGGCTACGACGACCAGAACCGCCTGTGCCTGTTCACCGCAACGGCCAGCGGCGCGTTGCAGCGGCTGGGCGCGGTGTCGCTGGCGGACCTTGACTGGGGAAACTCGGGCGCCCGCAATGGACTGGTCTGGATCAGCACTTATGACGGCATGGACGGCTTTGAAGGCGCCTACGGCATGCAGTTGGTCGATATCAGTGATCCGGTGAACCCGCGCCTGCGTGGTCGTGCGAGCACCGCCATCTTGCCCTTCGCGGACCACATCGATGGGTTCTTCGGGTTGACGGCGGCGGGTTCCAACGCGTTCGCCATCAGCAGGCGCCTGGGCATGGTCATGGCCGAGGCCTCCAACCCGGACGCGCCGATGCTGCGCCGCTTCTGGTGCAATGGCAGCAATCCGGTCGCAATCGCCGCCCTCGGGGACCTCGCATGTCTCTTCGACATGCGCGGAATGATGACCATCCTCAGGCCGCAGCCGCGGACTGTCGCGGCCGCCCCACTTGCGCCGGCGCAAGTGGCCGGGCTTTCCGTAGCCCCGAACCCCTGCAATCCCCGCGCGATGATCACCTTCACGATGGCGGACGCCGGCCCGGCAAACGTGCGCGTGTTCGATGCGCGCGGGCGGCTCGTGCGGCAGCTTCATGATGGATGGTTCGAAACCGGCACGCACGAAATGCTCTGGTCCGGCGATGACGACAACGGCCGTCCCGTCGCGGCGGGGGTCTACCTGGTGCGGGCGACGACCAACGGCCACGCGGACGTGGCGAGAGTGACGGTGGTCAAGTGAACGCCTCCTTTATCCGGCCCGGCGCGGCGCGCGGGTTGCATATCAGGATCAGCACTCGGCCAACTCGTCGCCCCTCGATGCAAGGGTTGACACTCACGCGTGTCTTCCGTGCGCTCATGTTGGTGACCCTGCCATTGCTGCTGGCTGCCGTCGCTCTGGCGCAGTTCCCGTCCGACGAGCCCGGTTTCGATGTCGTGGGCCGCTGGGCCCCGGGCGCACCGAAAGCACTGGCCCTGGACGGCCGCATGGCTTACCTCGGCCACGGCGCCCGGCTCGAGGCCGTGTACCTCGGCAGGCCGGAGACCCCGAAGCGCCTTGGATACGTGGACCTTCCTTTTGCGGTGGTCGATCTGGCCGCGCGGAACGGCTACGTCTACGTGACGACGAGCGACGGGGTGTTCAGCGTCATCGATGTCCGCACGCCACGGCAGCTTCGCGTTGTGGCGCGGCTCGAGCCGACCGAGGATGTCAGTTACGGGCGCATGGAGCTTGCGGGCGGCGTGGCATACTGTGCGGGCGGCGCGGCAGGCGGCCCAGGCGGCTCCCTGACGGTCATCGATCTCGGCGAGCCGGCGGCGCCGCGTATCGTCCGGACCATGCCGCTGCCCTACTGCTCAGACGTGGCCGCCGATGGCAATCGCCTCTACGTCCTGGCCGATGGCGGGCTGCACATACTCGATGTCTCCGACCCTCAGGCGCCGATTCCCCTGGCGATCGTGGACTACGGGGACACGGGACCGCCGTGGTGGCTGCAGGCCCACGGGGGATTGGTCTATGCCGGATCCTACGACGGCGTCTTCGTGTACGGCCTGGCCGATCCGGCGTGCCCGAGCGGGTACCTGTTGCCCGACACCGGCTACGTCAGCGCCGTCGCCTTTGACGGCACGGAGGTCTATGTAGCCTCCGACCAGATTACCAGGTACAACGGGCCGGCCATCCTGCCCGACTGGATCATGTCGGGTCGGGGTCCGGCGACGGCCATCGCTATCGATGGCGACCTGCTCGTCGTGACCTATCAGTACTCGGGCCTCATCACCTATGAGATCGGCGGTCCGGCAGAACCGCGCCAACTGGCCTCCGTCGAGACCGGCACACCTGTCGAAAACGCTGTAGGCGAAGGCAACCGCCTCTGGCTGGCGTGCCCCGGCGGCGTGCGCCTGCTCGACCTCTCGGACCCCGCGAACCCGCGCCAGGTCGGCAGCCTGAACACCAGGCCCGACCCGCATGTGACGGGCCTGTACCCACTGAGCGTCTGCCCGCGCGGCGAGATGGCTGTGGTCCTGGGCGACGGCGACGTGAACCTGTTGGTAGTCGAGGCCACCACGAACGGCACGCTGCAAGAGGTCTTCCGGGCTCCGCCCGCTGCCGATGGATCCGCCATGCCGTTTTACGCCGCCGTGGCAACGAGCGACGGCTGGATTGCCTGGAGTGTGGATGGCGTGTTCGGGTTGCGCCTTGGCGTTGGCGGCCGCGTGGACATGGCTCCGATCACGTGGCCCGCCGGCCTCGGTCCTGCGGCCAAGGTCGATGGCGATGTCCTTTACGCATGCGACAACCAGAACTATTTGAACTTGTACTTGCTCACCGCGACGGCGGCCGGGGTTTTCCAGTGGCTCGGCTCGGTGTCGCTGGACGCCATTCCCTGGGGTCATGTCAGCGCGCGCGACGGGATGATCTGGGTGGCTTGTTGGCGGGAAATCAATGTTCTGGACGTCAGCAACCCCGCGCATCCGCGCCTGGGTGGTCACATGCACATGATGGACCCGTACCTCGACATGATCAACGGGATTGCAGCCGCCGGTCCCATGGCGTTCGCGCTCAGCCGAGGCCATGGCATGATGCTGGCCGAGTTCCAGGATCCCGACGTCGCAACCACGGGTCGTGTCTGGTTCGACAACAGCCATCCGGTCGCGATCGCCGCCGTCGGCGACATGGCCTGCCTGTTCAACAGGGAGGGGATGATGACCATCGTCAGGCCGCAGCCGCGGACCGTCGCGGCCACCCCACTTGCGCCGGCGCAAGTGGCCGGGCTCGCCGTGGCCCCGAACCCCTGCAATCCGCGCGCGATGATCACCTTCACGATGGCCGACGCCGGGCCGGCGACCGTGCGTGTGTTCGATGCGCGCGGGCGGCTCGTGCGAAGCCTGCATCACGGATGGCTGGACAGCGGCCGCCAGGACCTGCCATGGTCCGGCGAAGATGACGATGGGCGACCGGCGGCGTCGGGCGTGTACCTGGTGCAGGCCAAGGCGGGTGGGCGCGTCGAAACAGCGAGGGTGACGGTGGTCAGGTGAACGTCGACGCGCCGCGCACACGCCGCTGGGCCCTCGTGGCCGCCATCGCCCTGCCGGCGGTGCTGGGCGCCGTCGGCGCGTTCGCCCTGCGCAGTCTGCCTGCCACCTTCCTCCTCTACGGCGCCGGCGGCTGTCTGCTGGCGCCCTGGCTGCTGGTGGGCGCGCGGCCGTTCTCTAGCCGGGGCGGCCTGCCGTTCCAGCCCACGCCGGCACGGCAGTGGCGCGCCGAGCTGATCCTCGGCCTGATCTTCGGCCCGCTGTTCCTGGCCATCTACCTGTGGGTGCGCCCCTGGCTGGGCCCAATCACCGACTACCAGTCGCGCCTCACGGCGCTCGGCATCGACCTGCACCAGCCCGCCGCCCTGCTCGTCACGTTCGCGATCTTCAACCCGCTGCTCGAGGAATGGTGGTGGCGCGGGCACGCCACCTCGCGCTGCTGCGAGGCGTTCGGGAGGCGCGGCGGGCTGGCGCTGGTGACGGCCGGCTTCGGGGCGTATCACCTGGTGCTGCTGGGTGCGCTGTTCCCCTGGCCGGTGCTGCTGGTGCGGGTGGCGCTGATCACCACGGCGTCGCTGCTGTGGTCGCACCTGGCCCTCAGGCGCAGCAGTTGGCGGGCGGCGTATGTGGCGCACCTGGCGGCTGACCTGGCGATGGTGGTGCTGTTCGTGAAGGTCGTGCTGCCGCAGTGAGGCGGCGCCTGCCGAAAGGATGATGATGAGCAAGTTCCGGATGTCCCTCCTGCTCCTGGCGTGCGTTATCGGAGCGTCGGCGGCGGCGCCATCACCCGCGCGATCGGCAGACATCGTCGACGAACACTGGAGCCAGGCCTTCTCGCGCCCGGGCGTCGAGGGCAGCGTCCGGGCCGTGGCCTGCGCGGCGGACGGCCGCGTCT
>CAIOLW010000190.1 GCA_903859215.1 uncultured bacterium | reverse complement strand
TTGGCCCAGGTACTCGTGCCCGACCATGCGGCACCACGGCGGCAGGTCGTCGCACACGGTACGCTCGCGGCTGCGCAGCTCCAGCACGCCGCCCTCGGGCACGCGCTGCATGTGCTCGCGGATCAGCAGCACCAGCCCCGACCCGCAGTCGAGGTCGCCCCCGTCCAGCCGGTGGTCGGGGGCCAGGCCCTCGAGATCCACCGCTAGTACCCCACGCAGGGCGAGCCCTGCGACAGCCACTCGACCAGCGCCGCGCCACCGGCCGCCGTCGCGCCCTCGACCAGCATGTCCTCGGTGATGCCGCGCTTCTTCAGGCACGGTGAGCAGACGAGGATCTTCCCGCCGTTGGCGGTGAACTTCCCGACCAGCTCGCCCAGCGGCGCGAACGGGGCGCCCACCGACACTTTCTCCATCTCGCCCTTCACCGCGGCCCAGACGCCGTCGGCGCTCAGGAAGACCATCGTCTCCTTGTCGCTGCCGACGGCGGCGTTCGCCACGACGAAGCCCAGGGTCGCCTTGTCCTCGTTCGTCCTGCACTCGGTGACGGTCACGCAGAATTTCCCGGCCATGATGGTCAGTCCCTTCGTTTCTCGATGAGGAAGAACGGAGGCTCGGCCTCCAGGAGGTGGTGCCCGGTCAGGCGGCACCAAGCCGGCACCTCGATGGGCGCGCCGGCGTCGCGGCTGGCGACCATCAGCACGGCGCCCGCAGGCAGGCCGGCCAGGTGGGCGCGCAGTTCGAGGATGAAGTCGCCGCAGCCGCGATCGACGCTGTCGAACACGTCGTCGAACCGCCAGTGACGGGGGACGCCGCTCATGGGCGGCCTCCACTGACAATGACAAAGGGAATGACAAAGGGAAAAGGCCTACCCCTGACAGGGAAGGCGATCAGCAGGCGAGCGGTGCGGAAACCCGACGGACCGCCGGGCATGGGCGCGCGCTTCACAGGCGGCGCCGGAGGCGACGGGGCATCATCCCGGTCCTTTCGACGGGGGCACGATAGCATGATGCGCGACAGGACACAACCCGCGGTGGACCGGGCGTTCACCGCAGGCGGGCCTCATTGCGATTCGATGGACTCGAAATGCTGGCGCAGTTCCTTGGCCCCGAAGGGCTTGGGCAGGAGGGTGACGCCGGCATGTGCCGCGGCAAGGTCAAGCGCAACCTGATCGACCCGCCCCGTGGCGAGAAGGATCGGCACTGTCGGGTTCAGCTCGCGAATGCGCGGCAGCGTCCCTGCGCCGCCCAACCCGGGCATGTTCATGTCGAGAATGACAAGATCAGGCGCAAGCCCGCCTTCGAGGCTGGCGAGGGCCTCCTCGCCACTCACTGCCAGATGAGCCCGGTAGCCGAGGGACATCACAATCGTCCGCAGGGCTGTCCGAACCAGGTCATCATCATCCACGAGCAGCACCTGTCTCACGACGCCGGCGTTCGCGGCGCCGGGCACGCTGTCCAACGTCGCGACACGCGCTCCCTTCGGGCATGTCGGGAACCGCATCGTCACCCGCGTGCCCTGGCCGGGCGTGCTCTCGATCTCCATCTGTCCATGGTGATCCGACACGGTGCTGTGTGCCATCGACAGTCCCAACCCCGTACCCTTGCCGACCGCCTTGGTGGTGAAGAAGGGGTCCATGGCCCTGGCAAGGACGTCCCCGGACATCCCGGTCCCGGTGTCCTCCACCGCGACCTCGATCCAGTCGCCGTCCAGGTTCCGAGTGCGAAGGGTCAGGACGCCGCTGCCCACCATGGCGTCCGCAGCATTGACGCAGAGGTTCATGATGGCGCGGTTCAGGGCGCCGGCGTCGCCCAGCACCGGACGGAGATTGTCTTCCATGTCCAACCGCACGGTGATTGCCGCCAGGGTGGTCCGTTCCAGGAGACTGATCTCGTCCTTGAGGAGTTCGTTCAGGTTCAACTCGGAGAACGCGACCGGACTCTGCCGTGCGAAACTCAGCAGTCTGCGGACCATCTCCCCGCCTCGTTCGGCAGCTTTGCAGATCGTTTCCAACGACCGGCGCAATGGCGAGCCGGGGGGCTGGTCGACGAGGTGAGCGGAGGCCAATCCGAGAATGGCCCCGAGCACATTGTTCATGTCGTGCGCCACACCCCCGGCCAGGAGCCCAAGGCTTTCCATCTTCTGTGATTGCTGGAGCTGTGCCTGGAGCCTGAGCTTCTCTTCCTCGGCCAGCTTCTTCCCGGTGATATCGCTGAAGGTGGCGCAGACGATGCGCGGCGAGGCCCCGTCCGGATTCGCTTCCGGCAAGGCGTCCAGGAGAATCCAGGTGGGCCCGTCACCGACACCCATCAGGACTCCCAGCCGGGCTTGACCGGAGCGCTGGGCATCGATCACGGGATGGCTTTCGCGCGCCAACGGCGTTCCATCCTCACCGATCGCCTTCATCAGGAATTCCTGCGCGCAGGAGAGGTCGACTTGTCCCAGGATGCGCATGGCGGCGGGATTGGCTTCAAGGAGCCGGCCCTCATCGTCGAACCAGACCATCCCCTGGCCCGTGGTCTCGACCAGCAGCTTGTATCGTTGTTCCAACTTGTCCTGGGCGCGTTTCGACTCGCGGTATTTCCTCTGCCCTTCCCGGTTCAGTCGAGCCAGTTCATTGGTCGTGGCGCTGACCTTGTCGAGGGCGTCGGACGACGTCGGGTGCAGGCACTCACCGATCAGCACGAACCCGCCGACGGCGGGCAAGTGGATGCCGCGGATCCGCGTCCCGGGCGCCACGTTCCCGCGCAGCCGGTAGGTCGCCGGGGCAGACGGCGGGGCTGGGCCCGCTTCAGGATCACAGCGTTCCAGATAGTCCTGCAGCCTGCGGCCGTCATCCTTGCGCCAGGCCGGGAACAGGTTCCTGAAAGCGTCATTGGCGTCAACGATCCCGCCGTCCGGCGCCAGTCGGACCATGACGACGCCGATCGCCGAACCAGCCAGGAAATCCGTCATCAATCGCGCGGCTTCGGAGTCCCCGATCTCCCAACTCATCGCCGGGCCTCCTCCCACCAGCATTCAGCCAGCAAGGCGGCGCTCCGGGCATCCGGGGCGTATCCATCGGCGCCGATCGCCGCTGCCAGGCTCGTATCCGTCATGAACGCCTGGCCCCCGACCATGATCCTGAGGTCTTCGAGACCGGGACGCCGGCGCACGCTCTCGATGAGCTGCGCCGCATCGCGCAGGTGGAACGGCACGGTGACCGAAAGGGCCAGGACGGCGGGCTTGAATGCGTCGAGCAGGCTCAGCAGTCCCTCAGGTGAAGGATCCGCTCCCAGGAGTCGCGCATCCCAACCGCGCGCCTCCAGGAGGTCGGACACCATCCAGGCCCCGATCTGGTGCTGCTCATGGGGGCCCGAGCAGGCCACGACCCTCTTGCCCAGGGCCGGGTCCCTGTCGACCCGGGAATAGGCGATGCTCATCATGCGCGTCACCAGTGCCGAGGCGACGTGCTCCTGGGCCGTTGAAACCAGGGAACGCTCCCAGCGTCGCCCGATTTCCCGCATGACCGGATCGAGGATCCAGAGGTGGAATTCCTCCAGGTCCGGACGCTCCCCCAGGGTCTCCCGTGTCAGCCTCTCGGCGGCCTTGAAATCGCCTTCGAGGAAGATTTCGACGAATCGATCGAGGTCGATCGCATGGACCGGCGCCGGCGCGACCGCCTCGGGAAGATGGGCCTGCTGCGCGAAGTCGTCGTGGTGCCGGATCATCCACGCGTAAACGGCCAGGATGGGCGCCGCCTGCTGAGGCGGCATGCGGTTCCGGATGGCGTCGGCCCAGGCCTGGAGTTCGACCGGAAAATAGTCCAGCGTGAAGCCCCGCGCCGTGTAAACGCGGTAGACCCAGGGCACGATGCGCGCAAGCAAGTTGTAGTTCCCGAGGAAGAACACGTTGTCCATGAAGGCGACGTGGTTCCGGTGGTTGTCCCGCATCAGTTCGACGTTGTCCGCGCCGATCAGGTCCTTCAGGTCGGGCCGGCCTTCCAACTCGCGGTCCACGTCATCCGTCAGGGTTCCCATGGACTCGTGAAACGACAGGCAAGCTGCCGTCGGTATGGGAGACAGAACTCCGATGCCAACCGCTGGGTCCATCTGAAACCTCCAGGTACTTGCAATCGCAGCCCGTTGGACGAACCGGGGTGGATGATGCCCGGCTGCTCCCGGCGACGCAAGGTAATCCCGTGATGGCCGCGGTGACCAGGACAGCCGGTGCGTGGCGTGACGTCGGAAGGCACGGATCGACCTTGCGCCGGTGCCGATAAGGGCTTCGGGCGGGACTTTCGCGGTGCCTCGTGATAGGATGCCGCCCGGGTCCGGTCGACCGCGACCCCGCTCCGCGGTT
>CAIOLW010000189.1 GCA_903859215.1 uncultured bacterium | reverse complement strand
TGCCGGCTGCGCGAGGGCCGCATTCATGGGGGCGCCAAGCAGCAGGAGAGTGAACAGGATGAGCAGGGTACTTCGGCCAGGTTGCACTTAGTTCACCTCAATGCTGACGATCGTGGTCGATGTTCGACGTCTATCCAGAGTCGAGTCGGGCCCAGCAGCTCCAACTCCGGCTACAGTTCCGCGCGCGTCTGCGATCTCGGCCTGCGTCCGGCTCACTGGGCTGAATTGCGGGCAACACGGAAACCCAAAAAGTCGAGCGCGCACGACGGGGGGTTCCTGCCGCGATTCGCAGACCGGCAGATCCCGGCGTTGTCATACCAACTGCCGCCGCGGTACACCCGGGTCGCGCCTCCCGTCGCCCCCTGAGGGTCCCTCTGCGGGCCGGCACTGTACTCCCCATACGAGTCCCAGCACCACTCCCAGACATTGCCGTGCATGTCGTCCAAACCCCAGGCGTTTGCGCCCTTCTTGCCGACCGGTTGCGTTGTCCCGCCAGCGCTAGCACCGTACCAGACCGCCTGCCACAAGCCCGCTTCGCCATCCCCTGTATGGTAGGCTGTCGTCGTGCCGGCCCGGCAGGCGTATTCCCATTCGGCCTCCGTTGGCAGGCGGTAACCCGGCGCAGTGCGATCCCACGTCACATCGCTGCTGTTGATCCGGTAGGCCGGCTTCAACCCCTCCCGCTCGCTCAACTTGTTGCAGAATAGCACGGCGGCGAACCATGAGACCCGTTCGACGGGCAGATCGACACCCTTGAAATTGCTCGGATTGGCCCCCATGGCCGTTTGGTACTGCGCCTGCGTCACCTCGGTCGCCGACAGGGAGAAACCCTGTGTGATTTCGACCGGGTGCTGCTGTTCGTCACCATAACGCCCTGTTTCCGACGAGGGACTCCCCATCGTGAAACTGCCGGCCGGGATCGTCACCATCTTCAGTGAACCCGGCGCCGTTGGACTTGGCTCCGGCTTCGCCGTCAAACTCACCGGCACTTCAGTCATCTGCTCCTCGGCCACCATCACCTCGCCCCGCCAGGTACTGGCAGCCGATTCCACCGTCAATTCATGCCGCCCCCGCAACAGCGTGATCGGTTCGTACGCCTTGCCCACGACGCGACCATCGCTCTTGACCGTTGCCTCGACAGCACTCCCCTTCCGATCAGTAGCCACCACCGTTATCCCGCCATTGCGGGGCACGGGAGCTACCCGAACCGTTTCGCGCTCGGCGCGCTCGATGACGACGCGCTGTCCTTCGTCGTGGTAATTTTCTGCCGTGATCATGACCTCATGCGGCCCCGGCGACACTTCCCGCGCCGCCAGAGGCGTGTTGCCGACCGCCTCAGCGTCAATGGTCACCGCCAAACCCGCCGGGTCACTCTCGACGGTGAGCCACCCGAAGTCCGGCGTCAGCATCACCGACACCTTCGGCGCCACGCCCGCCTTGACCTCGAGCGCCTGCTCATGCGCCACGTAACGCACCTTCTTGATACCTATCCGGTAGACACCAGCAGCCAAGGCCTTCCCGCACGGCGTTTCACCGACAGGCTGACCGTCGATCTCGACCATGGCGCCAGCCGGATCCGATGCGAAAGACGCCACGATCCTCGCGGCGCCGGATGCCGACCACGCCGCAGCCCCGCCGCCGATTTTGCCTTCCGTCACTTCGCCGCCGCCGGCAGACCCAGCGCCCCCGCGCAGGGGCGCCAACAGATCCAGCACCTTCGCCTTCAGGTCGCCCTCAACGCCCAGCACGTCCGGCGCCCCG
>CAIOLW010000188.1 GCA_903859215.1 uncultured bacterium | reverse complement strand
TCGAGGCCAAGCGAACGCAGCTGATCCAGCCACGGTGCATTGCCCTGCGCCTCGCGGGTCAGGACGATGCGGCGGCCGGCGGCCAAGGCTACAGCCCCCGGTGCGAGGCGAGCTTCGGCCAGGCCGTCTCGGCCAGCATGTCGGGATCCGAACCGGTCAGGCTCAGGCGCAGCGGCGCCGCGCCGGTCGTGTCAGATGCATCCAAGGCCAGGAACGCCTCGAGCTTCCACGCCGACCCGCCGCCGGTGATGTTCACGCCGAACGGCAGCTGGCAGCCGCCCTCGAGCCGGCACAGCAGGTTGCGCTCGGCCCGCACCGCGCGCGCGGCCTCGGCGCAGTCCAGCTGCGCGATGGTCCGCTTCCAGATGTCCTCGTCGCGGCACTGCAGCCCGAGCATGCCCTGCGCGGGCGCCGGCACGAACACCGCGGGATCGAGCGGGCAGGTGTAGAGGTCGCTCAGGTCCAGCTCGAGCCGCTTCAGCCCGGCGCAGGCCAGCAGGATGGCGTCGTAGCGTCCCTCGCGCAGCCGGTTGACGCGCGTCGGCACGTTGCCGCGCAGGTCGACGATCTGCACATCGGGCCGCACCAGCCGCAGCTGCGCCTGCCGACGCGCGGCGCTGGTGCCCACGCGCGGGTTGTCCTTCAGCGGCAGCGGGTCGCCCGCGGCGAGCCGCGCTTCATCGACCGCTTCCTTGCGCACCAGCAGCATCTCGCGCGCGTCCTCGCGCCCGACCATCGCCGCCAGCACCAGGCCGTCGGGCATCTCGGTCGCCAGGTCCTTCAGCGAGTGCACGGCCAGGTCGACGCGACCGGCCAGCAGCGCATCCTCGAGCTCCTTCGTGAAGAAGCCCTTGCCCTCGAGCTGCGCCAGCGGCACATCGTCGATGCGATCGCCCCGCGTCTTGATGATCTCGATCTCGGTCTCGGTGCCCAGCTCGCCGAGCATCCGCTGGATGGTGTGGGCCTGCCACAGGGCCAGGTCCGAACCGCGGGTGCCGATGCGGCACTTGGGGGCGAAATCGTGGGAAGCGGGCTGCTGGGGCACGTCGGATCCTCTCAGGGTCGGTCGGCCGGTGGGATTTTTGACAAATATAGTGTCTGATGGCGTGGTGACCAGCAAAGGAGGGGGGTGATGGCGCCTTTTTGGCCGTGAGGGCGGGGCTTGCGTGGAGTATATTGAAAACGATATTCGATATATATATTTACTCAGGGCCCTTCCTGCATCGAGTATGATTCTGTATGATCAACACGGTGCCGCGACCATCCACCGTGCGCCGTTCGATCGCAACCATATGTGATGGCACATCGGATCCGGACCGCATCGCGCCGGCGACCGGGGAGGCCCAGCCGTGTCGAAACCCGAACTGCGAGCCCTGCGCAGCCTGTCGGCGATGATCGCAGCGGTCTTGTTGCTTGCCGCCGCCGCCGGTGCCATGGCTGCCGAGCGCCAGCTGTCCGCCACTCCCGGGGTCTGGTTCGGTGGAACGACGGAGAAGGCTTCTGGCGACACGATCGATCTGATGGGCCCGGGCGGCATCTACCCGTACCGCGGCGACTTCGAGACCGCGAACGCGCGTCCGGCCGGCGACGGCTTCCTGACCGAAGGCTGGACCTCCGAGGACCTGACGCGGCCGGCCAACCACTGGCACGTCGACACCTATCGCAACACGTTCACCGGCAAGGCCGCCTGGTGCGGCGACCTCGGGATCCCTTCGTGCGGCCCAAACGACCTGGCCGGCGGTTACGCCAACAACTGGCGCGACATCCTCGAATTCCGCAAGACCGTCGGCGCCGTGCCCGCGACCGTGCGCGTGCGGGCCAACCTGCAGTACGACTGCGAGCCGGGCTACGACTTCACGACCCTGCAGCGGCGGACGACCCTGAACCCGGACTTCGAGGCCGTCAGCGGCGGCCAGGGGCTGTCGTGGGACGGCGTGGGCACCGCCGTGGTGGACTACACGTTCACCTACGCGCCGGCCCAACTGTACCTGGGCACTGACGTCGCAGTGGCCTTCATCTTCGACTCGGACGGCGGCTGGTCGGACGGAGACTGCCTGTGGTCGACGAACGGCGCTGCCCGCCTTGACAACATCACCGTGACGCTGAACGGCATCGACTACAGCGAGGATTTCGAAGACGGCAGCCTGGGCCCCGACTGGATAGCCACGCCGAACGTGGGCGTCGGCGACTTCACGCGGGTCTGGCAGGGGCTGGGCGATGCTGACGACTGCGCCTCGAACTACTCAAAGCTGGTCGCCTTCATTGACGACGGCCTCGTGGTGCCCGGCACCGGCGGCTCCGTCGGCGGCCCCGGCATGGACTACGGTCCTCCAGGCGGCTGGATCGTGAACAACCGCGGTGGCCTGCTGGGCCCCCCAAACCACATCGAGAACGTGCTCTACTCGCCGGTGATGGATTGGCCGGACTCGACCATGGACGGGATGACCTTCTCCTTCGACGTGTATCGTCACGAGTTGCTGGTTCCCAACGACAGTCCCGGGATCTTCTACACGTGGGCCGTTCGTTCGACGTGGGGAGACAGCCTCCTCTATGGCTGGGAGGACCGGGCCTTCGTGTACTACGGCGGCCCAAACTGGCTGCGCTCGATCAATGTCGTCGGTGACCTGATCGAGCCGGGCGCCACCCAGGTCCAGGTGTCCTTCGGCATCATCGAGATGGGCTGGCAGTTCGGTTACGGCAACGGCACCAACGGCACCCCGGCCCCGTATTTCGACAACGCCAATGTGAAGATCTACCCGATTGACGGGCCGCGCATGGTCATCACCGAGATCCGCCTGGCCAACGACGTGTTCCCCGCCATCGGCGACGTCGACCTGGCGAACCTCGGCGCGAACTCGTGCCGCTTCGACATGGCTGCGAACATCTCGCTCAGGACGCACAGCCGCAACGACCCTGGCGACAGCATCTGGATCGACGTGACGCCGCGCGCCGGCGGCGCCCTCGTCGGCACGCCGACCATGTACTGGCGGTTCGCGGTCAAGAATCCGCTGTTCACAAACGCCCATCGCACCGCGCTGGCCACCGGCCAGGTGAACGGCTCGGTCGCCGGCAGCGTGACGAATACCGCGTACGGCGGCGTTGTCGCCAACCGCTACAACTTCGACCTGCCCGACACCGGGATGCTGTTCCCCGGCGACGTGCTGCAGTACTACTTCGCGGCCACGGATGCCGTGGGTGGAGATGTGCGCACTGCGTACGCGCCGCCGGATCGCTCGGGCTTCGGCGACCCGGAGCCGCTGAAGTACCCGGGCCTCTACACGGTCAACTGCCTGCCGTCCCTGCGCGATGCCGCCGGCCACCAGCCGACGGTGCTGTTCTGGAACGACTTCGGGTTCCGCGGGGGCGAGGACGAGTGGTACTACGCCCTGGTGACGGCCCTGGGCCTGGCGAAGGGCTCCGACTTCGACGTCTTCGCGACGCACGGGCCGAGTTCCGGCGTCGGCAACGGCCTGGGCGGTCGCGCCGCCGCTGCCCAGATCGCCGGCTACACCGACATACTCTACACGTGCGGTGACCTCGGGACGTTCACGTTGTCCAACGGCGACTATGCCGGCGACGCCGGCAACGACCTTGGGCTGCTCAACGATTGGTTCGCCCTCGGCGGCCGCGACCTGTTCATGACCGGCGACGACCTGGCCAACAGCCTGTACCTCTCCGGCACCGTGGCCCGGACGTTCCTCGAGGCCAGGATGGGCCTGACCTTCAACGACGGCGACCTGCGCGACAACATCGGCGGCCAGACGGCGCCGAAGGTCGTCACGATCGCAGGCAATCCCGTGCTCACGACGGTCGGCAACTGGGTCGCCTACGGCGGCTGCTTCGGCATCAACGACTTCGACAACGTGGTTCCCCTGGGCTCGGCGGTCCGCCTGGCCCAGTTCACGGCGCCCGGCGGCACGTCGACCCCGTACCCGTTCGCCGCTGCGACGCTGAACGTCAACGGCACCGGCCGCATCGTATCGCTGGACCACGACATGATGTTCATCATCGACGCCGCCAAGTCGCCCTCGCCGCGACCGAAGCGTGTCACCCTGCTGAGCAACGTGCTGGATTACTTCGGCGTGGCGGGCAACTGGGATCCCATGGCGGCGGACACGCCGGGCTCGAAATTCACCGTGCAGGGCTACCCCAACCCGTTCAACCCGTCGGTCACGCTCCGCTACACGCTGCCGGCGGCCGGCCATCTCACCATGAAGGTGTTCGACGCACGCGGCGCGCTGGTGCGCACGCTGCTCGATGGACCGGTCGACGAAGCGGATGGCACGGTCACCTGGGATGGCCGCAACGACGCGGGGGCGCAGGCGGCGTCGGGGTTGTACTTCGTGGAGACGCGCGCCGGCGGGCAGGTGGACGTGCGCAAGGTGACGATGCTGAAGTAAGCGTATCGGGATCGAGGCGAGGAGGATGACGATGACCGGATTTCGAACCATCACCATCGTGCTGGCGGCATTGCTGCTGGCTGGCGTCGAGGCATTCGCGGTCGAACCCGCCATGACCTCCCAGTCGCCCATGTGGTACGGCGCGGCGGCGGCGAAGGCCAGTGGCGACACGATCGACCTGATGGGCCCGGGCGGCATCTACCCGTACCGCGGCGACTTCGAGACCGCGAACGCCCGTCCGGGCGGCGACGGTTTCCTGACCGACGGTTGGACCTCCGATGACCTGACGCGGCCGGCCAACCACTGGCACGTCGACACCTACCGCAACCCGTTCACGGGCAAGGCCGCCTGGTGCGGCGACATCGCGATCGCCTCCTGCGGCGCCGGTGATCCGGTCGGCGGCTACAACAACAACTGGCGCGACATCCTCGAATTCCGCAAGACCGTCGGCGCCGTGCCCGCAATCGTGCGCGTCCGGGCCAACCTGCAGTACGACACCGAGCCCGCCTACGACTTCACGACGCTTCAGCGCCGCACGGCCCAGAACCCGAATTTCGAGGCTGTCGCCGGCGGTCAGGGCCTGTCCTGGGATGGAGCCGGCACCACGGCCGTGGACTACACGTTCAACTACTCGCCGTCCGAACTGATCCAAGGCACCGACATTGCCTTAGCGTTCATCTTCGATTCGGACGGTGCCTGGTCTGACGGTGACTGCAGCTGGCCCACCGATGGCGCCGCGCGCCTCGACGACATCATTGTGACGCTGAACGGCGTCGACTTCGCCGAGGATTTCGAGGACGGCCTGCTGGGCCCCGACTGGGCGGCGACGCCGAACCAGGGCGTCGGCGACTTCGCGCGCGTGTGGCAGAAGCTCGGCGACCTCGACGACTGCGCCTCGAACTACTCGAAGATGGTCGCCTTCATCGACGACGGCCTGGTGGTGCCCGGCACCGGCGGCTGGGTCGGCCGCCCCGGTATGGACTACGGTCCTCCGGGCGGATGGGTGGTGAACCCGGTCGGCGGCATGTTGGGGCCCTTGTTCCATATCGCAAACGTGATCACCTCGCCGGTTATGGACTGGCCGGCGCCCGCCATGGGTGGCCTGACCTTTGCATTTGATGTCTACCGCCACGAGTTGCTGATCGGGGGCGACACTCCGTCGATCTTCTACACGTGGAGCGTTCGCTCGACGGCCGGCAGCAACATCAATGCCGCCCCCTGGGTGGATCGCAACTTCGTGTACTACGGCGGCCCGTCCTGGTTGCGCTCGGTCAACGTGGTGGACGACCTGATCGTGGCGGGCGCTACCCAGGTGCAGGTGCAGTTCGGTGTCGTCGAACTGGGCTGGCAGTTCTGTTACGGATCTGCATGCGACGGAACCAACGCCTCGCCAGCCCCATATTTCGACAATGCAAGCATCAAGGTCTACCCGACAAGCGGCGCCCGCATCTCGGTCACCGAGATCCGCATGGCCAACGACGTGTTCCCCGCCATCGGCGACGTCGACCTGGCCAACCTGGGCCGCAACTCGTGCCGGTTCGACATGGCCGCCAACATCTCGCTCAAGACGCATAGCCGCAACGACCCGGGCGACAGCATCTGGATCGACGTCACGCCGCGCGCCGGCGGCGCGCTGAGCGGGCCTCCGGTCATGGGATGGCAGTTCGCCGTCAAGAACCCGCTGTTCACCGACGCGATGCGCACCGCGCTGGCGCCCGGCCAGACTTCCGGATCGGTGACCGGCAACGTGACGAGGAATTCGTCCAACGTCGTCGTGGCCAACCGCTACAACTTCGACCTTCCCGACACGGGCATGCTCTTCCCGGGCGACGTGCTGCACTACTACTTCGCCGCCACCGACGCCGTCGGCGGCGACGTGCGCACGGCATACGCGCCGCTGGATCGTTCGGGCTTGGGCCAATCCGAGCCATTGCGGTACCCAGGCCTATACACGGTCAATTGCCTGCCTTCGCTCAGGGATGCCGCGGGCACCCAGCCGACCCTGCTGCTCTGGAATGACGCCGGCTTCCGCGGCGGTGAGGACGAGTGGTATGCCGCCCTGCGCTACCTGAGCCTCTTTCGCGGCTCGGACTATGACGTCTTCACCACCCACGGCCCGAGTTCGGGCGTCGGCAACGGCCTCGGCGGTCGCGCGACGGCGGCCCAGGTCGACGGCTACCACGACATGTTGTACACGTGCGGCGATCTGGGAACGCTGACGCTGTCCAACGGTGATTACAACAGCGACGCGGGCAACGACACGGGCCTGTTGAACAGCTGGTTCACCCTGGGCAATCGCGACCTGTTCATGACCGGCGACGACCTGGCGAACGCCCTCTACCAGTCGGGTGCCGCGAATCGCACCTTCCTGGAGACGAAGATGGGGGTGACCTTCATCGACGGCGACGTCCGCGACAACATCGGCGGCCAGACCGCGCCTCTGGTGATCCGGATTCCCGGCAATCCCGTGTTCGCGACGGCGAACAGCTGGATCGCCTATGGCGGATGTGCGTCCATCAACGACTTCGACAACGTCGTACCCCGCGGGTCGGCGACCCGCCTGGCCCAGTTCACGGCGCCCGGCGGGACGTCGACGCCGTACGCTGCCGCGGCTGCCATTCTGAACACTGACGGCACGAACCGCATCGTGTCGCTGGACCATGACTTCATGTTTGTGGTCGACCCGGCCAAGAGCCCCTCGCCGGCGCCGGCCCGGGTGGTGCTGCTGGACAACGTACTGGGCTACTTCGGCGTGCCGGTCAACGTGGGCATGCCGGTCGGCGGGGTCGTCCCGGGCACGAAGTTCTCGGTGCAGAGCTACCCGAACCCGTTCAACCCGGCGGTGACGCTGCGCTACACGCTGCCGGCGGCGGGCCGCGTCACCATGAAGGTGTTCGATGCGCGCGGCGCGCTTGTGCGCACGCTGCTGGATGAGCATGTCGATCATTTGAATGGGGTCGTCACGTGGGATGGGCGCAGTGACTTGGGAGCAGGCGTCGCGGCCGGCCTGTATTTCGTCGAGACGCGCGCCGGGGACCAGGTGGATGTCCGCAAGGTGACAATGCTGAAGTGATATGGAGCGGCTAGTCAACTAGAGACATGTGTCTCCGAAGGCCCCGGCCGGCAACGGCCGGGGCCTCTTCTTATGATCGGAGGGAAGAGGTTTAGTCGACGGTCGATCAGACTGATATCCGCGGGTTGGTTACCGCACAAGATTCTGCCCGTCCGGGGCGGCCTCACTCTGAATACGCGAGTTGGGCTTGAGCCCTTCGCACACTTTAGACGAGGATTCCCCTGGCCGACTTCTTCCCTCACGCCTTGTCGGCCGCCGTCACTTGCGGCCTTCGACCTCCCACAGCATGGCCCACAGGAAACCGCAGAGTTCTCTTGCCACCGCCGTGGTTGCCTTGTTCGTGTGCTTGGTCCGCGACAGATGCTGGTATCGGCGCTCGAGGCGGTGCTGGGCCTTGAGCGCGATCCCGATGATGGCCGGGTCTTGCCCGGCGCGTCTGCGCTGTAGCCTTAGCGTCGAACAGGCTCGCTTGCTGTAGTGCCACGAGCTCTCGATCAGGATGCGCCTCAGATAGCGGTTCCCGGCCTTGGTGATCGGACCGCGATGGCTCCGCTCACCGCTGCTGCGCTCACTCGGCACCAGGCCGACGTACCCCATCAACTGCCGCGGTGAACCGAAGCGCTTGATATCACCGATCTCGCTGATGATGGTCATGGCGGTCAGCGTCTTGATCCCGCGGAAGCAGCACAGCGCTTCGACGGGCTCCCGCCACGGCGGCTGGACCGAGACCTCGGTGATCGCCGCCTCCAACGAACTGAGACTCGCTTCGAGATACTCAAGGTGATGCAACTCACTGGTCACCACGGTCTGCATCGGACCGGTCAGCTCGTGCCGCAGCTTGGCCAGCCACGCCCGATGCTGCTTGGTCCAGCCCGACTTGGTCTCGGTGAAGTGATAGCCGCCGGTGCGCAGGATGCCCGCGATCCGATGCTTGGCGCGAGTGATCTGCCGGCGGTTGAACAGATGCGCGCGCACGAGGTGGCGAACTGCTTCCTGGTCCACGTCGGGTACGGCCACTGCGGTCAGGTGCCCGCTGCGGAACTGCCGGGCCAGGTGGACCGCGTCCAGGCGGTCGGTCTTGCGGTGATCGCCGGGCCGGCTCGGGATCAGGCTGGGAGCAATGACCTCGCAGTAAAAGCCGTCGTCGCTGAGCGCACGTTGCAGGACATACCCGGCGCCGGAGGCCTCGTAGCAGGCACGCGGGATGCCCTTCTCGGCCAGGCGGCGGAACAGGCGGCGGGCGGCGTTCAGGTCCCCGGGCAGGCGAACCACTTGGGGCTCAACGTCATCGCCATGCAGGATGGCGGCGGTGATCGAGGCCTGGTGGACGTCCATGCCCACCCAGATCGTGTCTGTGGTATGCTGGATCATGGCTGGGTCCCTTCGGTGGTGCAGGGCCTCAAACCCTGCTGTGTCCCTGGTTCACGCGGACCAACACACGTTACACCAGGGGCCCAGCCGCTCCATGATCTCTGAGGCCATGTCGCGGTGTTCGCGGCACCGCAGCCCCGGGCCTTGCGCCCGTGGGGAAGGGGACGACATGAACGCAAAACGCCGTTCGGGATGGCAACTTCTGGCGATCGCGATGCTGTTGGCGGCGACCGCTGCGCCGGCCAGCGCCGCCGCTGGCAAATCGGCCCCGGCCGGCCCCGTCCGGGAGTGGACTCCTACCAGCACGGCGCCCGTCATGTCCTTTGGACAGGGCGCCGGAAAGACGGTGGTCGACACCCTCACCCTGATGGGTCCGGGAGGCGTCTACCCGTACCGCGGCGACTTCGAGACGGCCAGCCCACGCCCCATCGGCGAGGGCCGCCTGACTGACGGCTGGACCACCGTCGACTACACGGCTCCCATCAATGGCTGGCACGTCGACACTTGGCGCAATCCGTTCACGGGCCGGGCGGCGTGGTGCGGCGACCTGGGCATCCCGTCCTGCGGCAGCGACCCGGCCGGCGGCTACAACAACCGCTGGTACTGCATCCTGGAATTCCGCAAGACGGTTGGCGCGGGGCCGGCCACCGTGCGCGTCCAGGCCAATGTGCAGTACGACTGCGAGGCGGGTTACGACTACCTGTTGCTGCAGAGGCGCACGGCGGCGGCGCCGGCCTTCGAACCGACCGGCACTGGCCAGGGGCTGTCATGGGATGGCATCGGCACGACCACGGTCGACTACACGTTCACCTGGACGGCCGCCGAACTGCTCGGGGGCACCGACATCGCGATCGCCTTCGTATTCGATGCGGACGATGGCTGGTCGGACGGGGATTGCCAGTATCCATCGGACGGCGCGGCGCGCGTGGACGACATCACGGTCACGGTCAACGGAACGACGACCTACAGCGATGACTTCGAGGACGGTTCCCTGGGGCCGGATTGGTCCGCGACGCCCAACCAGGGCGTGGGTGATTTCGCGCGCGTGTGGGACGCGGCAGGGGATCTTGACGAGTGCGCCTCCAACTACTCGAAGCTCGTGGCGTTCCTTGACGACGGCCTGGTCGTGCCGGGCACGGGGGGCACTCCCGGCGCCGCCGGCCTGGACTATGGCCCGGGCGGTTGGGTCGTCAACGGGCGGGGCGGGTTGCTGGGCACATACAACGGCCTGGACAACAGCGTCCTGTCGCCGGTGATGAACCTCCCGGATCCGACCGCGGGCGGATTGACGGTGGCCTTCGACGTGTACCGCCACGAGACCTATGCGTCCTCGTCCGCCGGGATCTTCTACACCTGGGACGTCCGGTCAGCCGCGAATGGCGATATTACCCAGGCCCCCTGGGTGAACCGCAACTTCGTCTACTACGGCGGCCCAGCCTGGGTGAGGGCGGTCAATGAGGTCGGCGACCTGCTCATTCCGGGCGCCACGCAAGTGCAGGTGCGCCTGAGCGCGATGCAGTTCACTTGGTTCTTCTGCTACGGTTGCGGCTGGGGCATTCCCACGCCGGCGCCCTACTTCGATAACGTGAACGTGAAATCGTACCGGGGCACGGGTCCGCGCATCGTGGTCACCGACACCCGCCTGGCCAACGACACGTTCCCGGCGTCGGGCGCGCTCGACCTGGCGAACCTCGGCGCCAACAGTTGCCGCTTCGACATGGCGGCGAGCATCTCTGCCCGCACGCACCTGCGGAACGACCCGGGCGACTCGATCTGGGTCGACGTGACGCCGCGCTCGGGCGGCACGCTGTCTACGCCGGTCATGAACTGGGCATTCGCGGCCAAGAACCCGCTGTTCACCGACGCCCATCGCACGGCACTGGCGGCCGGGCAGACCAGCGGCACGGTAGCCGGCCGCGTGACGCGCACCGCGGCCGGGTCCGTGGTGGCCAACCGGTACAACTTCGACCTGCCGGACACCGGCATGCTGTTCCCTGGCGACGTGCTGCATTACTACTTCGCCGCGTCCGACGTCGTGGCCGGCGACACCCGGACGGCGACGGCGCCGGCCGATCTGGCGGGATACGGCGCGGCCGACGCCTCGGTCTGGCCCTGGCTGTACACGGTCAACTGCCTGCCCAGCGTGAGCACCGCTCAGGGCGCGCAACCGCCGCTGCTGCTGTGGAACGACGCGGGCAACCGCGGCAACGACGACGAGTGGAACGGCGCCCTGCGTTCGCTGTGCATGCGGCCGGGCATCGACTACGACGTCTTCAACACCCACGGCGCGGCGTCGGGCGTCGGCAATGGCCTGGGCGGGCGCGCGTCGGCGCCGCAGATCAACGGCTACGGCCACATGCTGTACACCTGCGGCGACCTGGGCGCCTACACGCTGTCCAACGGCGACCTGGTGACGACCACCGATGCCGGCAACGACATCGGGCTGCTGCAAGCTTGGCTTGCGCCGGGCGGCCGCGACCTGGTGCTGGCGGGCGACGACCTGGCGGCGACGCTGGCCGCCTCGGGCCCGGCCGGCGCCTCGTTCCTGTCGGGACGCCTGGGTGTGTCCCTGGTCGACGGCGACGTGCGCAATGACATCGGCGGCCAGGTGGCCCCGCGCGTCGTGAGCGTGCCGGGTAATACCGTGACCAGTGTCGGCGCGTGGATCGACTACGGCGGTTGCGCGACGATCAACGACTTCGACCACGTGGTGCCGCTGCCCGGCGCCGAGCGCCTGGCGCAGTTCACTGCCAACGACGGCGTGTCGACGCCGTACGCCGCCTCGGCCGCCACGCTCAACATCAGCGGCACCAACCGCATCGTCTCGCTGCCTTGCGACCTGTCGTATATCTACGACGCGCCCGGCTGGAGCGAGTCGGAGCCCACCCGCGTACACCTGCTGGCCAACTTCCTGGGCCTCGTGCCGGTGGCCGGCTGGGGCGGTTGCGCCTCGGCCACGCCGCCGGTCGTCATCAGGGCCGCGCTGGCCGTCAGCAGCCATCCCAACCCGTTCAATCCCTCGGTGACGTTGGAATATGCGCTGCCGGCGTCGGGCGCGGTGGCGATGAAGGTGTTCGATGCGCGAGGCCGCCTGGTGCGCACGCTGATCGACGGCCCGGTCGCGCAGGCGACGGGCACGGTGACCTGGAACGGACGTGATGACCGGGGGGCGGCGTTGCCCTCGGGTCTCTACTTCGTCGAGACCCGCGCCGGCGACCAGGTGGATGTGCGCAAGGTGACGATGCTCAAATGACCGTCCTCCGCAGGCCACCGCAATAGCAAAGCGGGCCCGGTCACCACGACCGGGCCCGCCGCTTCTGTGGGATGCCGATGGAGGCTCAGCTTTCTCCCCGCAACAGGTCGAAATCCCCCGCCAGCACCCGGTCCAACCTTCCCGTGCGCCACCCCTGCACCCGATCGCGCACCAGCGGCGACGGCGCCTCGCGGTAATTGCGCACCACCTGCAGCCGGTCGGGCGCCGGCGCCGCCAGCAGTTCGTTCGCCTCGCGCAACGCGGCCGCGCGATCGGCCGGCGCCCGCGGCGGCTGCGCCACCGCCCGCACCAGCACCAGTTGCCGCAGGAAGCCGCCCTCGCGGCGCGGGTCCGGCTCTTCCCACACGTGCAGCCCGTTCTCCGGCGCCAGCAGCGCGCAGGCCGCGTAACCCGACACCGCCAGCACCTGCCGCCACGGAGTTCCGCCCTGGCCGCCCTGTTCCTTCAACACATCCAAACGGAACCGCCGCTGCGCCGCCCACTGCCCGTACATGGCCGCGACGCGCTGCGCCCAGGCGTCCGCGTCCGGGCCCTGCGCGCCGCCGTCGCCGCCGGCATCGACCAGCAGGTAGGCGTCCCACGACTCGCCGCGGTCCAGCGCCGCCACCGCCGCGTCCAGCAGGTGCAGGTTGCCGGCCAGCTTCAGCAGCAGCTCGGGCGACACCGCGCGGGCCGGCCTCGCGCCGCGTCCGCTGCGCGCCGGCGCCGACAGGCGGTCCAGCAGCTGGCCCGCGCTCTCGAGGCCGCTCTCGACGCGGTCGATGTTCTCGATGCGGTCCAGCACCGCGAACCTGTCGTCATCGTCCCAGAAGTCGCCACGCGTCATCGCCGCCAGCCCCGCCGCCTTGCGCGCCTGCCAGTCGTCGGCCTCCACGCGCGCGGAAAGCGCCTCGTAGGACTCGGCCAGCGCCGCCAGGTCCTGGCCGTCGCCGTGGCCGTTCAGCAGGATGCGCTGCGGTGTGGAAGCAGCCGCCTCGCTGACGGCCGGCTCACCGACAGCGACCGCCGCCGTCGCCGGCGCCTCGGGATCGATGAAGTCGACCTTCAACCGGTCGCCCTCCACATGCACGAACAGGAACTGGTCGCCCGCCGGGTTGCGCCCCTGCGCGATGATGTTCGCCAGCGGCTCCAGCAGGTAGCGCTCGACGGCGCGGCGCAGCGGCCGCGCGCCCAGGTCGACCGTGAACCCGCGCTGCAGCAGGAAGTCGACCGCCGCATCGTCCCAGATGGTGGCCCAGTCGCGGTTGCGCAGGCCCCGGCGGCCCTCGGCCTTGCGGATCTCCAGGCGCAGCAGTTCGCGCATCGTCTCGCGCGTGAAGGGCCGGAAGACGACGACGTGGTCCAGCCGGTTGATGAACTCCTTGCGGAACGCCTTGTCGATGGCCTTCTCGACCTCCTGCGGCCGGAAGACGTCGGCGCCGCGCGAGAAGCCGACGCCCTCGCCGGTCGGGATGCGCGCGCCCAGGTTCGAGGTCAGGATGATGATCGCGTGCCGGAAGTCGACGGTCTCGCCGTGCTCGTCCGTCAGCCGGCCGTCGTCGGCCACCTGCAGGAACAGGTCCCAGACGTCGCTGGCGGCCTTCTCGAACTCGTCCAGCAGCACCACCGAGAACGGCCGCTGCCGCACGCGGCTGACCAGCGAGCCGCCGCCCGTCTCCGACGCGCGGCCACCCACGCGCAGCAGGCGCGCCGCCGAGCCGTGCTGGTTGAATTCGCTCATGTCGATGCGCACCAGGCGGTCGGGCGCGCCGAACAGGAACTCGGCCAGCACCTTCGCGATCTCG
>CAIOLW010000187.1 GCA_903859215.1 uncultured bacterium | reverse complement strand
CTTGAACTGGTCGCCCATGCGCTCGAACAGGACACTCATCACATGGTCAAGCCAGTTGCTGTTGCGCGCGTTGACCACCAGCTTCATCCGCGCGGCGCCGGCAGGACGGTCGAAGGTGACGATCAGGCCGTCCATGTCGGTGGTCGGGGCGCCGGGCGTCTCCAGCCCGGGCGCCCGGCCGCCGTCGACGAACGGGATGCCGTCATCGGTCGCGACCAGGTCGAGGACGTCGTCACCGGCCAGCGACCGCGCTTTCGAAGGAGCCCTGGTGTCCGCCAGCAGTTGAGGTGTCCCGTGCCGGTCCACCAGCACACGCTCGCCGACGGCATGATCGAAGACCTGTAACTCGGCCAGGTCGGTGTGCTGGATTTCCAGGACCTCGTTCGTGATCCGCAGGTTGCAGTCGCCGCCGCCGACGACCGGCAGCGCCAGGTAGTCGTCGCGCTCCAGCGGCGGGTGGATGGCGCCGCTGTAGATCTCGCCGACCAGGATCTCGTTTTCGCCGTCCAGGACGTAGATGAACGGGCAGGAATCCTTGGTCGCCAGGATGATGACGAAGGCGACGCCGGCAGCCAGCACGGCGGCGCCGAAGGTCTTGACGATAGCGCCCCCCGTGTCGCTCTCGAGCACCTGGACCATGCTGATGTTCCCGAACGGGATGGCGACGTTCAGGCCCAGGGCTGTTGCGCCGGCGGGGATGAGCGGGAACGAGCGGTCCACATAGACGTGCATGGTGCCGCTGCCGGACCTGTGTTGCCGTACTCCTGCATTGTAGACGGTCGTGGGCCGGGAACTCTCCACAGGATCGCGGCCGAACTCCCGGGAAGTTTCCGTTTCGATTCCGGCCTTCTGGAGAACCCCGGACAGGACTTCGTCCTTCACGGAGGTCTGGCAGAGGTCGAACGACATGTCTCCCCAGAACAGCTTCACCGCGTCCCCGGTTGGATCAAGGCTGGCGTCGACCGGTCGTTGCACCAGGCGATGGGCCGAACACGAGTTCAGGAGGGACAGGATCATCGCCAGGAGCAGGAGCGCGGAACCCCGGCGAAGCACCGGCATGAGCATCGACCTGTGGTTCATGGAGACCTCCCCGGAATCGGCGACTGCCATGGGCGAGGGGGCGAGGATATCACCGCGCAGTTCCGGAGGTAATTGAATTCGCCGGCTGTCGTCGGGAACAGACGTAAGGCGACTCGATGCGTCGGCATTCGGCCGCCGCCGGGATTTCGCGCTCCCTGGCAAACAGGAAGGGCCGCCCCTCCGAAGAGAAGCGGCCCGCGGGAAGGTCAAATCACGTCTAGCGGAACAGGCTCTTGACGTTGCCCCAACTGGTCGGCGCCTCAGGAACGATCGGCTGCCCCGAGATCTCCACGTTGTCGACGTACATCGTCGAAACGCTGCCGACGTTCGCGCCGGTGTTGCCCATGAACTGGATCGTCGCGAAGTCCGTGCCCGCCGGGGCCATGAACGACCCGGAGTAGTTCACCCAGCCGGAGGGGTTGTAGTTGCCCAGCAGCCCGGAGGTGGCGACGATGCCGCCGCCCGCCTTCTCGGCGAAGACCTGGACGAAGAAGACGCCGCCCAGGGCCGCCTGGCCCAGCTTGAGGTCGAACGAGTAGTAGATCAGGCCGGCGGACGCCGTGCCGGGCGCCGTGGTCTGCTTCAGCGTCAGACCGAGCGCCTCGGCGTGGTTGTCCATGAACGCGCAGTGGGTGCCGCCCTGCGACGGGCCGTTGTCGGTGGCCAGCACGGGCACGGAGGAGTTGGCGCCCAGGCCGAAAACCAGCCAGCCGGTCAGGTCGCCGGTCTCGAAGCCGGGGTTCGTCAGGGCGTTCGTGGCGAATCCGGCGGTGGCCGTCAGGGCCAGCAGGGCGACGACGCCCGCGCACGTGAACAGCGTTCGCATTTTCATTATGGATCTCCTTCTTGAGCCTTGGCGAGAG
>CAIOLW010000186.1 GCA_903859215.1 uncultured bacterium | reverse complement strand
CCGGCGATCCCGCCGACGACGGCCGGCGCGGTGCCGAACGGCATCAGCAGCAGCAGCACGAGCGCCGCCACGCCGCCGCCCAGTTCCAGGCGCCAGTCCGGATGGTCATAGTGCGGGAACATGTCGAGCACGGCGTGCGAGCCGAGGCCCGCGACCGCGCCCCAGCCGACCGAACCGGTCAGCCCGCCGGCCAGCGCCCCGGCGGCGAAATGGGTGAACAGGCACACGCGGCTACTCCCCTGTCCCGCCGGCGGCGGGGATCGGTTGCGCCTCGTCCGGCAGCATGATGGGGATGCCTTCCTCGACGCGATAGCGCACCGAGCAGGCGCGGCAGTACAGCCAGGTGTGGGCGGCGTCCGGCGTGACGGGCTGCCGGCAGAGCGGGCAGGCCAGGATCTCCAGGAGCTTGGGGTCGAGCATGTTCCGAGGTCCTCCGCCCGGGCGCGCCTCCCTCACGGGGCGCTGCCGGGCCGTTTCGAAAGGGACTGCCTGGCCGCGCACGACGGCCGGTCCGCCGGCGCTCTCGTTCGCGCCGCCCGGACCCCACAGGTCCGCATCATAGTACGATCGTTGCGGGTTGCAAACAGGTCACTTCCGCGCCCGGGGGACCAAGTCCTTCCCGCCGTGGGCCGGCGGCCGGCGCGGCATCGTCCCGAGAACAAAACGAGCCGGCCCCCGGGGATCTCCCCAAGGCCGGCCGGAGCGGCGCGCGGATGTTCGGAGCGGTTGGCAGGATGAGCATAGCGCCGGTTGCCGGTCGCTGTCAAGACCCCGGCGCCGCGCAACCGCGGAAAAGGGGTGAGGCCCGGCCGGTCCTCAGGCCTGACCGGCCTGCTCGCTCAGGCCCGTTCAGTCGCCCCCGGCCTCTTCCCAGACGCCCATGCCGAGGTACTTGCGCAGCCGGCGCTCGAGCAGCTCGCCGGTCGGCAGCGGCTCCAGCTCGGCCAGCGCGTCGAGGATGACGGCCTTGATCGCGATGGCCGCCGCCTTGTGGTCGCGATGCGCGCCGCCGATGGGCTCGGGGATGACCCCGTCGATGACCCCAAGTTCGAGCGCGTCGACGGCCGTCAGCTTCATCGCCTTGGCCGCCTCCTTGCTCTTGGCGGGATCGCGCCAGAGGATGGCGGCGCAGCCCTCGGGGCTGATCACCGAATAAATAGAGTTCTCGAGCATGTAGACGCGGTCGCCGACGCCCAGGGCCAGCGCGCCACCCGAGCCGCCCTCGCCCGTCACCACGCAGATGATGGGCACCGGCAGGTCGGACATCTCGCGCAGGTTCCGCGCGATGGCCTCGGCCTGCCCGCGTTCTTCGGCCCCCAGCCCCGGATACGCGCCCGGGGTGTCGATGAGCGTGATGACCGGCCGGCCGAAGCGCGCGGCCATCTCCATCAGGCGCAAAGCCTTGCGATAGCCCTCGGGATGGGCCATGCCGAAGTTGCGGCGGATGTTGCTCTTGGTGTCGCGGCCCTTCTGGTGGCCGATGATCATCACCTTGCGTTCCCCGAGCGAGGCCATGCCGGCGACGATCGCCTCGTCGTCGCGGAACATCCGGTCGCCGTGCAGCTCGATATAGTCGGGGAACAGGTGATGGATGTAGTCGTTGGTGGTCGGGCGGCGGGGGTGCCGCGCCAGCTGGACGCGCTGCCAGGGCTCGAGCTTGGCGAAGATCTCCTTGCCCAGCCGGCTGGCCTTGGCGCGCAGGCGCTCCACCTCGTCGTCGACATCCATGCCGCGCACGGACGCCGAGTCCTGGAGGGTCTGGATCCGCTCCTCCAGCTCGACGATGGGCAGCTCGAAGTCGAGCCAGATCGATTTCTTCTTCCAGTCCATCCCACGCCTTCCGGCGGCCCGAGGGCCTTACCTGCCGCCGGCCCCGGATGGGCCGTCCACCCGGTTTCGGGCCGGGCGAGCATACACAACCGGCTGTTCCGGGGGTACCGAAAACAGCCGGTCGTGGGGAGATTAAGTGACTCTGCCGCAGCGGTGTCAAGGCCCGGGTAGGTCGCCGGGGACGCCCCGCGGGCCCCGCCGGGACCCGGATCAGGCCCGATTGAACCGCTGGCGACGTTCCACGGCGGCGGGCAGTTCGGTCCGCACGCGCAGGGTCACGACGCCCGGCAGGGCCCGCAGCCGCCGCAGGCTGACCAGGGTCAGGGCCACCCCCCGGCCGTCCGAACGCAGCAGCCAGGGCTTGCCTTCCCGCTCCACCTCGACCACCAGCGGCACCGGCCGGGCCAGCACCGGGGGCCGGGCCAACTCGGGATCGGGGCCCACCGGCAGGGCCGGGTCGGCCCCGCCGCCGTCCGGGTCACGGGCCTGGGCGGCCGCTTCGGCCGGCTGGCGGGCCGGCGCCTCGGGCTTGTCCAGGTCCGGGTCGGGCGTCAGCAGGGGCCGCAGCGGGACGGCCGTGCCGAAGTCGGCGAAGATCGTCCCGAGCGTCTCGAGCCCCGCGCGGCCGGCCGCCTCCAGGTCGATCTTCACGAAGACGTCCTTCACCCAGAGTCCCATGACCTCATCGATGCGGGTCAGGCGGTCGACCACCAGGTCGCGCGAGCCGTCGCTGCGCATCTGCACGCGCCCGCCCACGGCCAGGATGGTGTCGGCGCCGATCAGCTCGCGCACCTGGTCGTACACGCTGGCGTAGATGACCAGGCCGATGGTGCCCGCCTTGTCCTCGAAGTGCGCCCGCGCGTAGACGCGCTTGTGCTTGTCGCGGTGCATCGTGTGCGAGGTGATGATGCCGACCAGGTCGGCCCAGGCGCCGTCACCGGACTTCGCGGCGCCGGCGGTCGAGCCGCAGGGCAGCCCCGTAATGAGCTCGCGGTACTCGTGGAACGGATGCCCCGACAGGAAGAAGCCGACCGCGTCGCGCTCGCGTCCCAGCAGCACCAGCGGGTCGAACGGTTCGCACTCGGGCATCACCGGGCGCATCTGCACCGTGCCCGCGCCGCCGAACAGCGAGGCCTGGCCGCCGGCGCGGTCGCGGGCCGACTTCTGCCCGAAGGACAGCGCGCGGTCGAGGCTCATCAGCATCTGGCGGCGGTGGCCGGGCAACAGGTCCATCGCGCCCGCATTGATCAGGCCCTCGAGCACCTTGCGGTTGACCTTCTGCAGGTCGACGTGCTCGCAGAGGTCGAACAGGTCGGAAAAATCGCGGCCCAGCTCGTCGCGGCAGGCGGCGATGACGTCGATGGCGGCGGCCCCCACGCCGCGCACGGCGCCCAGCCCGAACACGACCTGCCCGTCGCGCACGCCGAACTCGCTGCGCGGGCGGTTGATGTCCGGCGGCACGATCACCAGGCCCAGCGCCTTGCACTCGTCGATCAGCTGCGTGATGCGCTCGCTCTTGCGCATCTCGGTGGTCATCGTCGCGGCCATGAACTCGGCCGGGTGGTGCGCCTTCAGCCAGGCGGTCTGGATGGAGAGCAGGGCGTACGCCGCCGAGTGGCTCTTGTTGAAGCCGTACTGGGCGAAGAACTCCATCTCCTCGTAGATCTCGCGGGCGGCGCGCTCGTCGTGCTTACGCTCGCGCGCCCCATCGATGAACTTCACCTTCAGGGCCGCCATCATGTCGGCGTTCTTCTTGCCCATCGCCTTGCGCAGCGTGTCGGCCTCGCCCATGGTGAAGCCGCCCATAGCCGCGGCGATCTGCATCACCTGCTCCTGGTACAGGATGACGCCGTAGGTGTCGCGCAGGATGGGCTCGAGCACGGGGTCCTTGTACTGCACCTTCTGGCGCCCGTGCTTGCGCTCGACGTAGGCCTTGTCCATGTCCGCGCCCAGCGGGCCCGGGCGGTACAGCGCGCAGATGGCGGTGATGTCATCCCAGCCGGTGGGCGCCATCTTGCGGACGAGCTCCTGCATGCCGCTGCTCTCGAGCTGGAAGATGCCGACGGTGCGGCCCTCCTGCAGCAGCTTGAACGTGCCCTCGTCCTCGGTCGGGATCTGGTCGGCGGTCAGGCGCGTGCCGGTCGCCTCGGCGATCAGGTCGAGCGCCTTGTCGATCACTGTCAGCGTGCGCAGGCCCAGGAAGTCCATCTTGAGCAGGCCGAGGGCCTCGCTCATCTTCATGTCGTACTGGACGGTGATGTCGCCCTTGGTGTTGCGGTAGAGCGGCGCGTGCTCGACGAGCGGCGACGGCGTGATCAGCACGCCCGCGGCATGGATGCCCGTGTTGCGGTTGAAGCCCTCGAGCACCAGCGCGTTGCGCAGCAGCTTCGCGTGCTCGGGCGATTCACTGGCCACTTCCTTCAGGCCCGGCGCCTCGTCGATCGCCTTCTGCAGGGTGATGCCCAGCTCTTCGGGCACCAGCTTGCTGATGCGGTCGCTGTCGGCGAACGAGAACTCGAGCACGCGCGCAACGTCCTTGAGCACCGCGCGCGCGGCCATCGTCCCGAAGGTGATGATCTGCGAGACGTTCTCGCGCCCGTACTTGCGCGCCACGTACTCGATGACGCGGCCGCGGCCCTCGAAGCAGAAGTCGACGTCGATATCCGGCATCGAGATGCGCTCGGGGTTCAGGAACCGCTCGAACAGCAGCTGGTGGCGGATGGGGTCGATATCGGTGATGCCGACGCTGTAGCAGACCAGGCTGCCGGCGGCCGAACCGCGGCCCGGGCCCACCGGCACGTTGAGCCGGCGAGCGGCCTCAATGAAGTCCCAGACGATCAGGAAGTAGCCGGCGTAGCCGGTCTGCTTGATGACGCGCAGCTCGTAGGCCAGGCGCTCCTCCAGCTCGGGCGTGATCGCCCCGTAGCGCCTGGGCAGGCCGGCGCGCGCGAGGTGCTCGAGGTAGTCGTCGGCGGTGGCGAATTCGTCCGGCAGCGGGAACGCGGGCAACAGCAGCTTGCCCAGCTCGAGGTTGAAGTCGACCTGGTCGGCCACGCGCAGCGTGTTGGCGACGGCCTCGGGCCAGTCGCGGAACAGCTCGAGCATCTGCTGCGAGGACTTGAAGTACACCTCGGGCGTGTTGCTGCGCCAGCGCGTCGGGTCGTTCAGCGTCTTGCCGGTCTGCAGCGCCATGAGGATGTCGTGGGCCTCGTGGTGCTCGCGGTCCAGGAAGTGGCAGTCGTTGGTCGCGATGATCGGGCAACCGGTCTGCTTCGCCACCTCGGGCATCAGCTGGCGGATGCGCTCCTCTTCGGGGATCCCGTGGTTCTGGATCTCGAGGTAGTAGTTGTCGCGGCCGAGGATGTCGCGGTAGGCGCTGGCGGCTTCCACCGCGGCGGCGACGTTGCCCGAGCGCAGGTGGAAGTTGGGCTCGCCGCTCATGCAGGCGGACAGGCCGATCAGGCCTTCGGCGTACGTCGAGAGGATCTCGCGGTCGATGCGCGGGCGGTAGTAGAAGCCCTCGAGGTAGGCGGCCGAGGCCAGCTTGACCAGGTTGCGGTAGCCCGTCTCGTTCCGGGCCAGCAGCACCATGTGGTAGCTCTTGTTCTCACGCTCGGCGGTCCGGTTGTGCCGGTCGCCGGCGACGTAGGCCTCCATGCCGATGATCGGCTTGATCTTCTGCTTCTTGCACTCGAGGTAGAACTCGACGGCCCCGAACATGTTGCCGTGGTCGGTCAGGGCCAGCGCCGGCTGCTCGTACTTCGCCGCCCGCTTGGCCATGTCGGACGTCTTCTGGGCGCCGTCCAGCAGCGAGTAGTCCGAATGGTTGTGCAGGTGGACGAAGGTCTCGGTCGCCATGTGCCGTGTTTCCGGAATGCCTTGCGGCGGGTGCTGGTTGGTCCTGGGATTGCGCGTGGCTGGTCGCCGCCGGCGGGCGGAAGATAGCAGGAAACGACCGGGCCAACAACGGCAGGCGGGACGGGGCGGCGCGGGTGCGCGGAACGCCCCAAACCGCAGCCCGGCGAAGGCCGCGTCAGCGAAAACGCGTGATCACGGACCCTGCCGGGAGGGCGCTCCCGGCGAACGACGGGGCAAGTCGGACTGACCAGACATTATCACATACTGTTTTACTCCCCTATTGATTCCGCACCCCGCGTTCTGCCACAATCGAACAACGTCAAGGCGGCAGCGCGTGAGCCGCCGCTCCGGCTCCTGGAATCGTCGGGCCGCCGACACGCCGCAGGGGGATCGCCCATGTTCCGTCCGCAGTTCATCACCATGGTCCTGTCGATGGCGCTGGCGACAGCCGCCCTGACCCCGGCCCGGGCCCAGGTCATCACGTTCGAAACCGATCCCTCCGGCGCCCCCGCCGTGGACAACGCGCCGCTGGGCCTCGCATCCGCCTACGCCGTCGGCGGGCTGGGCATCACGTTCGGTTTCGACTCGGACGGCAATGGCACGCCGGACACGCCCGCCGTGTTCGAGCAGATCGGCAACGACGGCATCGACGGTTTCGCCGCCTGCGTGGACCGCGACACGGCCTCCCCCGGGTTCGAGACGCAGTTGGGGAACTTCTTCCTGCGCGGGACGCCGGGCGCCGACTTCCGCCTGCTCGTCATCGACTACGCGGGCGGGACGGTTGCGGCCGCCTCGGGCGAGATCTGGGACATCGACGCCTCGCTGCCGCTCACCGAGCAGTACCGCGTTGCGGCCTACGACGCCCTGGGCAACCTGCTGGGCACGATCGACTCGCCGGTCGGCACCCAGGACAGCGGCTGCCTGAACACGGAACTGGACGGGCGGCCCTGGACCTTCGCGTTCTCGGGGCTGACGCCGGGCATCGCCCGCATCACGATCGACTTCATCGGCACCAAGACGCAGGGCATCGGGCTCGCGTTCAACAACTTCAATGCGACCGGCGAGGGTGCCGTGCCCGTGTCGACGACGTCTTGGGGGGGGCTCAAGGCTGGCTACCGGTGATCGTGGCGGGCAGTTGCGCCGGCGCAAGTGTGATGGGAGCAAGCATTGGTCGGGCGAGGAACACCCCTGCTCCTGCAGGCCGGCCACAACGACTGTGCCGCGGAGGAAGGTGTCGTGCGGGACCGAGTTGACCAGCGTGCGGGAGGATGGCCCGGCATGCATCCCGCTGGAGGCCTGCCATCTCGGCCGGCAGGAATCGCTGGCGCTGCCGGTTGAGGCGGAGATTCCGGACTAGCCGCGAAAGACCGCATCTGGCACAGTCCGCGCAGGGTAAGGCCCGCCCGTTCGCGTCCCCGAGGGGGCATGTTCGCCGGGCCCCCGACGGATTCGAAAGGAGCCCGCCATCGATCCCCTGGAGATCCGCGCCGCCCGCCCGGCCGATGCGCCCGCCATCGCGGGGCTCCTGGGTGAACTCGGCTTTCCTGCCCAGACCGCTGCGGTTGCGTTGCGACTGGAACTCATGCTGGCCGCGGCGGAGGTCGTGCTGGTCGCCGTCCGGGCCGGGGCGCTGCTCGGGGTCGTGACGGCCCACGTCACGCCGGTGCTGCACCGCCCGGAGCCGGTCGGCAGGCTCACAGCGCTGGTGGTCGCCGAAGCCGCCCGGCGTCGCGGCGTCGGCCGCGCCCTGGTCGAAGCCGCGGAAGAGCTGGTCGCGGCGCGCGGTTGCGGGCTCATCGAGGTGACAAGCAACCGGCGGCTGGTCGACGCGCACGCGTTCTACGAACGTCTCGGGTACGAGGCGACGAGCCTGAGGTTCAAGAAGACACTGCACGGGTCTGTCGGGTAAGCGGATTAGGAAAACAACCGCCCATTCTCCTCCGCCGGCCCGGGGATCACGCCCCGCCCCCGCCCTGCCCCGCCGTCTGGTCCATCTCCGGCCAGTCCGTGGTCGCGGGCGTCTGGTCAAACCCGAACGCCAGCTGCGGCGGCGAGCGCGCCGGCCCGGCAGGCGTTCAAGGGCCGGCTCATGGATCATCCGGGGACCAGCGTGGCGGTGCTGGGCGCGGCCGAGACCGTCGAGAGGGGCATCCGGCTGAAGCCGTTCAAGCGCAACCGCATGAACAACGGCTCGATCCCATGCGTGCTGGCGCAGTACCGGATCGGGGAGCGGTAGCGACTTACCGTACGGCAAGCGGCTCCCGATCGACCGGGAGCCGCTTGCCTGTTCGCGATTCGTCCCGGGCTAGCCGTCTGCGCCCACAATGGCCTCGAGTTCACGCACCATGGAACTGAGCTCCTCGGCCTGGCTCGAGAGTTCCTCGCTGGCCGAGGCCGTCTGCTCGGCATTTGCCGCATTGGCCTGCGTGATGTGATCCATCTGGCTCACGGCGTTGTTGATCTGCTGGTTGCCTTCGGCCTGCTCAGTGCTGGCGGCGGCGATGCCGGCCACCAGGTCGTTGACCTCGCCGATGGCATCGCTGATCTCGGCCAGCACCGCGCCGACTTCGCGCGTGATGGCCACGCCGTTGTCGGCGCTGCGCACCGAGTCCTCGATCATCTGCGTCGTGTTCCGGGCCGCCTCGGCCGATCGCTGCGCCAGGTTCCGGACCTCCTCGGCCACCACGGCAAAGCCCTTGCCTGCCTCGCCGGCGCGCGCCGCCTCGACGGCCGCATTGAGGGCCAGCAGGTTCGTCTGGAAAGCGATCTCGTCGATCGTCTTGATGATGCGCGCTGTGGCATCGCTGGACTTCTTGATTTCGTCGATGGCGCCGTTCATGCGGCTCATCGAACTGACACCTCGGTCGGCGCTCTGCTTGGTTCGGGCCGCCAGCACGTTGGCGCGTTCCGCATTCGCGGCGTTCTGGCGCGTCATGGATGCCAGCTCCACGACGCTGCTGGACGTCTCCTCAATCGCAGCCGCCTGCCGACTCGCCCCATCCGCCAGCGAGACGCTGGCCGAGGACACCTGGCCAGCTGCACTGGCCGTCTGCCGGGACCCGGCGGTCAGTCCACCGATGATCCGGCGCAACGGGCCGACGATGGACCGCGTGATCATCAGCGCGGTCACGATCCCCAGCACCAGCGATGCCAGAACCACACCGATGCTGATCCAGATCGCCCGATTGGCGGCGGTGTTCGTCGCGCCCATGCGGTCGTCGGCGAGCTTTGTCGCGTCGGTGGCGAGGGCCTCCACGACCGGCTCGATGGCACGGACCGTCGAGCGCACGACCTCCTGGTTCGCCTTGATGCCATCGTCCGTCGCGACGAGCGCGTCGAAAGACTGCCGGTAGCTCTCGAGGTCCTGCTGCATCGCCGCGACGGCAGCCAGGCCATCGCGACCGGCCTTCGTGGACGCCAGCAGGGCCTGCAGTGCGCCGATCGAATCGTGGGTCTTGGCGACATACTTGTCGCGATCGGCGTACGCGCCCTTGTCGTCGCGCGTATCATGGCGCAGCAGGTAGTCCTTCTCGTTGCGCCGCAACTGCAGGAGCGCCGTTTCCAGGGCGCCGAGCTTGGTCTCGGCGATCTTCGCCTCAAGGCCGTGGACCGTGGTGCGGAACGCACCCTGCAGCCCATCGTTCGGAGTCAGGCCGCGTCGCTGGTACTCTGCGACCATCGTGTGGAACGCCTTGCCGTACGCGGTGGCCGATTCATTGATCGTCGTCGCGGACTTGGCCATCTCTGGACGGTCTACCTTCGTGGCCAGCGCCGACATCTCGCCCGCCACCTTGTGAAGCATCTCCAACTTGGCGTCGAACGCCATGACGTAGACCAGGTCGCGGCGCAGCAGGAAATCCTTTTCCGCCCGCCGGCATTCGAGCATGGCGATCATGGCCTCATCAGCCTGGCGAGCCAGGTGTTGCTCGCATGCGACGACCGATTCATAGGAGGTCACTGACTGGCGCAGCGAAACCGCCAACATGGAACCCGTCGCCACAAGCAGAACCAGGACCAGGCCGAAACCGCAGGCGATCCTGGCTCCCAGTTTCATGTTTTTCAGCACTTCCACGCCTTTCGCCGGCCGCATCCTGCGGCCCTATCTTGTTCATGACGCGTGCCTTGTTGCACCGATCTCTTACTGATTCGACATGTTCACCAGGAAGATGAGTACGGGTATCATTATCTCAATGGTACGGGCTCCTTGCGCCCGCCGGCTGGGGCCACTGGCCGCGTATGGCTGCCGTGCCCGGATCGGCGGACAAGAGAAACAACCGCCCATTCCCCGCCGCTCGGTGCGCACCAGGAGCAGTGCCCAGCAGCGCGCCAGCTTCCGGCGAAAGTCCGGCTTGGGCCCCGCTTCGCCGGCTTCGGTGGCAGGACCCATCCCCTGGCGCGCCTGCTCGAGCAGCTGCAGCCTCGCGCCCGCCGGCCCGGCCGACGACGTGACCGCCGCGCGCAGCGCGGCGTTCGGCGCCAGCACGCCGCAAAACCGATGCTTGTGCAGGCGCGGCGGGGTCACCAGCTGGGACAGCAGGTCGAGCAGTTGCTCGGGGGGCAGCAGCAGTTCATTGCGGCCGTCGACCGTCGGGCGGCGCAGGCTGTAGACCAGGGTCGTTTCGTTGAGTCGGCCGAGGCGTTCGAGGCTGAGCGGCGGCCGCGCCGGCCAGCCATGTCTCGAGATTGGTGCGGACCACCTGGTGCAGCAACGTGGCCGCCGGGCGTCGCGGCCGGTAGGCACGTGCGGAGGGTGCTGTCGCCGGCGGTGGACACGTCGCAGCGGGCACGCGCGCTCCCGAACGCCTTGCGGCGGCGGGAGGTGGTGTTGCCGGCGGACAGTGCGCCGGCGCAAGTCTCACGGGAATCAAGCATGGGCCGAGCCAGCGCTGCCGGCAGCCGGGAACGCCACGTGAACCACAGAGGGCTCCTCTACCGGGAACCGTCCACCAGCCCCAGGATGACCGCCGGCACCGGCGCCTCGAACGCCATCGGCCGTCCGTCGTGCGGATGCGGGAACGACAGGGTGCGCGCGTGCAGCGCCATCCGCGTGACGCGGTCGCCCTTCTTGCCGTACTTCGCATCACCGGCGACCGGATGCCCCGCGTCGGCGAGATGGACGCGGATCTGGTTCTTCCTGCCGGTCAGCAGCGTGATGTCCAGCTCGCTGAAGCGTGGCGTCTCCCTGACGACGCGATAGAGCGTCTCGGACCACTTGCCCCTGGCCGCGTCAGTGGTGGCGTAGACGAACTGGTCCGCGTTCTCCGCCAGGTAGCCGGCGAACGTCCCGCTCTTCTGGGCGAGGCAGCCGTGCACGACCGCGGTGTAGTGCTTCTCGACGGACTTCCAGTCGTCCTTCAGCTTCTGCTGGATGTAACCGCTCTTGGCAAAGATGAGCAGGCCCGAGGTTTCGCGGTCGAGCCGGTGGACCGTGTAGGCGCGGATCCACGTCCGGTTGCTGCCCTTGCGCAGGTAGCTGGTGAGCAGGCGCTCGGCCGTGGCGTTCCGGTCGCCGTCCCAGCTCACCGTGAGCAGGCCGGGTTCCTTGCAGACCACGAGAAGGTCCTGGTCCTCGTGCAGGATCTGGAGGCCCTTGAGGGGGTGGCGATGGGGTCCTGTTTGCCTGCGGTTCATGGGGCGCATCGTATAGGTCCGCGTGATTGAGTTCAACCACTGCACGGGAGCCCACGCCGCGCACTGTCCGCGTCGCGCCCGACGATCACCGACGTATTTGCTCCAGATAGGACTCATTCCGATGGCCGCGGGAATTATGGAATCCCACAATCAATGCCGGCATGCCGATTCGCCCCGCTTGAAAGGAAGGCACCATGAAGATCACTGCGATCGTTCTCTCGCTCCTGGTCTGCGCCTTCGCCGCGCAGGCCCAGACCGTGGTCCTGGACTACAACATGAACCAGACGCCGGACCTGCAGGGATTTTCCCTGGCTGGCTCCTGCTCCAACGTCTGGTCGGCCGCCGGCGGCATCCTGCAGTTCCGCGACTGTGTGGGGGGCTCGCCCTGGGCGTTCGCCCGGAACGACAACCTGCTCGTGGGCGCCACGACCGTGCAGGTGGACGCGCGCATGCGCATCCTCGACAGCGACCCGAACAGCTACGCGTTCGAGTTCATGCTCGGCCGCAACAACACGGCCTGCTATTGCAAGGTCAAGGCGTCCGACTTCGGCGATACACAGTGGCACGACCTGACGCTGTTCTACAACTACGGCGCCAATTCATTCGCCTCCTACGTGGACGGCAATCCGGTCGCCATCGACCACGTCTGGGCGGGCAATTCCACGTTCATCATCGGCGACGGCAACAGCGGCTACACCTGGGGCAACGTCGACTTCTCGTCGCTCAAGGTCACGGTCGGCTACGAGCACGCGGTGACCGTGGAACACGCGGCCTGGGGCGCGATCAAAGGCCTCTACCGCTGACCTGACGCCATTCGGCCCCGCCCCGCGGGCAAGTCGCGGGGCGGGCCCAGTCCGCCGACACATCCTCATTACCGATTGAAATCAAAGGCGAAATCGACTATGCTCGCTAACCGAACAAAGTCTGGGCCGGGAAGACCGCACACGCGATCTCCGCTGGCGGCACCCAACTGCGCGCGCAAAGGCCGGCCATGATCAACAAGACATCGATTCCCAGGACGTCTTTCTGCGCCCTGCTGCTCCTCCTCGCCACACTCGCCGCCGTTCCGACCTTCAGCGCCACCGTGCCCGTGGGCCTCGGCAGCTACAGCACCACCCTGCCCGCCGGCGCCATCGGGCCGCAGAACTCATCCGGCGCGAACATCTCGCCCAAGGTGTCGCCGACGTTCGCGCAGCCCGTGCAGACGAACGACTTCTGGAGCAGCCTGATCTACCCGTTTTACAGCAACCCGCACTCGAACGTGCTCTACGCCCATCCGCTGATGGTCAAGGCCCTCGCCACGGGATTGCAGGTCGGCCACACGACGACCCGCGTGTTTGCCGCCGACGACTACCTGTTCCCGTACTCGATCCAGCTGACGGTGGGTGTCGCGGGACTTTCCGCCTCGCAGACGCAGACGCAAAGCTATGGCGACTGGACCGCCACCGCGCGCTGGGCCGACGAGGCCCAGACGATGGAAGCCACGTTCGGCCACGGGCTCCCGTTCGTCTTCTTCAAGGTGAGCGGCGGCAACGCCGTCGTCACGCCCGAGGGCGCGTTCACGACCTGGTACAACCAGAACGGGACGCTCGGGCTCACGATCCAGGGCCGGAACTACGGCGTCTTCGCGCCGAGCGGCTCCACGTGGACAGGCACGGGCCCGCTCACGTCGACGCTGAACGGACAGAACTACCTGTCGATCGCGCTGCTGCCCGACAACCAGGCGGCGACCATCGCGCTCTTCCGGAAGCACGCCTACGCCTTCGTGACGAACAGCACGGTCGACTGGCAGTACGACGAGGCGGCCGCGATGGTGCACACCACCTATGCGTACGCGACCCAGCTGATGGAGAGCAACGGGACCAGCGTCAACCAGACGATGACCGCGCTCTATCGCCACCAGTGGCTGAACACGTCCGCCCCCATGACCAGCTACTCGTACCCGTCCGTCAACGGGCAGATGAAGCTGTACGAGGGAAGCTCGTTCACGACCGACCTGCCGTTCTCGGGCGTGTTGCCGGCGCTGCCTGACCGGGGCGACTACAACCGCGCCGAGCTGCTCGCACAGGTGCAGGCGGCGGCGGCCGAGACCCTGCCCGTGGGCCCGACGTACGAAAACGGCAAGGCGATGGGCCGCTTCGCCCACCTGATCCCCATCGCGGACCAGCTCGGCGCGACGGCCGAGCGCGACCACTTCCTCGCCGAGATCAAGACCCGGCTGGAAGACTGGTTCACCGTTGGCGGCGCGCAGGAGTACTCCTACAACAGCACGTGGGATGTCCTGACCGGCTACCCGTCCGGCTACGGCGCGGACAACCAGATCAACGACCATCACTTCCACGCGGCCTACGCCGTCATGGCCGCGGCCACCGTGGCGCAGTATGACAGTACGTGGGCAGCGCAGGACCACTGGGGCGGCATGGTCAACATGCTGATCAAGGACGGCAACAACTGGGACCGCACGGACACCCGGTTCCCCTTCCTGCGCTCGCACGACGCGTACGCCGGGCATTCCTGGGCGGCAGGCCACGGCGATTTCGGCGACGGCAACAACCAGGAGTCGAGCTCGGAGTCGATGAACTTCGCCACGGCCACCATCCTCTGGGGCGAAGCGACCGGGCAGGCCGACATTCGCAACCTGGGCGTCTACCTGCACGCCACCGAGACGAGCGCCGTCGAGCAGTACTGGTTCGACGTGGACAACGCGGTCTTCCCGGCCGACTACCCGCACGTCGCCATCGGCATGGTCTGGGGCGGCAAGGGCGTCCATTCGACCTGGTTCGGGGCCAACCCGGAGTTCATCCACGGCATCAACATCCTGCCCGTGAACGGCGGCTCGCTGTACCTCGGCCATCATCCTGATCATGTCCTCGCGAGCTACAACGAGATCGTGTCCGAGCGCGGCGGGCAGCCGATCATCTGGCAGGACCTCCTGTGGGAGTACCTGGCCCTCGCGGATCCGAATCTTGCCCTGTCCCACTACTTCGCCGACAGCGGATACACACCGTTCGACGGGGAATCGCGCGCCCACACCATGCACTGGCTGTTCAACCTCAAGAAGATGGGCCGGGTGGACACGACGGTCTTCGCCGACATCCCGACCTCTGCCGTCTTCCGGGACGCGGCCGGCTACAAGACCTATGTCGCCTACAACGCCGGCTCGGCCGACCGCCTGGTCACGTTCACGGACGGCTTCTCCTTCACGGTCGGCCCGCGCCGGACCGCTTCGTTCAGCACGTCACCCGCGGGTCCGGATGCGCCCGTCGTGCTGCTCCTGACGAACAGGACTTCCGGCAAGGCTCCGCTGACCATCCAGTTCCAGGGCAGCCAGAGCTTCGACCCGCACGGAAGCCCCCTGACGTTCCACTGGTCGTTCGCCGGCGCGGGCTCGAGCACCGCGGCCGACACGGCGGTCACCTTCACCGGCGTCGGTGACCACTGGGTCCACCTCACGGTCACCAATGCGCTCGCCCTCTCCGCGCAGGACAGCGTCAAGGTGACCGTGCTGCCCAGCGGCACGCCGTACTCGGGTTCGCCGGTGGCGGTGCCCGGGAGGATCGAGGCGGAGCGCTACGACCTCGGCGGCGAAGGCATCGCCTACCACGACGTCAACGCCAACAACATCGGCCTGGCCTTCCGGCCGAGCGAGGGCGTCGACCTCGAAAACGCCGCCGGCGGCGGCTACGACGTGTACTGGATCGTCGCGGGCGAATGGATCGAGTACACGTTCTCGGTGGCGCAGGCGGGCACCTTCGATTTCGTCCCCTACGTGGCGACCGTCCCGGGCTTCGGCAATTTCAGGATGTCGATCGACAACGTGGACGTGAGCGGGAAGCGGCCAGTGACGTCCACCGGCGGCTGGCAGTTCTGGACGCCGCTGCGGGTCACGGGCGTGCCGCTCGCGGCCGGGACGCACATCATGCGGTTCGACTTCGACTCCGACTCCGATAAGACAGGCTGGCTGTTCAGCGTGAACTACATCGACGTCGAGCGTGTGGTCACGTCGGGCGTCGGCGACGGCCAGGTGACGGGCGCCTTCGGCCCGGCCCGCAACTACCCCAACCCGTTCAACCCGCAGACCGTGATCGAGTATGTGGTTCCCGCCGAGGG
>CAIOLW010000185.1 GCA_903859215.1 uncultured bacterium | reverse complement strand
TCCGTGGGCGGCGTCCAGGTGCCCTCGGCCAGCGCCTGCGCGCGGGCGTTGACGATGCCGTTGCCGTTGCCGCTGCGGCCGTGGCACGGCGCGCAGTAGATGCCGAAGCGCTCCTGGCCGCGGGCCAGCAGCTTGCGGTCCACTTTTTCGGGGATGTCCTGCACGAAGGTCGTGTCGTGGGCCACGCCGCGGAAGAACGCATCGTCGGCCGCCAGCATGCCGCGCGCGACGGTGCCCTGAGGCGGCTTGTGCATCGAGACGCCGTCCGGGAAGAACGGGTTCTCGGTCTGGGCCTTGTAGTAGAACTGCTGGTCCATGTCGTAGACGACCTGGATGCGCGGGTGGCTCTTGCCCGAATGGTTGTTCCTGTAGATCAGGGCCATCGGGATCAGGCTGAGCGCGACCACAACCAGCAGCACGTAAAGGATCGGGCGCGGCATCGGTCAGGCCTCCACGATTTCGCGTACTTCCTCGACGACGGCGCCACCCAGCGAGGCCAGGAAGGCGCGCGTTCTCTCGGAATCGAACTTCGGGTCACGAGCCTCGATCACCACGTAGAAGCGGTCCTGCGAGGCGCGGCGGAAGCGGTCGTTCGCCAGCAGCGGATGGTGCCAGCGCGGCATGCCGTTCAGGCCCCACATGCCGAAGAAGCAGGCGAACGCGCTGAACAGCACCGTCAGCTCGAAGATGACCGGGAAGTTGGCCGGCAGGCCCAGCAGCGGCTTGCCCGAGATGACGTACGGGTAGTCGACGGCGTTCATCCACCACTGCATCAACAGGGCGGCGCTGAAGCCGGTGATGCCGCCGACCAGCACGATCCAGGGCAGGCGCGTGCCGCGGATGCCCATCGCGTCGTCCATCCCGTGCACCGGGAACGGCGAGTGCGCGTCCCAGTGCCTGTAGCCCGCGTCACGCACCTTCACGCAGGCCTGCATGAACTGCGAGGGGCTCTCGAAGTCGGTCATCAGCGCGTGGAGCGCGCCGTTGCGCGGGGTGGCGCTCATTTGGGGCTGCCTCCGTCGCGGATGTGGGACGGGATGTCGCCGTGGTAGTCGCCCACCGAGCGGCGCTCGCCGCTGTGGGCGTCGGCGATCGGCATGACCGTCTTGACCTCGGCCATGGCGATCATGGGCAGGAACCGGATGAACAGCAGCACCAGCGTGAAGAACAGGCCGAAGCTGCCGACGAAGGTCATGATGTCGACAGGCGTCGGCCGGTAGTAGGCCCAGCTCGACGGCAGGAAGTCGCGGCTCAGCGAGCTGACGATGATCACGAAGCGCTCGAACCACATGCCGATGTTCACGAAGATGTACATGATCCACATCACCGTCAGGTTCGTGCGGATCTTCTTCGACCAGAACAGCTGCGGCGTGACCACGTTGCAGGTGACCATCGTCCAGTACGCCCAGGCGTAGGGGCCGAACGCGCGGTTGATGAACGCGAAGCTCTCGTTCGGGTTGCCGCCGTACCAGGCGATGAAGAACTCGGTTGCGTAGGCGAAGCCGACGATGCTGCCGGTCGCCAGGATGATCTTGTTCATGTTCTCGAGGTGGTGCTTCGTGATGATGGCTTCCAGCCCGAACCACTTGCGGGCCGGGATCAGGATGGTGCCCACCATGGCGAAGCCCGAGAACACGGCGCCGGCGACGAAGTACGGCGGGAAGATCGCCGTGTGCCAGCCGGGGATCTGCGACGTCGCGAAGTCGAACGACACCACCGAGTGCACCGAGAGCACCAGCGGCGTGGCCAGGCCGGCCAGCAGCAGGTACGCCTTCTCGTAGCGGTGCCAGTGGCGGTGCGAGCTGCGCCAGCCCAGGGCCAGGGCGCCGTACACGGCCTGCTTGACGCGTCCCTTGGCCCGGTCACGCAGCGTGGCCAGGTCCGGGATCATGCCGGTGTACCAGAACAGCAGCGACACCGTCATGTAGGTGCCGACGGCGAACACGTCCCAGAGCAGCGGGCTGCGGAAGTTCGGCCACATCGCCTGGTTGTTCGGCAGCGGGAACAGCCAGTAGACCACCCACACGCGGCCGACGTGGATGCCCGGGAAGATGCCGGCGCAAATGACGGCGAAGATCGTCATCGCCTCGGCGAAGCGGTTGATCGAGGTCCGCCACTTCTGCCGCAACAGGAAGAGGATGGCCGAGATCAGCGTGCCGGCGTGGCCGATGCCCACCCAGAACACGAAGTTCGTGATGTCCCACGCCCAGCCGACCGGGTTGTTCAGGCCCCAGACGCCGACGCCGCGCATGAACAGGTACGCGATCATCAGGAACATGATGCCCGTCAGGCCGGCCGTCGCGGTGATGGCGATGTACCAGGCACGGGGCGTCTTCCGCTCCAGGACGATGTCCGAGACCTTCTCGGTGATCGACGTGAAGTCGTTGCCGCCCAGGATGAGTTCCACCGGCTTGGTGGGGTCATCCTTCGTGTTGTCCCAGGCTTCCACCTGCGGTTTCATCATTCAGGCTCCCGTTCGGGTTGCCCGGCCGTCCCGTGCCCGGCGATGGCCGGGTTCGGGTTGCGCAGGCGCGCCAGGTAGAACGTGCGCGGCTTGATGTTCAGGTAGCCCAGCAGGTCGTAGGAACGCGTGAGATCCCGCAACTTGCTGACGCGGCTGTCCTTGTCGTTCAGGTCGCCGAAGGTGATGGCGTCGGTCGGGCACGTCTGCGCGCAGGCGGGCGTGATGTCGCCGTCGCCGATGCTGCGGCCATCAACCCGCGCCTTGATGCGCGCGCCCTCGATGCGCTGCACGCAGTAGGTGCACTTTTCCATGACGCCGCGCGCGCGCACCGTCACGTCGGGGTTCAGCACCAGCCGCTGCGTCTCGGTCAGGTGCTCGAAATTGTTGTACCAGTTGAAGCGCCGCACCTTGTAGGGGCAGTTGTTCGAGCAGTAGCGCGTGCCCACGCAGCGGTTGTAGACCATCGCGTTGAGGCCCTCGCGCGTGTGCGTCGTGGCTGCCACGGGGCACACCTGCTCGCAGGGGGCCATCTCGCACTGCACGCAGGCGACCGGCTGCTGCGCGCAGCGCGGGTCGTCCTGGTCGCCCAGGAAGTAGCGGTCCAGGCGGATCCAGGCCATCTCGCGGCCGCGACCGACCTGGTCCTTGCCGACCACCGGGATGTTGTTCTCCGACTGGCAGCCGATCAGGCAGGCGTTGCAGCCGGTGCACGTGTTCAGGTCGACCGCCATGCCCCACTTGTGGCCGGTGTACTCCCACTCCTTCCAGAGCGAGACCAGCGGCGGGCTGTGGATGCCCAGGTGGTCGACGAAGTGCGGCTCGCTCGTGTACTGCTCGAACGTGCCCTCGCGCGCCAGGCCCGGCACGCGCTTCTGGATCTCGTCGGCCCCGACCTTGTCGATGCCGAAGTGGTCCTGCGTGCAGGCCAGTTCGTACTGGCGGCCGGTCTTGCGCAGCTTCAGGCCGTCGCCGCGGTGCAGGCCGTCCCACGTGCGCAGCTTGTAGGCGTTGAAGCCCGCGCCCTTGCCCACCGCGCCGGCGTCGTCGCGGCCGTAGCCCAGGTTCAGCGTCACCGAGTGCTTCGCCTGGCCCGGCAGCACGTAGATCGCCGCGTTCAGCAGGCGGCCCTTGTACTGCATCTCGACCAGGTCGCCGTGCACGACGCCCAGTTCCTTCGCCGTCGCGGGGCTCAGGATGGCGGCGTTGTCCCAGGTCAGCTTCGTCATGAAGTCGGGCATTTCCTGCAGCCACGCGTTGTCGGCGAAGCGGCCGTCGTGCACCGACTGGTCCTGCAGGAACGTCAGCTCGAGGTTGTCCCGGCCCAGCGGCCCGCCCACGGCAGGCGCCGTCAGCGGCGAACCGGTGCAGACCAAAGCCACCGGCGCCGGCGCGGTGCCGTCCAGGCAGCCGTCGTGCAGGAACGCGCGCCAGCGCTTCTCGAAGGCGGGGTCGGCGTCGGGCTTCGGAGCCACGCCTTGGCCGCCCGTCAGCCCGAAGAACGTGTCGCGCGCGATCTGGTGGCCGGCGCGCGGCGCGGGCTCGACCAGCACCGACAGCAGCTCGGCCGCGCCGTGGCTGCTGTAGAGCGGGTCGATGAGCGGCTGCACCGCCAGCACCGAGCCGTCCCAGCCCTGCGCCAGGCCCCAGCTCTCCAGGTAGTGCGTCTCGGGCAGGTGCCACGTGCTGGCCTGCCCGGTGGCGTCGTCGTACAGGCCCAGGTGGATGCGTTCGTTCGCGCGCGCCATCGCCGCGGCGAAGCCGAGGTCGGCCGGCGCATCGTAGGCGGGGTTGCCGCCCAGGATGACCAGCGTCGAGACCGCGCCGGCGTTCAGCGACGACACCAGTTCGTCGACCAGGCCGAACGCCGGCAGCTCGAACGGCACGTAGCCGACGGCGCCCCCGACGTTGCCCAGCGCCGTGTTCAGGATGTGCGCCAGCGCGTGGACGTCCGGGTCCTGCCGCAGGCCGACCGCGATCAGGCTCTTGCCGCGGTGGGCCATCAAATCGCCCGCGATCTGCCCGATGTCGGGGCCGGCGCCCGCATAGCCGCGCCAGGAGGCCAGCTGCGCCGCCGCCACGCCCGCGCCCACCGGCAGCGCCAGGCCGTGGCCCAGCACCAGTTCGGCCGCCAGCGCCCACACGGCCGGGCCGATGTCGCGCGCCGCGATCGGGTAGCGGTGGTCCGCCATGCCGCCGGTGATGCTGAACGTGTTCTCGAAACTGTAGAGCCGGTTCATGCGGCCCGACTCGGCGCGGCGACCGGCGGCGAACGCCTTCGCGTTGCGCAGGGCCGTCGGGTGGTCCTGAAGCAGGTTGGCGTCGAAGTCGACGATGATCTCGGCCTTGGCGAGGTCCAGCTGCGTGCGCGCGGCCGTGCCGTACGCAGTCCGCAGGCCGCGCATCTCGTTGATCCGGCAGACGGGCTCGTGCAGGTAGATCTTCGCGCCGCGCGCCGCCGCCTGTTTCAGCAGCAGGCCGACCGCGGGCGACGTCGTGGCGCCGGTCACGATCGCCGTGCCGGCCAGGCCGGCCGCGAACCGCGGCTGCGCCCAG
>CAIOLW010000184.1 GCA_903859215.1 uncultured bacterium | reverse complement strand
TGGATGTGATGGGGTGGACCGTGCTGCAGGACGGCCTGCAGGTGGTGTTCGCGCAGCGCATCCCCGAGATTGTCGAGCAGACGGCGAACGAGGACGTGCAGAGCTTCCTGCGCGAGTACGGCCTCGGCCCGGCGGACATCGGCGCCTGGCTGCTGCACCCGGGTGGCGCGCGCGTACTGCAGGCCTACGCGACGGCGTTGTCGTTGTCGCCGGAGCAGCTCGACCTGTCGGCGGGCGTGCTGCGCGACTACGGCAACATGTCGTCGGCAACCGTGATGTACGTGCTCGAGCGGCACCTGGCGAAGCACGGCAGCGACAACGGCGGTTACGGGCTGGTGTCGGCGCTGGGGCCGGGGTTCTGCTCCGAGTCGTTGCTGGTGCGGTTGTAGGACGGAGCCGGGCGGGCCGTTGGCGCCGGTCTCCGAAGCGCGGCCGGCTAGGCCCGGAAGCCGGGGCCGGCCAGCGAGGCAGGCGCCGTCTCGACGAGGAACTCGAGGCGGGGGCCGTCCGCGCCCAATTGCAGGATGTCGCCCGAGCGCAGTTCCACCGGGCCCGTGACCGGCTTCCCGTTGAGCAGCGTGCCGTTGCGGCTGCCGAGGTCCGAGAGGCGGAAGCGTCCCGGCTCGTCGCCCGGCTCGATGCGGGCATGGTAGCGGCCGACGGCGGCATCGTGGCGCGGGGCGAACCGCACGGCCGCCGAGGCGGCGCGGCCGAGGATGAGCTCGCGGTGCGCGCCCAGGGGCACGACATCGACCTGGGTCGCGCGCGACCCGGTCAGGTGTCGAAAGATGAGTTGGACCGTCATCGCTTCCATGCCCCGCAACCTCCCACCCTGACAAGGGCGCAAGAGGCGGGGGCGGGGGATCACGGTTTCGCGGCGGGAATCCGGGCGCGCGCCTGCGCCGCCAGTTCCGGGCGCGGCCATGCCTCGTAGAGGGCCACCATGCGGCGCACGTTCTGGACGGTGCGGGCGTGATCGGGCCCCAGGCGGCGGGTGAGGATCGCGTCGGCGTCCAGGATCAGCTTCTCGGCCCGCGGGAAGTCGCGCACCAGCGTGAAGTGCTCGCCGAGCAGGCCCTCCGAGCTGGCGACCGGCCAGGCGTCGTCGCCCAGATAGCGGCGCCGCAGGTCCAGGCTCTCGGCCAGGGAACGCCCCGCGTCGTCGTGGCGGCCCAGGTTGTCCTGGCAGCGCCCGAGCGTCTGGAGCGCCGAGGCGATGGCCGGGTGGCTGTCGGGCAGGGCGCCCCCGCGCAGCGCGAGCAGCTGCCGGCTGAGCTCGGCCGCCGATTCGAAGTGCCCGCGGTCGAACTCGAAGCCGGCGTAGTTCATCAGCGTCGACGCGTAGTCCGGGTGCTCCGGGCCCAGGATCCTGCCGCGCTGCGCCAGGACGTCCGCGTACAGCTTCCCGGCCTCGTCGTATTTTCCCTGCAGGTCCAGCGCGGTGGCCAGCGAGTTCTCCATCGTCGCCACTTCAAGGCTCGGCGCCGGGTGGTTCGTCTCGGCGATGGCCAGCGCGGATCGCTGCAGCGACTCGGCCGCGGCCCAACGGCCCTGCGAGCCGAGCGCCACCGCCAGGTTGTTCATCGCTCCCCCGACCAGGTCGGAATTCCGGTCGAGCAGGCGCAGCCTGAGGCCCAGCACCTCGCGGTGCATCTGTTCGGCCGCCTTCACGTCGCCGCGCGCGGCGGCGATGCTCCCGCGCATGCCGAGCAGCGAGGCGTAGAGCGTGTCAGGCTCGGCCGTGAGCGATTTCCTGAGGGTCAGACAATCGACGATGACCGAGTCGGCGCGGTCCAGTTCGCCGAGGGCCAGCAGCGTCGAAGCCATGTAGGTCTGCGTCTCGATATAGGGGATGTTGCGGCGGCCCCACAGCTTCTCCTGCAGGCGCGCGGCTTCCGCCAGGTGGCGCTGCGCCTCGTCGAGCCGGCCGATGGCCAGGTCGCTCTGGCCGATCACGATTTCCAGCTGGGTGCGGACCTCGGGTTCGACCGCCATCTCCGCCGCCAGTCGCTGCGAGGCGGCGTCGAGCACTTCCGAGACCATGACGTCGCGGCGGCCGACCGTCGGGCGCACGGACTGGAGCAGCCCGGCCAGGAAGTCGCTGACGCGCTCGGCCCTGAGCTGGGCCCGCCGCGCCTGGCGCGCCTCGATGCCGGTGGTGACCACGCCGGCCACCAGCGCCAGCACGAGCAGCGCCGTCGCCGCCGTCGCCGCGCGGTTGCGGCGCAGGAATTTGCGCAGGCGGTAGCCGAACCAGCCCTTCTGCGCCATCACGGGCCGGCGTTCGAGCCAGCGGTGCACGTCGTCGCCCAACGCCTCGACCGAAGCCCAGCGCTGTTCCGGTTCCGGGCGCAGCGCCAGCAGCACGATGCTGTCGAGGTCGCCCGCCAGTCGCATGCGCAGGCGCGCTGCGCTGCGTTCGCCCGCCCGCTGCGCCGCCTCTTCGGTGGCCGCCGCGCTGGGCCGGGCGACCGGTTCCTCGAGCACCGCCCGCTCGAGGGCCGCGACCGTCGCCGGTCCGGCGTGGGGGCGGCGGCCGGCCAGCAACTCGTAGAGCACCACGCCCAGCGTGTAGATGTCCGAGGCGGTGGTGAGCACCTCGCCGCGGATCTGCTCGGGGCTCGCGTACTCCGGCGTGTAGGCGCGCGCGCCGCCGCGCGTCAGCGGCATCTCGTCCTCGACCTGCGGGTCGAGCAGCTTGGCGACGCCGAAATCGAGCAGCTTCACGTCGCCGTCAGCGTTCACCAGGATGTTGCCCGGCTTCAGGTCGCGGTGGATGACGAGGTTGCGGTGCGCGTGCTGCACCGCGGCGCAGACCTGGCGGAAGAGACCCAGGCGCTGCTCGATCGTCAACCGCTTGCGGTCGCAGTAGGCGGTGATCGATTCGCCCTCGACGTATTCCATGACCAGGAAGGGGCGGCCGTCGGGCCCGATGCCGCCGTCGAACAGCGTGGCGATGTTGCGGTGCTGCAGGCAGGCGAGGATGCGCTGCTCGCGCCGGAAGCGGGCAAGCGTGGGCGGCTGGTTCAGCTCGAGCCGCACCAGCTTGATGGCGACGCGCCGCTGGTACTGGTCCTCGTCGCGCCGGGCCTCGTACACCGCGCCCATGCCGCCGAGGCCGACCAGGCGCACGATCTCGTAGGGGCCCAGCCGCTGGCCCACCAGCGATCCGGCGCTGTCGGCCGCCGGCAGGTTGGCGCCGCCCGAGACCAGGCCCGGCATCGTGCGCTCGGATTCGCCGATCAGTTCGGAGACCTCGCGCACCAATGATGGGTCGCCGCCCGCGAGGGCTTCCAGTTCGACGCGCCGCTGGTCGGGCGGCAGGTCGACGACGGCGTCGAACAGTTCGCGCAGGCGCCTGAGCCGGTCACCGTCACCCGCCACGGGAGTCCTCCGGCGGCGGCGCGCCCAGTTCGCGGGCCAGCCATGCGCGCGCGAAGCGCCAGTCGCGCTTGACCGTGGCGGTGGACACCCCGAGCAGTTCTGCGACCTCGGTCACCTCGAGCCCCAGCAGGAAGCGCAGCTCGACGACCTGCGCCCAGCGCGGCTCGGCCTCGGCCAGCCTTGTGAGCGCGCGGTCCAGTTCCAGCGTGTCGAGCGGCGAGCGGCCGTCGTCGGCGATGTCGTCGTAGAGCGTCACCTGGCGGCCGGCCCCGCGCTTGGCGGCGCCCCGCGCCCGCGCGTGGTCGATGAGCACGCGGCGCATCACCATCGACGCGGTGCGCAGAAACTGCTGGCGGTCCTCGAACGTGGAGACTTCGCGGTCGAGCAGGCGGATGATGGCCTCGTTGGCCAGGCCGGCGGGCTCGAGCGTGTGGTTGGCGCGCTCGTGCCGCATGTGGCGGCGCGCGATCACGTTCAGTTCGGCGTAGACGGCCGGGAACAGCCGCTCGCGCGCCTCGTCGTCGCCGTCGCGCGCAGCCTGCAGCAGCAGGGTGACGCACGAGGCGCCTGGCATGTTCCCGTTCATGGACCGATCCCCCGGAGCCCAAGACATTCCCGATGCGGGGCATTCCCGATGCAGGTCCATCATCATAGCACCGGGCACGGGTCCGGTTCAGCAGGAAATGGTTGGTGCCGCGGCAACGGCGGGCGACTTCGCCCTGATCGCCCACCGTGCCGCGAACCCGGGCCTAACGGACGATCGCGATCCGCGTCGTCACGGCCCGATTCCCGACCACCGCCCGCGCCAGGTAGGTGCCGCTGCCGACCGGCCGGCCGTCGTCGTCGTTCCCTTCCCAGGCGAAGGCGCGGTCCTCCCCGCCGCTGATCATCCCATCGAACAGCTTGGCGACGCGGCAACCGCGCACGTCATAGAGGTCCAGTGTGGCGTGCGTCGACTTGCCGCCCTCAGGGGCCGCCAGCGTGAACAACGCGCGGCCGTTGAATGGGTTGGGCGACACGGACAGGCCCGGGCCCGACGCCGGGTCGGCCTGGTTGTCCGGCGGCGTGACCCCGGCCACGTAGCTGCCGCTGAACTGCAGGCTCCACAGGTCCTGCTGGGCGATGGCGAAGTTCCAGTCGATCAGGCTGACGCCGCCGTAGACGAGCAGGCGGTCGCCGATGAAGTCGTAGGCCGCGCTTGCATCGGACCGGCCCATGGGCAGGTAGCCGGTCGCCGCCAGTTGTGTCCAGGCGGGCGTCGCGGACGCGAGGTCCAGCGCCCAGGCGTCGTTCGCGTCGATGCTGCCGGTCGTGCGCCCGCCGAACACCACCATGCGGTTGCGTTTCGCGTCGAAGACGGCCGTGTGCTTCCAGCGGCCGATCGGCGGCGTGCCTGTCGGGTGCAGCTGCGTCCAGGTCAGGCCGGGCAGGTCGAGCGCCCAGACGTCGTTCGTGTAGTCGCTGCCGGCGCCGCCGAAGAGGATCATGCGGTGGCGCGGGGCGTCGTAGATGACACTGGCGGCGCCGCGTCCGCTCGGTCCGCCGGTCGTGGGGACCATCGACCAGGTCGGGGTCGAAGACAGGGACAACTGGTATAGGCCGCCGATGAAGCCCGTGTTGTCCAGGCCGCCGAAGACGAGCATGCGGTCGCCGACGGGGTCGTAGATCCCCTGCGAGTAGATCCGCGGCGACGGGGGCGTTCCCGCCGGCGAGAGGGCCTGCCAGTTCATGAAGTCGGCGCTGTCCTGCAGCGCATACACCGTGTTCATCAGGGCCATGGACTCGTCACGTCCGCCGAAGACCAGCATCCGGTCGTGGTTGTCGTCCCAAACCGCCACATGTCCGGTGCGCGCCGGCGCCTGGACACCGCCGGTGTTGATGCCGTTCCAGCCGATCGGGTCGTGGAAGGCGAACTCCCAGTAGTCGCTGCGCGGGGCCATGTTGAGCGCGTTCGTGCCGCCGTAGGCGATCGCCCGCGAATGGGCGTGGTCCACGACCATGGTCGCGCCGAACAGGTAGTCCATCGGCCCCGTCCAGTACCAGAAATTGTCCGGCGCTGCCTTGTGGAAGGCCCAGGCTTCGGCGCCGCGCTGCCCAGCGAGCACGACCAGTTCGTCCCACGCCGGGTCGAACACGCCAAGTGACGGCCCGCCGCCGCGGACCGGCGGCCCGATGAAATACGTGAGGGAAGACCACTCGTGCGTGTTCATGTCGAAGGCCCGCAGCGAGTCGTCCGCCGCCGTGCCGCCCCAGACGAGCAGCTTCGACGCGTTCTGGTCGAAGGTGCACACGTGTTCGCGGCGGGCCTCCGGTGTGATCCCCGACATGGGCTGTGTGGTCCACTCGTACGTCGCGAGGTCGATTTCGTGCTCGTCGGCCAGGTCACCCTGTCCGTCGTTGCCGCCGAACATCAGCAGGCGATTGTTGGCCGGGTCGAGCGTCAACGGGCTGCCGAAGCGGCCGCTCGGGATGTCGCCCGACTGCGCCGGTGCGTACCAGTAGGGCGGGTTCGAGGCCAGGTTCAGCGCGTAGAGGTCGTTGGCCAGCACGCCGCCGTCGTTGTCGAGGCCGCCGAACACGTAGAGGGTCGACGAGCCGGGCACGAAGCAGGCGCCGAAGGCGTCGCGCGGGTCGGGCACCGAGCCGTAGGCCGCCAGCTCGGACCAGGTGGGGTTGGCCCCGAGTGTCAGCTGCCACACGTCGTTCAGGGCCTGGCCGGCGGTGTCCCTCCCGCCGAACACGATCAGGCGGTCGCGGGCGCCGTCGAACACCAGGGTATGGCCGCTGCGGATGGGCGGCGGCGTGCCCGTCGTCTCGATCATCTCCCAGGAATACGGGTACCAGTTGAGCGGCAGCTTGCGGACCATGTCCGTGTGGTCGCCGCCCCACGTGTAGATGCAGTGGCGGCCGTCATCCAGTGCCATCGCGCCGCCGTTCTGGAACGGCCCGTAGAGCGGCTGCCAGGCGCCGTCGGCCCCGGCCGCGTGGGCGCTGCGTGCGGGCAGCGACACCAGCAGCAGGAGGGCGAGCGCGAGCGTCCGTGCGACTTGCCCCGCAAGGGATGTCTTCATGATCTGGTCCTCTCCGCAGGTGCGGGATCCGGGACGGTTCGGGCTTGCTGCGCACCCGTTCCCGGTCGGGTGCGCTGCGGACATGCTTCTCACACGCAAGGGCGGGAACGGGCGATGCGAGGGATCATCCCACGCCGGCCATCCCGGGTCGGTCCCGTCAGCGGACCAGCGTCACCTTGGTCACGCCCGTGCCCGCCGGCGTCCGCAGGCGCGCCAGGTACACGCCCGACGCCACGGCCATTCCGCGCCGGTCGGTGCCGTCCCAGGCCACGGTGCGATCGCCCGCCGGCAGGAAAGCCTCGACCAGGTCGACGATGCGGGCGCCCCGCACGTCATAGATCGCCAGCGAGACGCGCCCCGGGTGCGCCAGGCTGAAGCTGAACGACGTCTGCGGGTTGAACGGGTTCGGGGCCGAGCCCAGCGACACCTTCTCCTCTGGAACGATGGGCCCATCGCCGACGCCGGCGACCGGCGACGTCCGGCGCAGGGCCAGGTTCTGCGCGCCGCCCGCGGCGATGCCGAAAAACCCGACGTTCGCCGCCGGCACGTTGGCCTGGTTGCTCGTGTTGAGGCCCCACGCCGCGATCACGCCGCCGGCCTTCAGGCCCAGGCTGTGGCGGCTGCCGGCGGCCACGGCGATGAACCCGCTGTTGGGCGCCGGCACGGCGCACTGGTTGTTCGTGCCCAGGCCCCAGGCGACGATCGAGCCGTCGTTCTTCAGTCCGAGGCTGTGTGCGAAGCCGGCGGCGACGGCGATGAACCCGCTGTTGGGCGCCGGTACGTTGCACTGGCCGCTCGTGTTGAGTCCCCAGGCGACGATCGAGCCGTCCGCCTTCAGCCCGAGGCCGTGGTCGCCCCCCGCCGCGACGGCGGTGAAACCGCTGTTGGGCCCCGGCACCGTGCACTGCCCGTTGTCGTTGCGGCCCCAGGCGATGATCGAGCCGTCCGCCTTCAGGCCCAGGCTGTGCGCGCCCGCGTTGTCCCCGCCCGCGGCCACGGCGATGAACCCGCTGTTGGGCGCCGGCACGTTGCACTGGCCCCAGGTGTTGCTGCCCCAGGCGACGATGGAGCCGTCCTTCTTCAGGCCCACGCTGTGCTGCGGGCCCGCCGCCACGCCCGCGAAGTCCGCGTTCGGCGCCGGCACGTTGCACTGGCCGTTGGTGTTGGTGCCCCACGCGACGATGGTGCCGTCGAGCTTCAACCCGAGGCAGTGGACGCCGCCCGCCGACAGCGCCGCGAAGCCTGTGCCGGCCGACGGCGTGATGCCTTCGGCCCAGCCGCTGCCGCCCCACACGACGAGCGTCCCGTCCGTCTTCAGCGCCAGGCTGTGCTGGAACCCGCTGTTGGCCACGCAGGCAAAGCCGGTGTTCGGCGCGGGCACCGTGCACTGGCCGCTCGAGCCATAGCCCCAGGCGACGATGGACCCGTCGCCCTTCAGGCCCAGGCTGTGGTAGGGGCCGGCCGCGATGGCGACGAAGCCCGTGTTCGGCGCCGGCACGTTGCACTCGCTGTCCAGGTTGTCGCCCCAGGCGACGACGGAGCCGTCGGCTTTCAGGCCGAGGCTGTGCTCGTCGCCCGCCGCTACCGCGATGAAGCCCGTGTTGAGGCCGGGCACCGTGCACTGGCCGGCCGTGTTGTCGCCCCAGGCGACGATGGAGCCGTCGGTTTTCAAGCCCAGGCTGTGCCCGCCGCCGGCGGCTACCGCGGTGAATCCCGTGTTCGGGGCGGGCACCGTGCTTTGCCCGGCCTCGTTGGCGCCCCACGCGGCGATGGAGCCGTCGCCCCGCAGGGCCAGGCTGTGCCCGCCGCCGGCCGACATTTTCGTGAAGCCGAAGTTCGGCGCCGGCACGGCGTACTGGCCGTAGCTGTTGTCGCCCCAGACGACGATGGAGCCGTCGCTCCGGCGGGCCAGGCCGTGGTAGGCGCCCGCATCCACGGCCACGAAGGCGGCGTTCGGCGACGGCAGCACGCACTGGCCGGTGGTGTTGAGTCCCCAGGCGACGAGCGTGCCGTCGGCCTTCAGGCCCACGTTGTAGTGGTCGCCCGACGCGACGACGGTGAACCGCGGCAGCACATCCGGCACCCGCACGACCGTGCTGCCCCATCCCGTGACCTCGTCGTTGGCGAAGGCGACCGCCGTCGCCAGAACGATGGCGACCACGCTCACGGTCCGGACCAGCGCCAACAGGAATGCGTCGCGTCGCCTGCGTTTCATGCCGGTTCCTTCGCAGCAGGGGGTCGGTCGATGTTTGCGGAGCGGCCTGGTCGCCTGCCCCGCCATGTCGCCAATGGCGGGAACGGGCGGCGCGGGGGATCACACGGTACGCGGGGGCGCCGATAGGGTTTGCCGCGGCGATATCGTAGTGCCATCATCACCCCGTCCGGGAAAGCGCCGCCGGCCCCCGGCCGCGGACGAGCGTCTCGCCGTCATGGAGGGCTTCATGATCCGGGAAATGGTCCTGTTCACGCTCGCTGCCCTGGTTGTCGTCGCCGCCCTCTGCCTGGCCGTGGGCGCCTGGCGCTGGCGGCGGGCCAACGCCGACCTGCGGGCTCGCCTGGAGGCCTCGCGCCTGGCGCCGGACGTGCCCCGCTTCCACGCCGCCGAGCTGGTCGAACTGCCGGCCCCGGTGCGTCGCTGGTTCGAGGCGGTGCTCGTCGACGGGCAGCCCATCGTCACGGCCGTCACGGTCGAGCACGCCGGCACCTTCAACATGGGTGAAGGCAGCGAGAAGTGGCAGCCGTTCACGTCGCGCCAGCGCGTTGTCACGCAGCGGCCGGGATTCCTCTGGGATGCGCGCATCAAGGTGGCGCCGGGCCTGTCGGTGCGCGTGCACGACGCCTACGTCGCCGGCGAGGGCGTGCTCCACGCGTCGATGTTCGGCCTGGTCACCGTCATGAAACTGGGCGGCTCGACCGAGGTCGCCCACGGCGAACTGATGCGCTACTTCGCGGAGGCGGCGTGGTACCCGACGGCGCTGCTGCCGAGCCAGGGTGTGCGGTGGGCTGCCGTCGACGATACCTGCGCGCTGGCGACGCTGGCGGACGGTCCGTTCTCGCTGACGATGCTGTTCCGCTTCGGCGCCGACGGCCTGCTCGCATCCATCCTGGCCGAATCGCGTGGCCGCGCCGTGGGCGACGCCGTCATCCCCACGCCGTGGGAAGGCCGCTGGAGCGACTACGAAATGCAGGACGGCATGCGCGTGCCGATGAGCGGCGAAGTGTCGTGGATCCTGCCCGAGGGCCCGAAGCCCTATTGGCGCGGGCGTATCACGGGGATGTCGTACGAGTTTGCGCGCTGATCCCGGCGAGCAGTTCCCTGGCGCCCGCGTGCGCCGGGTCCAGCTTCAGCGCGCGCCGGCAGCGATCCTGCGCGTCGGCCGCATCGCCCTGCAGCGAGGCGATGAGAGCCAGGTTGTACTGCAGCGAGGCGACGTCGGGCCGGCGCTCCTCGGCGGCCAGCAGCACCAGGCGCGCGTCGTCCAGCCGGCCCTGCTGCGCCAGCAGCGCGCCCAGGTTCAGTGACGCCTCGACCAGTTCCGGCTTCAGTTGCAGCGCGCTGCGGAAGTGGCGTTCGGCGTCGGCGGCGCGGCCCAGTTCCACGCAGACGTTGCCGGCGTCGTAGTGCGTGTCGCCGCGCGGGACCAGGGCGAGCGCGGCCTCGAGGTGCGGCAGCGCCTCGGCCGGCTTGTGCTGCGCGTCGAGGTGCAGGCCCAGGTTCACGTGCGCCAGTTCGCTGTCCGGGTTGACGGCCAGGGCGTGCTGCCAGAACGCGCCGTCGTCGCGCCAGGTGGCGACCTGCCGCACGGAACCGATCGTGGCGCCGGCGCAGGCGACGACGCCGATCGCCAGCGCTGCCGCCTGCAGCGCGCGCCGCCCCGCCGCCACCTGCAGCGCCGCGCCCGCCAGCAGCAGCCACACCCCGATGCCGGCCACATACGCGTAACGGTCGGCCAGCGGCAGTTGCCCGCCCTGCACCAGGCCGAGCGACGGCAGCAGGCACAGCAGGAACCAGCCCCAGCCCAGAGCCACGAGCGGTGCGCGGCGGCGCCAGCGGTACGCGGCGTACGTCAGCGCGATGAGCGCCGCGCCCGCGAGCAGGGCCGGCACCAGTGTGGTCGTCACGGCTGCATCGGGATAGCGCACGGTCAGGTGCGTGGGCCAGGCCAGGCGGTGCAGGTAGCGGAAGACGCCGACCAGCGCCTCGCCGGCGCGCACGGCCACCGGCTTGCGGAAGCGCGCGGCCAGGTCCTCGCCCGGCGCCAGCTTCAGCGCGGCCAGCGAGACGGCGGCAGCGATAGCCAGCAGGCCCGCAGTCCATGCGAGGTCGGGCTTCCACCCGCGCCGCGGCGCGTTCGGGCGCCACGACAGCGAGCGCACGACGAGCAGCAGCAAAGGTCCCGCGACGACCGCCGCCGGCTTGGCCAGCATCGCCAGCGCCGCGAGCACGCCCGCGGTCGCGCGGCGCCGGGCATCCGCCGCGGCCAGCGCAACGAGTACCGCCCCCAGCAGGAACGCCGCCATCAGCAGGTCCTTGCGCGCGGTCACCCAGGCCACCGCCTCGACGTTGACCGGGTGCACTCCGAACAGCGCGGCCACGACGCCGCTGGCCGCCGCGCTGCCGCAGAGCCGCCGCGCCAGCAGGAAGACCAGCACGACATTGAGCAGGTGCAGCAGCAGGTTCGTGCGGTGGAAGCCGGCCGGCCCCGGACCCGCCAGCGAGGCGTCGGCCTGGAGTGAGACCCAGGTGGCCGGCACCCACACGCCGGCGTGCCCGGTGGTGAAGGCCCAGCCCAGCGCAGCCGGGGACAGCCCGCCGGTCACCTGCGGGTTGTCGGACACGTACACGGGGTCGTCGTAATTGATGAACCCGTAACGGCCCACGTCACGGTAGACCAGGCCCGTCAGGAGCAGGGCCAGCAGGACGGGCCAGGCGGCCAGCGTCCGGTCGCGGCGGGAGGATTGGGGAGCGCGCGCGTGCATCGCGGCAGTATCGCGGGGCCCCTGCCGGGCGTCAAGCCGGGCGCGATCATTTGACGAATGCCCGATCCCGGCGTTTACTGATCCGGTCCGCGGTGTCGCCGACAGGGGCGCCGCCCGTGGATGATGTCCCAACCGTGCACCAGATGGTCCGTAAATATGGATAGCCAGCCCGACCGCGCGAACTCCGAGCACCTCGACGAGCTGATGCCGCTCGTCTACGAGCAGCTGCGCAAGCTGGCCGCGCGCGGGATGAAGCGCGAGCGTGTCGACCACGCCCTGCAGCCCACCGCACTGGTCAACGAGGTGTACCTGAAGTTCCGCCAGCAGCGCCGCCTGGATATCCACGGCCGCACGCACTTCCTGGCGATGGCCGCGGTGGCGATGCGGCAGATCCTGGTCGACCACGCGCGGGCGCGCCTGTCCGCCAAGCGCGGCGGCGACGCCGTGCGGGTGACGCTGGACGAGGCGACGCAGCTGCCGTCGCGCGAGGCGCAGGACGTGCTGGCGCTGGATGCGGCGCTGGCGAAGCTGGCCGAACTGGATCCGCAGGAGGCGCAGATCGTCGAGCTCAGTTTCTTCGGCGGCCTGACACAGGTGGAGATCGCGACGCAGTTGGGCGTGTCCGAGCGGCACGTGCGCGGGCAGTGGCTGCACGCGCAGGCGTGGCTGCGGCGCGCGCTGGCCGACTGAATCGACCGGCGGGACCGGAACGACAGCCTTCCTACTTCACGGCCGCCAGCGCGGCCGTTTCCTTTTCGACCCGGGCGTGCAGGACCGGCCACTCGGCGACCGGGAGCAGATCGCCGACCCGCGCGAGCGCCTGTGCTGCGGCCGCGCGCAAAGCGGTATCGCTGGTCGTGGCTGCGCGCAGCCTGTCGAGCCGCCCCCGGCGCCAGGCCAGTTCCGCCGCCTGGACCGGGAAGCGCCCGGCCGTCAAGACGGCGCCGGACACGCCGAGCAGCGAGTCCGCCCGCGCGAAGCCCGGGCCGGCGGGCGCCAGCGCGCCGATCTCCGTCCAGATGCCGGCCCGGTCGGCGTCCGCGAGCGCGAGTTCGAAGTCGTCGGGATCCGGTTGCAGGGGGACGACGCCGGCGTCGATTTCCGCCAACGCGTCGTCGAGCCGCCGGCGTTTCCCGGCCGGCTTGTCGGCCAGTTCCGCGCCCAGCACATCCAGCCGCGCGCGGTCGCGGCGCAACTTCCAGTACGAACGCCCGGCCGCCTCGGGGCGCAGGTCGAGCGCGTCGTTGAGGTACGCCCACGCGGTGTCCGCATCGTCGACGGCGCCTGTGCGGTTGCCGGCGGCGAACTTCACGGCGGCGCGCACCAAATGGGCGCGCGCCCGCGCGTGCGCCATGTACGAGCGACCCTCGATGCTGCGGAGGCTGTCGGTCCGGGCCGCGACGCGCATCCGCAGCGCGGCGCGGTCGAGCACGGCAAGGTCGCCGGTCAGGTCGCCGAGCGAGACCAGGCAATCGGCCACGTTGAGGACGACGTCCGCGCGGTCGCTCTGCCGGACCCAGTCTCCCGGTCCCCCGGGCAGGTAGTTGTCGGCCCCGTTCGACACCAGGCCGAGGCTTTCCTCGTACCGGTCCAGCGCTTCCCTGGTGTTCGTGACCGGGGCCCGGTAGACGGCCACCAGGCCAGAGGCCATGCCCTGGCCGAGGAAGGGGTGGTGCATGCCGAGCCGCTCCAGGCGCCCGAAGATGGGCCAATTCGGATCGGCGCCCGACGCCTCGTCCCACACCGGAAGGCCGAACGCCCGGGCGTCGCGCCAGAAACCGCGCGCCTGTTCGATCACGTCGGGATCGTGGGCGCGGGCGCCCATGAAATACGACAGCTCGCCCTGCCTCCAGTACGTGTAGCGGCGCAGCGCGGGGTAGCAGGGGCGCTGCGGCAGTTGCGCCAGTTCGTCCCGCGCGGCCGCGAACAGATGCGAGGCCTCGGCGAGCGTCGCGGGCGTGGGGGCATCGTCGTGTCGCTTGCGGTCGCCGTCCTCGAGCAGCGTCATCACATGCGTCAGCGAGGCCTTCGGCGCCCCCGGCCGCAGGTTCAGCGCGACCAGGGCGACCAGCGCCGCGGCGGCGACGATCATCGCGCCGGACAGCGTCCGCCGCAGGCGGGGCCGCGTGCGCAGGTATCGGCGCCAGCGCCTGGACAGTCCCGGCCGCCGCAGCCCGATCGGCCTGCCGCCCAGGTACGCCCGCAGGTTCGCCGCCAGCACGGCCGCCGACGCGCAACGCTCGGCCGGCAGCTTGGCCAGCGCGTGGTGGATGATGAGCTCGAGGTCGCCGCTGAACGTGGCGCCGTGCGTGCCGAGCGCCTGCGGCTCTTCGGTGGCGACGGCGAACAGGGCCCGCGGCGTCGAGAGCTTCTCCAGGTCGTAGGGCAGTCGCCCCGCCAGCAGCTCGTAGCCGATGACGCCCAGCGCGTAGACGTCGCTGCGCGCATCGAGATCGGCCGGCCCGCCCTCGGCCTGCTCGGGGCTCATGTAGCGGACGGTGCCCAGCAGCTGCCACGTCTCGGTGGCGAGCGTGGCGTTGAGGTTGTCGCGCGCCGCCAGCCGCGCGATGCCGAAGTCGAGCACCACCGGCCGCCCCTCGGGCGTGACGACGATGTTCTCGGGCTTGAGGTCGCGGTGGATGATGCCGCGGTCGTGCGCGGCCTGCACGGCATCGCACAGCTCGGCCAGCACGCGCAGGCGCTCGGCGGCGGGCGGGTTCGTCTCGCGCCACGCGCGCAGCGACACGCCCGGCACGTACGCCATCGCCAGGTAGGGCTGGACGCCCGGCGTCGTTTCCTCCGGGCCGGCATCGTAGAGCGCGGCGATGCCCGGGTGGTCGAGCTGCCTCAGCGCCGTGGCCTCGCGCCGGAAGCGGCTGATGGCCGTCGGCGAGAGCACGCCCGGGCGCAGGACCTTCAGCGCCACCTCGCGGGGCGCGCCGCCGGGTCCGGCCGTGTCGGCGGGATCGTGCGCGCGGTAGACGACGCCCATCGCCCCTTCGCCCAGCACCTCGCTGACCACCCACCGTCCGATGCGCTCGGGCACCACCGACGTCGCCGAACCTTCGAGCAGGCGGCCGGCCCCGGCCGCGGGGGCGCCGCCCTGGGCGTGGGCCAGCAGTTCGTCCACCTGCGCGCGCAGTTCCGCATCCGCGGCGCATTCGGCGACGAGGAATGCCTCGCGCTCGGCGGGCGCCAGGTCGAGCGCCCTGAGGAAGAGCGCCTTGCTGCGGCTGTAGAGGTCGCGGTCGATGTTGCCTGCCCCCGGTCGGTGGATCCGGGGCATCATTCGGGGGAAGGGGTGGGGTTTGTCAAGAGGGACGGGCAGGCTACGTCGGGTGCTGCCCCAGGATCGCGCGCCCCACCACGCCCCATGCCGCAATGGCCGCTTCCGGCGGCGCCAGGCTATCGTTCGGGAACTCCTCGAACTTCCCGAGCACCACCACGTCGATCACGAACAGCGCCATCGCCGCGTCTTCCGCGTCGTCGGTCTGGCCGCACTGGCCGGGATCCCGGTTGGCGCGGATACTGACCACGCGCCAGCCTTCGGCATCCTCCGCGAACTGCGCGATGAAGGCGCACAGGCCCGTCCAGCTGCGGTGCAGGAACAGCTGGTCGTCATCCCAGTAGATGAACCACTTGTCTTCCATCTGTTCCGGCATCACCCCGAGGCGGAGCTGGTCCATTTCCGAGGCGCTGAAGCGGCGGTCGACGGGGATGTCGGCATGCTGCGGCGGCATCGGCTTGGTGTCCCAGTCGCCCGGCTGCACGGGGATGGTGCGCGGCGGTTCCGGCTCGGGATCGGGAAAGGCCTCGCGGAACGCGCCGAGGGTGCGGCGCTCGGGCGACCAGTCGCTGATCGCGAAAACGACCTGGCTGAACGCATGGTTGAACGGGCCTTCGAGCGCCTTGCGGAAATCGAGCGCCGTGCGCCGCGGGTCGTTGCGGAAGGCGCCGCAGCCCCAGGCGCCCAGGACGATCTTCGTGTGCCCCATGGCCTGCGCCACCGCCAGCACGCGGTGGATGCGCTGGCGCAGCAGCGCGGCCGATCGCTCGGCGCCCACCGCCGGCGCGTAGGGCGCGGCGCAGGTGATGATGCTGAGCGGCCAGGCCTGCGGCAGCAGCTCGCCGTCGTCCGTGCGGAAAACCGGCACGTCGGGCGAGTAGATGACCCAGTCCGAGGATGCGGGCGACCCCGCGAGCAGGTGCGCCGCGTACATCGGGTCGTCCTTGATCGTCAGGTAGAGGGCGCTCGAGCGGCAGAGCACCTCTTCCTGGGCGCGCGCGCCGTCGAGAAAGCCGCCGCCCGGGTGCAGGCCGTTGGCGAAGTTGAGCACGAGCGGGCGCCGGCAGCCGTCCTCGTAAAGGCGACGGGCGGCGCCGAGCGTCGTCTCGTTGGCGACCTGGATGTAGTTCGGGATGTAGCCCTGGGGCTCGTCGTTGCCCAGCGCCGCGTCCGGCGGGATGCTGCGCGTGCCGGCGCAGGCGGCCTGCACCTCGCGGCTGATGTCCACCTTCTGTCCCGGGCGGTGCAGGTACCAGCCCTGGGTGGAGATGGCCAGCGCCGAGCGGCCGAGTTCGCTGGCCTTGGCCACGGGGATGGCCAGTTCGCGACGGCGGGCCTCGGCCATTTCCGCGGAGTCCAGGCAGGGCTCGATGATCGGCATGAGTGGGTGCTCCGATCGTGGCAGGACGTCGGGCTTCGAACGGTCAGACGAGTCTACTCGATGCCCGTTCCGTCCGGCGGAACGACAACTCAGGAATTCCGGGCAAACCGGGCGCCGCGGCCCGGCAGCGCCGACACGACCAGCGCCCCGGCCACCAGCATCGCGCCCACCAGTTCGACGGTGCGCGGCACCGACGTGGCGAAGATCACGTGCATCAGCAGGCTGGCGAGGATGCCCGCCAGCAGGCTCGAGGCGCGGTTGAGCGGGATGCAGAACGTGTTCTCGCGGTGGTCCAGGAAGATCAGGCTGCCGAACATGCCTGTGCCCGCCGAGCAGAAGCCCATCGCCAGCAGCGACGCGACCAGGCCGCGGTCGTGCCACAGCCCGGTGAACCCGAGGCGCAGCGAGGCGCCGACCGTGCCGGCGCCGCTCAATGCCCAGGCGACCAGCCCGACCACCAACAGTGTGTTGCCGACGAACTGCTCCTCGATGAGGAAGCGACGGTTCTCGACCGGGTCGGGCAGCTTGGCCAGGCGCGTCATCAGCCACAGTCGCGTGAGGTAGCAGGCGAGGTACACGCCCAGCACCAGCGCGCAGCCGCGCGGGATGTGGAAGCCGGACGAGCCGTTCAGCGACAGCAGCAGCGCCGCCAGCGTCAGCCCGAAGCTGAGCCAGGCGCGGCCGCTCACTCCCCGCCGCAGCAGCCCGTCGACGGACGGCCCCATCACCAGCACGCCGCCGCGCATCAGCAGCATGGCCAGGACGATGCTGACGCCGCTGAACGTGAACGCGAGCGTCGTCGAGGCGCTGATGCCGGCCACGCACAGGCCCGACAGCCAGGTGCCCCGTCGCGGTCGCGGGACCAGCAGCGGGCCCAGGCGGCAGGGACGCGCCCGGGCGGCGTCCATCCACCAGCCGTTCAGGCCCCAGTACCCGAACATGACCGCGACCGAGAAAAGCATCGAGATGGGCAGCAGCACCGGGCCGTCCAGGCCCTTGCCGTCGACCGAGAACAGGCCCTTCGAGATGCCCTTGGCGAGCATCGAATAGGGGATATAGGCCAGGAAGTAGCCCAGCGCGAAGCCCCAGATGTCACGGCCCTGACGATTCAAGGTACCCTTCTTT
>CAIOLW010000183.1 GCA_903859215.1 uncultured bacterium | reverse complement strand
TCCGCCAGCACGCGCTCGCCGTCCAGGTACGCCTCGGGGACGCCGTAGAATCGGCCCCAGGCCGTGCGCTCGAAGACGTAGGCCCATTCGGGACGACTCTCGCCGGCGGGAGCCAGGCGGTAGTCCTCGACCCAGCGGAAGTGCTCGCCGGTCAGTTCGAAATTGCCGATGCGCACCAACCGGCGGCGCGCGGTGCCGTCCCCGGAGCGCAGGTCGGCCGCCGCTTCGGGAGGCAGTGCGGCCACGACCGCCGGCTCGGGCCGGAATCGCTCGACGCGGGTCACTTCGCCCATGGACACCGTCCCGTCGGCGGTGCGCAGGCTGACGACCGGGCCCGGCCAGAAAGTGACGAGGCCCTGCCAGAAGACGAACGTGACCAGGGCCGCCACCATGATCAGCCCCACGACGAGCCCGCCGCCGGTCAGCCAGACCATCGGCTCATTGCGGGCCAACAGCGCATTGGCCGGTCGCGACTGCCGGCGATCAACCGCCGACGACCCGGCATCGCCGGCCCTGCTGCCGCCGCCCCGGCTCACAGCCGCGTCGTCTTTCGCCGGAAATGCAGCCGCACGGCCTCGGCGACCGTGTTCAGCACGAACGTCATCGCGAACAGCAGCAACGCCGCCAGGAAAAGGGTGCGGTAGTGGGTGCTGTTCTGCACCGCTTCGGGCAACTCGACGGCGAGGTTCGCCGACAGGGTGCGGAAGCCGTTGAAGATGTTCCATTGCATGATCGGGGTGTTGCCGGCGGCCATCAGCACGATCATCGTCTCACCGACGGCGCGCCCGAGTCCGATCATGGCGGCCGAGAACAGGCCGCTCATCGCGGGCGGGATGACGACGCGCACGGCGGTCTGCCAGTTCGAGGCGCCCGCCCCCAACGAGGCGGCCCGCAGGTGATCCGGCACCGAGACCAGCGCGTCCTCGCTGATCGTGTAGATCAGCGGGATGATCGCGAAGCCCATCGCGACGCCGACGACCAGCGCGTTGCGCTGGACGTAGGTCCCGAAGACGGATCCGCGCGGATCCCAGCCGGCCGCGTCGGCCAGCCAGCCGATCACGAGCGCCAGCCCCACCGCCGCCAGCGCCGAAAGGAGGAATCGCGCCAGGTCCAGCAACGCCAGTTCGCGGTGCCGCCAGGTCGAGCCGCGCCTGCGCAGCAGTCCCTCGCCGTGGCGAACGTTGAGCCACGCGACGAACAGGCTGCTGGGCGCGAGCAGGAGCACGAGCCACCCGGCAGCGCCGGTGCCCACGCGTCCCTCGAGCCACGCCTTGAGGTTGCCGGCGAACAGCATGTCCTCGAGCAACGGGCCGGATCGCCAGGCCAGCGCGGCGCCGCCGACCAGGCAGAGCAGGATGACCACGGGGCGGGCCGGAGCCAGCCTGGGCGCCAGGTCGCGCGGGAGGAGCTGCCACAGGTGCGCCCCCAGCAGCACGAAGAAGGGCCCGAGCATCATCACCGCCATGACGCCGATGACGTGCGCCTCGACCAGCGGCGCCACCACCAGCGCAGCCAGGAAGCCGAGCACGACGCTCGGCAGGCTGGCCATGATCTCGATGACGGGTTTGACGCGGGCCCTCGCCTGGCGCGGCAGGAACTCGCTCGTGTAGACGGCTGCCAGCAGGGCGATCGGCAGGCCGAAGAGCATCGAATAGATGGTCGCCTTGAGGGTCCCGAAAACCAGCGGCACGAGGCTCAGCTTGGGTTCGGCGCTGTCGGTGGACGAGGACGACTGCCAGACGTAGGCGGGTTTCGGGTAGCCTTCGTACCACACCGGCCGCAGCAGCAGCCCCAGGCTGACGTCTGCATGGGGCGCATCCAGCCCCCACAGGCCGCGCCCGGCATCACCGAGCGCCAGCACACGGTCCTGGCGCGGCGACAGCGCGAGTTGGCGCACGGCGCCGACCGCGCTGGACACGTGGCCCAATCGGCGCGCGCTCAAGGCGCTGAAAACGTCCAGCGACCCGTCGGCATGGCCGACCGCCAGCATGCGCGAGCGTTCGGAGGCGGCCATGGCGGTGACGGCGGAGGAATTGCCGACGAGCCTCCGCGCACAGGCCAGGGCGCCGGGGCGGCCGTCGGGGCCGGCGACCGGGAACCAGATGCCGACGCCACCACCGGCGTCACCGACCGCCAGCGACACCTTGCCCGCCAGCAGGGCCACGGAGGTCACGGCCACGCCCGGCGCCGGGGCCAGTTCCTGGCGACCGGCGACAGCGAACCCATCCCCCTCGTCCGCCATGGTCAGCACGTGGCCGTCGGCGCCCACCAGGAGGGCGAACGTACCGGTGTCGTTGAGCTTCAGCGCCGCGAATCCCGGCGCTGCGTCGGCGCCCAGCGCCACGTCACCGCCACGCACACGCGCGGTCGTCTCGCCGGTCATCAGGTTGCGTTTCCAGGTGACCAGGCGGTGATGAAATGTCGACGCCGAATCAAGGGCCGCCACCATCATCCCGTTCGTGGTGACGGTCACGTCCACGAGGCGGATCGCCGAAGGTCCGAGCGCCACGGGCGGATCGCACGTGAGCGTGACCTCCTGGTGGCGCCACTGGCCCTCGGGAGTCCGCGTCGCCAGGCCGTTGCCCCAGGGCCGATTCGAGCCGACCGGCAACCCCCGCAGTTCCGCCGGCAGGTCATCGTCGGCCAGGTAGCCCGTCGTGTACGCGATCGCCGCAGTGACGATCGACCCGTCGGCGAAGCCGAGGGCCAGGCGATCGCCGCCGGAACTCGCGACCGTCGGCGTGCGGCCGGGAACCACCGGAACCCGCTGCAGGACGGCGCCGCTGCCGAGGTCCTGGACCACCAGGGTGCCGTCGGGCAGCAGGCTCCAGGACATGGTGCCGTAACTGTCGACGCGCACGGCGACGGCGTTCGCCGCGGGATTGACTCCCGAGACGACGCCAGTCGCTTCCGGCGCCAGGTGCGTGGGGCGCAGGAGGGGCAGCGCGACCCAGACCAGGAACAGGCCGACCAGCGACACGGCGACAATGCCGCCGATGCCGCTGGTCGTAATCAGCCGTCGCGCGAACCGGTCGGCGAGGAGCACGGCCCGCCGGGGCTTCCGGCTGTGGCGCCGGCCCGTGAACGAGTTGCCCGAATCCCCGGTTGACTGGTTCATGCGCGCGCCACGGATCCTAGAAGTTCGGGGTGATGCCCACCGTCTTGAGGTCCTCACGGGCCACCGCAGCCGGCACGGGCAGGAAGCCGTCCTTGACGACCACGGCCTGGCCTTCCTTGCTGAACACGAAGCGGATGAACTCCCGCTGCACGTCGTCCAGCTTACTGCCCGGCTTGTAGTTCAGCGACAGGAAAAGGAACCGGGCCAGCGGGTAGTCGCCGCTGTATGCGTTGGCCGCCTCGGCCGCCACGAAGTCGGCGCCGGAACCGGCTTCGCTCGACAGCGGCACCGCGCGGACGTCCGAGGTGATGTAGCCGATGCCGCTGTAGCCCATGCCGTACTTGTCCGAGGCCACGCCCTGCACGACCGAGCTGCTGCCGGGCTGCTCCTTGACCTCGTCGCGGTAGTCGCCCTTGAACAGGGCGTGTTCCTTGAAGTAGCTGTAGGTGCCCGAGGCGCTGTTGCGGCCGTACAGGCTGATCGGCTTGTCCTTCCACTCGCCCGTCAGGCCCAGATCGCCCCAGGTCACGATCTGCTTGCCGTAACCGCCCTTGAGCGTCTTGGAGAAGATGGCGTCGACCTGCTGCAGCGTCAGGCCCTTGATCGGGTTGTCCTTGTTCACGTAGACCGCGAGCATGTCGATGCTCGTGCGCAGCTGCGTCGGCTTGTAGCCGAACTGCTTCTCGAACTGGTCGATCTCCTCGCTCTTCATCGCGCGGCTCATCGGGCCGAAGTTGGCCGTGCCGGCGATCAGCGCCGGGGGCGCCGTGGAGCTGCCCTTGCCCTCGACCTCGATCTTGACTTCCGGATGGAAGCCGCGGAAGCCCTCGGCCCACAGCGCCATCTCGTTGTTCATGGTGTCCGAGCCGATGCTCTTGAGGCTCCCGGCGACAGCGCCGGCCTTCTTGTACGCCGGGAAAGCGGTGTCAGCGACGACCGCGGCCGTGGCTGCGACGGCGGCCGTGATCGCCACCGCGAGGAACAGGGACCGAATCAGGGAGTTCGTGCGCTTCATCTGGCGCTCCTTTCCGCTACGGTTGGTCCGGCCGCTCCGGCCGGTTGCTGCAGGGACTCTTGTCGGTCCACAGGTTAGCCGGCGCATGTGAAGGGAACGTGTGCTTCAGGTAAAAATTCGGTAAGGGCTGGAGGCGCCCGGCGCCATTCGGCCCGTAGAATGCGCTTTACAATTTCCTAACTTGCGAAATCATGACATTGGGCCGACCGTCACCGGCAGTCGCGAATGTTAATGGCGGCGTAAAGGAGATCGATCCATGGCGAACGAGCACGTCCTGATCGTCGAGGACGACGAGGACATCGCCGAGCTGCTCGAGTACAACCTGCAGCGCCAGGGCTACCGGCCCAGTTGCGCGGGCACGGGCGAGGACGGCCTGCGCGAGGCCCGCGAGGGCAAGCCCGACCTGATCCTTCTCGACCTCATGCTGCCGCGCCTGTCGGGCCTCGACGTCTGTCGCGCGCTGAAGGGCGCGCCCGCCACCGCCGGCATCCCCATCATCATGCTCACGGCCAAGGGCGAGGAGGAGGACATCGTCGCCGGCTTCAACGCCGGGGCCGACGACTACGTCACCAAGCCCTTCCGGCCGAAAATCCTGCTGGCCAGGGTCCAGGCCGTGCTTCGGCGCGGTCCCGCGGCGCGCCCGGACGGCGAGGAGCCGCTGGAGATCGGCTCACTGCGCATCCACCCCGGCCGCCACGAGGTCGCCGATGACAACGGATTGATCGAGCTGACGCGGACGGAATTCCGGATCCTCCAGTTCCTGGCCTCGCGTCCGGGCTGGGTCTTCACGCGCAACCAGATCGTCCGCGCCGTCCATGGCGACGACTATCCCGTCACCGGCCGATCGGTCGATGTCCAGATGGCCGCGCTGCGGCGCAAGCTCGGTGACCACGGCGCGATGATCCACACCGTGCGCGGCGTGGGCTACAAGATGGGCGACTGAGCGATGCGCCGCGGCACACTGCTCTGGGCGACGCTTGCCCCCCTGCTCCTGATCCTGCTGGTGACCCTCGTCCTGGTGACGGCCCTGGCGGGCCGCGCCGCGCGCGAGTTCTACCTCGACCGCACCGGCGACCACCTCGAGGCGCTGATCGCGGTGGCGGCGCCGCGCCTGGCGGCGCCGGTCGCGGCCGCCGACGGGGCCGCACTGCAGGCGCTCTGCCGCGAACTGTTCGACGGGACCGGTGCGCGGTTCACGGTGATCGCCGCCGACGGCAGCGTGCTGGGCGACTCGCTGGAACACCCTTCGCAACTGGACAACCACCGCGACCGGCCCGAAGTGGCCGCGGCGCTGGGCGGGACGATCGGTCGCAGCATGCGGTTCAGCGCCACGCGCGGCGAACGCCTGCTTTACGTGGCGCGCCAGGTCGCGCCCGCCGGTGACGACGGCCGGGGCCCGCTCGTCGTCCGCGCCGCGGTGCCGGTCGCGGCGATCGACCACCAGTTGCGCCACATCTACGGGCAGACGGCCGGCGCCGGGCTGGTCGTGGCGACGCTGGCCGCGCTCATCGGGTTCCTGCGCGCCCGCGCACTGGGCCAGGCGCTGCAGCGCGTGCAGGCGGGCGCCGAGGCCATCGCCGGCGGCGACCTCGGCGTGCGCCTGGAGGCGGCCGAGACCGACGAGATCGCCGCGGTGACCGGGGCGATGAACCGCATGGCGAACCAGCTTGGCGAGCGCATCGCGACCATCGAGCGGCAGCGCGGCGAACTCGAGGCGGTGCTGTCAAGCATGGCCGAGGGCGTCCTGGCGATCGACGACCACGAGATGGTCATCGGCCTGAACGCCGCCGGCGCCCAGCTGCTGGGCATTGATGCGGCGCGCGCGATCGGCCGCAGCATCCAGGAAGTGGGCCGCCATCCCGAACTTACCCGACAGGCGCTGGCGGTCCTGGCCGGCGAGTCCCCGCAGGAATGCGACGTCCAGCTGGGCCCGTTGGCGGACACCTGGCTGCAGGTGCGCGCCTCGGGCCTGCGCGGCCCGAACGGCGCGCGCATCGGCGCGCTGCTGGTGATGGACAACGTCACGCGGCTGCGCAAGCTGGAGACGATGCGGCGCGACTTCGTGGCCAACGTCTCGCACGAATTGAAGACCCCGATCACGTCGATCAAGGGCTTCGTCGAGACGATCATCGACGAGCCCCCGGCCAACGAGGCCGACCTGCAGCGCTTCCTGGAGATCATCCGGCGACAGTCCGATCGCCTCGACTCGATCATCACGGACCTGTTGGCGCTGTCGCGCCTGGAACAGGACGCCGAGGGCGGCGGCATCGAACTGGAGGTCGCCGCGCTGGCGCCGGTGCTCGAGCACGTCGTGCGCGACCTCGCGGCCCGCCGGCCCGGCGAGGCGTCCCGCGTGCACGTGGCCTGCGAGGCCGGCGTGCGGGCGCTGCTCAACGCCCCGTTGCTGGAACAGGCGGTGGGCAACTTGGTCGAGAACGCCCTGAAGTACAGCCCGCCGCAGTCGCGTGTTTCCATCAGCGGCGGCTTCGACGGCGACCGCGTGCGCATCACGGTCAGCGACGAGGGGCCCGGCATCGCCGCCGAGCACCTCCCCCGCCTGTTCGAGCGCTTCTACCGCGTCGACAAGGCGCGCAGCCGCCAGATGGGCGGCACGGGCCTCGGCCTGGCCATCGTCAAGCACATCGCGCAGGCGCACGGCGGGCGCGCCGAGGTCACCAGCCAGGTGGGCCAGGGCAGCACGTTCACCATCATCCTCCCGGGAGCCCGGACGACATGAAGATCCACCTGCAGCGCGAACTCGACGACCTGCGCAAGCGCGTGTTCCACCTGTGTTCGCTGGTCGAGGAGAACCTGACGCTGGCGATCCAGTCGGTGCAGCGGCCCGACGATGGCATGGCCGACACGATCCGGCGCCGCGACCGCGAGATCGACGAGCTCGAGGTGCAGGTCGAGGAGGAATGCCTCAAGATCCTGGCCCTGTACCATCCCGTGGCCGCCGACCTGCGCTACCTGGTGTCGGTGCTGAAGCTGAACGCCGACATCGAGCGCATCGGCGACCTGGCCGTCAACATCGCCGGGGCGACCAGGCGGCTGGGCGACGTCGACATGCCGGCCGCGGTCAGCGACAAGCTGAACGTGCTGGCGGCGAAGTCGCGCGCGATGCTGCGGCTGGCCCTCGAGGCGCTGATGGACCTGGACCCCGCCCGCGCCAGGCTGGTCCTGGCCGCCGATGACGAGGTGGACGGCCTCTACCACGAACTGGCCGCGATGCTTCAGGAGTACATGGTGACGTCGCCGCGCGAGGCGAACGCCGTCTTCTGCTGGCTGCTGGCTGCCAAGAGCATGGAGCGCGTCGGCGACCACGCCACGAACATCGCCGAGGACACCATCTACACGGTGGAGGGCGAGATCGTGCGCCACGGCCTGGGCTGAGGCGCGCCCCGCGACCGGATCAGGCCAGTTCCAGCGTGACCGGGCAGTGGTCCGAACCCATGACGTGCGGCAGGATGCCGGCCGACTTCAGGCGCGGCCGCAGGGCCTCGGAGGCCAGGAAGTAGTCCAGGCGCCAGCCGATGTTCTTCTCGCGCACTCCCTTGCGGTTGCTCCACCAGGTGTAGTGGCCGCCACCCGGCTCGAACTCGCGAAACGTGTCGATGAACCCGGCCGCCAGCAGGCGGTCGAAGCCGGCGCGCTCCTCGTCGGTGAACCCGGCGTTGCCGCGGTTGGGGCCGGGGTTCGCCAGGTCGATCTCGCGGTGGGAGACGTTCAGGTCGCCGCAGAAGACCACGGGCTTGGTCTTCTCCAGCCGGCGCACGAAGCGCAGGAACTCGGGGTCCCAAGCCTCGCTCCGGTAGCCCAGGCGCGTCAGTTCGCGCTGGGCGTTCGGCGTGTAGACGGTCACCAGGAACAGGTCGTCGTACTCGGCCGTCAGGACGCGGCCCTCGCCGTCGTGATCGGCCAGGCCCAGCCCCGGGAAAACGTGCAGCGGCGGCCGGCGGGTCAGGATGGCCGTGCCCGAATAGCCCGCCTTCAGCGCGGGATTCCAGTGCATCGTCCAGCCCGGCCAGTTCGCCTCGACCTGCGTGGCGTGGGCGCGCACCTCCTGCAGGCAGATGGCGTCGGCGCCGCTCTGCGTGACGAAGTCCGCAAAACCCTTCCCAAGGCAGGCGCGCAGGCCGTTGACGTTCCAGGAGACGAATTTCATGGGTGCTTCCCGCGTTGGGAGGTGGGCGATGGACGGCCGGTGCGACCCTGGGCGAGGCGGCATGATGCCAGCGAAGCGGCCCCACCGCAAGCGGGGCCGCGCAAAGACGGCGTGACCCGCGGACGTTTCACTGGCGGCGCGCTGCCGGTTGCCCGACAATGCCCCGGACGGGCGCCGCCGGTGGCGCCCCGGGAAGGGGACCCGCCGACATGGCCACCGCCGCCCGCAGCAGCTTCTGGCGCCGCCTCGAGAAGCCCGGCACCGTCGCCGCGATGATCGTGGCCGTGTCGCTGCTCCACTACAGCACGGCCATGCACGTCCACGAGGCGCACGGCATCTACCGGCGGCTCTACTACTTCCCCATCATCCTGGCCGCGTTCCGCTACGGCGCGCGCGGCGGCCTGGTCGCCGCCTTCACCACCTGCGCCTTCTACGCCCCGCATGCCTTCGGGCTGATCGGCTTCGACCCCGCGTTCACGCTCGAGAAGAGCCTCGAGATGGTGCTCTACTTCGCGGTGGGCCTCGTCTCGGGCGTCCTGGTCGACCGCGAGCACGCCACCTTGCAGCAGCTGCGGCGCACGCTCGAGGATCGCGACCGGATGGCCGGCGAACTGGTGCGCTCCGAGCGGCTGGCCGCGGTCGGGCGCCTGTCGGCCGGCCTCGCGCACGAAATCCGCAACCCGCTGGCGAGCATCTCCGGCGCCTCCGAGGTGCTGGGTGACGACTTCCCGGCCGGCCACCCGAAGGCCGGGCTGGTGGCCATCCTGCGCGACGAGAGCCGGCGCCTGAACGACGTGCTGACGCGCTTCCTCGCCTTCGCGCGCGGCGCGCCGGGCCCGGCGACGCCCTTCGACCTGGCGGACGAGGCGGGCGCCGTGGCTGAGCTGGCGCGGCAGCGCGACGCCGGCGCGACCGTCGTGTTCTCCGGCGCGGTGGGCCGATTGCCCCTCGCGCTGGGCAACCGCGAGCAGGTGCGGCAGGCTCTGCTGAACCTGGCGCTCAACGGCCTGGCCGCGGCCGGCCCCGGCGGCCGCGTCGAACTGGCCGTGCTCGCCGACGATGAGGGCGGCCTCGTGTGCCGCGTCACCGACAGCGGGCCCGGCTTCAGCGACGAAGCGGCTGCGAACTTCGGGACGCCGTTCTTCAGCACGACCGCCGGCGGCACCGGACTGGGCCTGGCCACGAGCCTGCGGCTCATCGAGGACCTCGGCGGCACCCTCACGCTCGATCGCAACGCATCCGGCGGCTGCGTCGTGCTGCGTCTGCCGGCGGCGACCCGCACGCCGCAAAGCTGACCCGGAAAGGCTGGACCCCCATGGCGCGCATCCTGGTGATCGATGACGACAAGAGCCTGCGCGAGGTCGTGCGCTTCATCCTGGCCGAGAGCGGCCATGAGGTGCTGACGGCCGCCGACGGCGCCGAGGGCCTCGCGCGCCTGGCCGACGCGCCCGACCTCGTCCTGTCGGACATCCGCATGCCGAAGCTGGACGGCATGGAACTTCTCCGCCGCCTGCGCGAGACCGCGGCGCCGGTGCCCCCGGTCATCATGCTGACGGCGCACGGCACGGTCGAACAGGCGGTCGCCGCGATGAAGCTGGGCGCCTTCACGTACCTGCTGAAGCCCTTCCCGCGCGACGAACTGCTGTTGTCGGTCGAGCAGGCGCTGCACGCCAGCCGCCTGGAGAAGGACAATGACGCGCTGCGGCGCCTGCTGCGCCGCAAGCAGGCCGCCGGCGGGCTGTTGTACCGCTCGGCGGTGATGGCCCGCCTCATGGGCGCCCTGAAACAGGCCGCCCCCAGCGACATCCACGTGCTTCTGCTGGGCGAGAGCGGCACCGGCAAGGAACTCGCGGCCCGCGCCCTGCACGACCTGTCCGCGCGCTGGGACAAGCCGTTCGTGGCGGTCAACTGCGGCGCCATCCCCGGCGAGCTGGTCGAGTCCGAGCTCTTCGGCCACGCCCGCGGCGCCTACACCGGCGCCGACCAGGCGGCTCCCGGCCGCATCCGCGGCGCCGACGGCGGCACGCTGTTCCTGGACGAGGTGGCCGAACTGCCGCTGGCCATGCAGCCCAAGCTGCTGCGCGTGCTCGAGACGCGGCAGGTCGATCCCGTCGGCAGCGCCGTCCCCGTCGCGGTCGACTTCCGCCTCGTCTGCGCCACGCACCGCGACCTCGAGCAGGAGGTGGCCGCCGGCCGTTTCCGCGAGGACCTCTGGTATCGCCTGAACGTGCTGCCGCTGTCGCTGCCGCCGCTGCGCGAGCGCCCCGACGACATCGCGCTGCTGTGGGAGCACTTCACGCTCAGCCACGGCGGCCCCGGCATCGCGTCGGAGCCGGCCCTGGTCGAGGCGCTGGCGAAACTGCCCTGGCGCGGCAACGTCCGCGAACTCAAGAACGTCAACCAGCGCCTGGTCCTGATGCGCGGCGGCGACGCGCTGACCCTGGCGGCGCTGCGCGAACTGGCCCCCAACGCCGGCGGCATCGCGCCGGCCGCCATGATGGCGACCGACGACCCGGGCGGCCTCCCCCTGGGCCCGCTGCCCCCCGACGGCCTGTCCCTGGTCGAACTGGAGAAGGAAGTCATTCGCCGCGCGCTGCTCCTCTGTGGCGGCAACCAGAGCCGTACGGCGACGTACCTCGGCATCCCGCGCCACGTGCTGCTGTACCGCCTGGCCAAGTACGACCTCGGGTAGTGGCCGGAATCGCCAGGCCGCACAGAAAGCGCATGGACAAGCGCAAGCACTTGCGCCGGCGCAACTGACACCCATGGTCCGCCATGCAACGCCCCACGCGAAGCGACAGGGCAGACACAAACAACCGTGGCGGGCTATCCGCAGCGCCGTAAGGCGCGAGGACTGCCCGCCACGGTTGTTTGTGTCTGCCCTGTCGCTATCGACGAGGCGCTACTTGAGCAGCATCATCCGACGGCTGGCCACTTCGTTGCCCACCTGCAAACGGTACAGGTAGACACCGCTGCCGGCCATGACGCCGTTGTCGCCGCGGCCGTCCCACTCGATCGACTGGTCGCCCGCGGCGAACGTGCCGTCGCGCAGCGTGCGGACCAGCTCGCCCCGCAGGTTGAACACCCGCAGGTTGCCCTGGCCCTCGCGGGCCACGGTGAAGCTGATCACGGTCTTCGGGTTGAACGGGTTCGGGCTGTTCTGGGCCAGGACCAGGCCGCCGACCTGCGCCGAGGGCACGCCGGTCACCGGGCAGGCCTGGAAGCGGTCGGCCGCCAGCACCTGCGGGCTCGCGACACTGTAGGTGTCGCAGTTGATCGAGAAGCTGCGGTCGCTCTCGCCCAGGCACTCGAACACGTTCTTGTAGAGGAACTTGTACGAGATGTTCTGGTCGCTGCCGGCCGTGAACAAGACCTTGCCGGTGTAGATCTTGTCGCCGGCCACGAGGTCCGGCGCCACGCCGTTGTCCAGCAGGGTGCTCAACGAGGGAACGTCCCAGTTGAACGTGCCGCCGAGGTTCGGCGTGCCGTCGACGCCGACCAGGTCGGACGGCTTCACGTTCGACCACGCGGTGTTGTTGAAGTCCACGCTGAAGACCACGGCCACGTCGCGCCAGATCTTCGAGCAGAAATCGTACTTCACCACGGGCAGTTCCAGTGCCGGGCCACCGTTGCTGCCGTTGCCGAACAGGGTGTCATTCAGGTACAGGGTGCGATCGCCCTGGCCGAGGCACTCGTAGACGGAGTTCTTGAGGAACTTGTACGCCACGTCGCGGCGCGAACCCGACGGGAACGTGACCGTCGCGGCAAAGATGCCGTCGCCCGCGGCGGTATCGCCGGCGAGGCCGTCGTCGTGCAGCAGGTTGGTCGTCGGTCGCGTGTAGTTCAGCGGCAGCACGTTGCCGTTGATGCCGATCGAATCCCCGGCCGCGAAACCGGCCGTGTTCATGTCGACGTGGAACTTGACGTCGACCGCGCGCGTCGTGAAGAGCGTCGGGTCCTCGTTGTTCCACCAGAAATCGATGATGTCCTGCGCACCGTTGGCGATGCTCAGCGTGTGCACGCGGTTGTTGGACAGGGGCTCCCACGTGCCGCAGTTGTAGTTGCACTTGAACTGGAAGTCGCGGGTCGCCGTGCCGGCCGCGCAGTCGCCGACGTACAGCATCTTCGTCCCGTACTCCCAGACGCCGCCCGCGCCGGTATCGGTCATGATGCCGGTGTCGCACAGCGGGTCGAACGTCAGCGGGGCCTGGTCGCCCTCGACCGAGAACGCGTGCGGCCCGGCGCCCTGGCCCAGCAGGAACTGGCTGAACCGGCCACGGAACAGGACGTCCTTCAGGCCGAAGCAGGCGCGGTTGTGCACGTTGTCGGCCGTGACCGGGTTGCCGGCCAGGTCGGTCACGCCCGTGACGGTCATCGTGTACAGCGAAGCCGAGGCCGCCGGCGACGAGGCCAGCGTCAGGTGCACGATGTTGCCGGCAACCGTGGCCGCAGTGGCCGTGGCGCCGCCGCTGAACACGAACTGGCTGCCGTTGGCGAGCACGCTGGAGCCCTTCACGGGCTCGCTGAACACCACGTCGAACAGGTTCGCGATCGGGTAGCTGGTCGCCTGCACGCCCGTCACGTACGGGGGATTCGGATCGGCCGCCGCCTGCACGGTGTAGGCCGTCATGTCGACCATCGGGATCGCCGAGGAGGTATCCCACAGCGTGAAGGTCGGGGTCGAAAGCTGCGAGCCGTCGTTGGCCATCGCGTCCAGCGGACCCTTGGTGCTGCCATCCTGGGTGACCCAGGCTTCCAGGTGCAGCGTGCTGCCGGCCGAGGCGCCGAGCGTCGCCAGCAGGATGGGCAGCTCCTTGAAGCCGGTCGCAGTGCTCCAGCCCAGCCCGCCCGGCCCGGCCGTGCCGATGCCGACCCAGCCGGTGCCGTTCCACTGGTAGCCCGCCTGCCAGTTGTTGCTCAGGTTGACGTAGAACATGAAGTCGGGCTTGTAGGTCGCCAGGCTCCACTCGAGCTTGCGCCCCCACGGGTCGACGGTGCCGCCGCCCGCGGTGTTCACGTCGATCGCGATGCCCAGCTGCACGCCGGCCCAGCCGCCCGGGTTCTGGGTCAGGCCCAGGAACAGATTCACGGCGTCGTTGGTGGCGTAGGCATCGCCCAGGTCGATGTTCGTGAATTGGGTGTCGCCGCCGTCGGCGTCGACCAGGTTGGCGGGCAGGAAATCATTGACCCCGTCGATGACGATCGTCTGCGGCGTAGTGGCCCAGGACCACCCGGCCGTCGCCACGACCATCAACAGGGCCGCCACCAGCAGGCGCGGCAGGCTGTAACGAGCACGCATTGGGACTCCTCCTTACTTGACGAGCGAAAGCGGACGGGTCGAAACCAGCCCGCGTGCGGACAAACGAGAGAAATAGGTGCCGGCGGCCACGGCGCGCCCCTGCGCGTCGCGACCGTCCCACGTCCGGTGGTGCTGTCCCGGCTCGAGGGTTTCGGCGACGAGCGTGCGCACCAGGCGCCCGCCCATATCGTAGATGGACAGGTTCACGTCCGCTCCCGCAGCGCCGTCGATCTCGAACCCGAGGTTCGTCGACGGGTTGAACGGGTTCGGCTGGTTCGGCAGCAGCCGAATGCCGGCCGCCGCCGGGCGTGGCACATCCGACGCCCAGGTCCCGTCGGGCCGGCCGTCGTTGTTGCCGTCCACGGTGACGGTCCAGGCGCGGTCGACCACGGGCAGCGCGGCCGACAGGTTGCTGGGCGCCGAGTCGCCGCCCAGCACGCCGCTCGGCTCGGGATCCCAGCAGACCGAGGCCACCAGCGCGATCTTCGCGCCGGACGGCACGACCCCCGCCCCCAGCCCGTAGACCACGCTCCAGGGAATCGCCAGCTCGCTGCCGCTGGCGCTGCCGAAGTTATGGAACGAGTCGAACGCCTTGGCGATCTCCGAGCTGCGGACCTGCGTTGTGGTCGGGGAGAGCAGCTGCCAGAAGCCGTCGCCGTCAAACTGCGACTGGTGCTGGTAGCAGCCGTACTGGAAGTCGGGCGCGAAGCCGGAAGCGGTGAACGTCGCCCCGCGCTCCCACGCGTTGATGGCCGTCAGGTTCGCCTGGCCGTTGGCTGTGCCCGGGTCGCGGTCCAGGTAGAGCACCCAGCTGTTGCCGCTGACCTGCCCGTCGATGGCGACGTACAGGTACTGCGCATCCCACCTGACGAGCAGGCGGTCGATCTCGTTGGCGGCGCCCCACGCAGAGTCGTTGGCATCGTCCAGGACCTGGGCGCCCGCCCACTCGGTGGGATCGACATGGCCGTCGATGACCACGCTCGTGCCGAGCACCGACACGGCCAGGCCCGGCGCGCCGAGCGCGACGTTGCCGTTGCTGTTCGCGTCGGCCACCGCACCGGCGCCGAGACGCAGCGTGACCGCGCCGAGCGCCGTCTGCGCGTCAATCAGGGCCGCCGTCGGCTGGTCGATCGCCAGCGTCAGCGAAACGGTGGGCTGGCTGCCGACGACCGTCGTGCCCACGGGCAGCGTCACCGTGGCGCCGGGGCCCACGACCTGGATGCCGCCCGCCGAGACCAGCTGCGCCGCCTGGTCGAAGCCGATCACCAGCCGCTTCGTCTGCGGGTACCACGAAGCCGCCTGCGCCGCCGGCCCGATCGTGTCGTGCAGGTTGTCCGCCAGCGTGCGCAGCTCGGCGATCTCGCCGCCCGCGCCTGGCGCCGACGTCGTCCCCGCGTAGAGCAGGCACTGGAAGACGCCCGCGCCGTGGATCTCGTCGCCGCGCATCAGGGTGCCGCTGATCTCCTGCTGGTGCTGCGCGCCGCCGCCACCGAGCACCCATGCCGCCACGACGCCCGTGTTGGGGTTGCGGAAACCCATGTACGAGGCGTCGCCCGCCCACACGCGGTTCATCTGCGCGTTCCAGACCAGGTCCACCAACGAAGGCGAGAAGCCGGCCTTGATCCAGTGGGTGGCCGGCCCGACGCTGTAGGTCACGGCGCAGTACGGATTGCCGGTCGCCAGCGAGACGGTCTTCGTCACTTCGGCGTGCTGCAACACGAGCGCTGCGGCGCCGCCGGAGACCGCGGGCGTCATCGAGTAGCCCAGATGCTGGTAGTCGGGCGACACGTCGCTGAGGCCCGCGACATGGTTGGCGTCGTTGAAGTCGCCCTCGGTGTCCGACCAGTAGGCGTTGTCGACGCCGATGGCCGTGTCGTTGTAGCCGCTGCCGCGCACGAACAGGTGCGTCAGCCGGCCGCCGTTGCCCTCGAACACGGCGAACAGGCGGTCGTTGTGCAGCACCGCCTCCGGGTAGCCGTCGTTGTCGATGTCGCTGAGGAAGGCGTTCGTCGTGGTCGCGTACTCGCCCGCGGCCCAGTGCGAGGCCGCCGCGTAGACCATCGCGTTCTTGATGTGCGCGGAGTACTTGTGCTCCCAGCCGCTGATCGGGCCGCCCATGCCGTCGTGCCAGGCGGTCTCGTGCAGGTTCGTCATCAGCACGTACCAGCCGGCCTGCGAGACGTTGTTGTTCGGCGCCGCCATCAGGGCGTTGTAGGCATCGCTCCACAGCTGGCCGTAGTTCTTGCAGTTGCCGCCCGCGCCGCCGCACGCGCCGCTGCCGTTGCCGCCGTTGGCGAACGGCACGTAACCCGCCCAGTGCGTGTACCAGCCGTTGTCGCCGCCGCCGTAGCCCCCCGTGCCGCCGATCTCGGTGTACGTGCCCGGGTTGATGCTCATCGAGTCGCCGTTGAAGTTGCCGTTGCCCAGCGCGTCGGCCAGCTTCCAGGTGTGCAGCCAGCCGCTCTCGGTGGAGCACTTGCCCACGAACCAGTCGTAGGTCTCCTTGGCGTTGGGCGTCGACGAGGCCCAGCCGCCCATCTCGGCGATGGCTTCCCAGTCCTCGGCCATGACGGCGATGCGGTAGGCGCCGACGCTGCCGCCGGCCAGGCCCGTGAGGATGTCCAGCGCGCCCTGCCCGTTGCCGCCGACGATGTTTCCGGTGAAGGCGCGGTCGCGAGGGATCAGGCGCAGGCCGTTGGCGCTCAACGTGTGGATGCGGTGGTTGTCGTGGCCGGCCAGGTGCACGTCGTCGTCCAGGATGACGCCGTTGATACCGTGCGACTGCCAGTTGTCGCCGATCCAGTCGTTGACCCCGCTGCTCGGGTAACCCGACGTGTTCAGCCACACGCGCTCGGGCACCCACGCCACGCGCGGCGTGGTGCCGTAGCGCGAGGCGACCATCTGCGCCTGGGTCTCGACGGCCCAGTCGTTCATCGCATTGGTGGCGAACGGCATGATGTGCTGCGCGTAGGCCGACGAGATCATGCCCGCCCAGCCCGCGGTGACGCCGGCCGACAGCCAGGCGTTGAAGTCGACCGGGTCGCCGTTGTTGGCGGCCCACTCGGCCGCCGTCATCAGGGTGCCGCTCATGTGGAAGTTGCCCGGCACGCCCGTGGCCTGGTGGACCTGCAGCGCCTCGTCGAAGCCGGTGCCGTCCAGGTTGCCGCTGGTCCCGTGCAGGACGTCGGTGTAGCCCAGGCCCTGGTTGCCGTGCAGCACCAGCGCGCAGTTCGCCTCGTAGGCCTTGTCGGCCGGGAAGCCGGCGTCCAGCCGGTCGCCGCCCGCGGCCGCCGTCGTCGTGATCGCCACGGGCCAGGGGCCGCCGGCCAGCGCCGGGTCTGCAGGCAGCACGAGGTAGAGCGCATCGGGATCGCCGTCCACCGTGAACCACGTCCCGCCCGCCCGCTTGGCCTGCTCGTCACCCGCGCCGCCGGCCTGTTCGGCGAGCCAGCGGTCGCCGTCACGCCGCAGCGTCGCGGCCGCCGCCACGCCGGGCGCGCTGACGGTCAACTGCACGAGGGACGGGTGCCCAGCCGCCGCGTCGGCCGCGACCAGCGACGGCAGCCCGGACGGCGCCAGCGAGAGGAAACTGACGCGCAGGACGGGCGCGCGATCGGATGTGCGATGGTAGAGTTCCACGGCCAGAAGGTCGGCTGCCGGCGCCAGCGTGAGCGACTCGGCGACGCGATCGACCGCGAGCACCTGCTCCAGGACGAGACCCGCGCGCTGCGCCGGGGACGTTGCGGCGAACGCCGGCAGGCAAAGCAAAAGGCCGGCGCACAGGCAGGCGAAGCGCAGCGGCCAGGGGCGAGCACGCATGGTCGTCATCCTCATGATCCGGACATGCCACGCAACACCCCGCGACCTTGACCCGGTCGTGGGGCGCCGCCTGACGAATGATTGCCAAATGAAATCATACAGCAAAGAATCATCCCACAACAAGCCATTTCCTGCCCAAACGGCAGTGTCGTGCCGCTAACCCATTGCCGTCATTGATGATTGGTAAATTGGACAAAGAAAACAGCCGAACTGACGGGGGTCCCGTTGCTTTCCGGCACGACAGCCAGGTCAGGGCGCCCGGGAAAACTCCCGGAAGGCATCCCCGAGCGAGGGATACGGCCGCAGGATCTCATCGAGTTGGGAGATGCGCAGGATGTTCGCGATGCGTTCGGTCGCGCAGACGACCACGAGCCTGGCCCCGGCCC
>CAIOLW010000182.1 GCA_903859215.1 uncultured bacterium | reverse complement strand
GGGCGGTAGAGCGCCGTCAGCGACTCGGCCAGGTCCGACACCTCGATGTCCTCGGGGTAGATCTCCAGGCGACCGGCCTCGGCCTTCGTGAGGTCGAGGATGTCGTCGATGATCACGAGCAGTTCGCGGCCCGCCTTGTTGATGATCTGCGCGGAATCGATGTCGTCGGCGCCCAGCCGGCCGTGGCGGTTTTCCACCAGAACCTGCGACAGCAGCAGCATGCTGTTGAGCGGCGAGCGCAGTTCGTGCGTCATGTTCGCCAGGAACTCGTTCTTGTAGCGGTCGGACCGCTGCAACCGGATGTTCGTCTGCTGCAGCTCGCGCTGTTGGACCGCGAACGCGGCCGCGTGGCGGCGCGTCTCGTCCAGGAGCAGCTGCACGCGCTCGCGCGCGCGCCGCGTGTCGAGCGCGATGGCCACCTGCTCGGCCGTGTCGACCAGCACGTCGTGTTCCGCATCGCCCAGCGGGCGGGCCAGCGCGAACACGGCGACACCCTTCACGCGCCCGGTCAGGTGATACGGAATGGCCGCCAGCGTGGAACCGTCGGCCGCCGTTTCGCAGGTGAGGCGGCGCTCGCTGGCCGCACGGCCGACAAGGCCCTCGCCCAGCCTGACGTCGGCCGGCGGCAGACCGGACACGGGCGTGCCGCTGTGCGCCGCCGGCTCCAGCGTCTGGCCGCCCTTCATCAGGTAGAAGGCGCCGCCGCGCGCCTGGCAATCGGACCCGAGCACGTGCAGCACCGCGCGCGCCAGGCCCTTGGAGGACGGCGCCGAGCGCAACGCGCGCCGCAGCGACACCTGCACCTGCGCCTGGCGGGCATGGCGCGCCGCCAGGCGACGGGCCGCGTCGCGGTCCCGGGTCAGGGACGTCACGCGCTCGGCGACCAGCACGACCTCCACCGGCGAGCCGGGCGGCAGATCGCAGCGCGTTGCGTCCCCGGACAGGCGACAGGCCTGCTCGAGGTCGCGCAGCGGGCGCGTCACCAGAAAGGCGAGCCGAGCGGCCAGCAGTGCGGACACCGCCGCCAGGGCCAGCAGCAGCGCCGGATCCACGGCGCCGGGCGCCAGGACCTGCACCAGGCCCAACGGGATGACGCTCGCCAGCGTCAGCCACCGCCACAGGCGGCCGCGCAGGCTGCGCCGCCGCCCCCTGCCGGGGCCCTCGCGGGTGTTGTCGGGCCGTCTCGTGTGCATATCCTGCCATCCTGCCGGCAGCCGTACGCATCCCGTGGTGGGCGCACAGAAGGCAACCGGGCGCGTCCGTATTCGTCCGTATATGGGAAGGCTTTATCAAATATGGGCGTTGCCGCTTACCGGCCGAACCGGGGCCCGGGCGCCAGCGGGGCCTGTCGGCCGGCCGCCGCGCATGGTACATTGGCCCCGGCCACCAACCGGCAAGGGGAGCAACACCATGGAATACCGTTTCTTGGGCAAGTCGGGCCTGAAGGTGTCGGCGCTGTCGTACGGCGCCTGGGTGACCTTCGGCGACCAGGTCGACACCGACCTGGCGTACCAGTGCATGACCGCCGCCTTCGACGCCGGCGTGAACTTCTTCGACAACGCCGAGGCCTACGGCGGCGGCCGGGCCGAGACCATCATGGGCGAGGCGCTGCAGCGCGCCGGCTGGCGCCGCAGCGACGTGGTCGTCTCGACCAAGATCTTCTGGGGCGGCCAGTACGTGGGACCGGGCCAGCCCTACCACAAGGGCGTCAACGACACCGGGCTGTCTCGCAAGCACATCATCGAGGGCACCAACGCGGCGCTGCGCCGGCTGCAGCTGGACTATGTCGACCTGCTGTTCTGCCATCGACCCGACGCCGACACGCCGCTGGAAGAAACCGTGCGGGCGATGGACTTCCTGGTGAACCAGGGCAAGGCGCTGTACTGGGGCACCAGCGAGTGGTCGGCCGCGCAGATCCGCGCGGCATACGATATCGCGCGGCGCGAGCACCTGGTGCCGCCGACGATGGAGCAGCCGCAGTACAACATGTTCCACCGCGACCGCGTCGAGGTGGAGTACGCGCCGCTGTACGACGAGATCGGGCTAGGCACCACCATCTGGAGTCCCCTGGCCTCTGGCATCCTGACGGGCAAGTACAACGACGGCATCCCGGCCGACTCGCGCCTGGCGCTGCCGGATTACGCCTGGCTGCGGCCCATCGTCGAAAGTCCCGACGGCGCCGCGAAGCTGGCGGTCGTCGCGAAGCTGGCGCCGCTGGCGAAGGAACTGGACGCCTCGCTGGCGCAGCTGGCGGTCGCCTGGTGCCTGTCCAACGACGACGTGAGCACCGTGATCCTGGGCGCCTCGAAGGTGTCGCAGCTGACGGACAACCTGGGCGCACTGGAAGTGGCCGAGCGCCTGACGCCCGACGTGCTCGAGCGCATCGAGGAGATCCTGGGCAACCGGCCCAAGCCCGAGCAGAACTGGCGGGGCAACTAGCATGAAAAGGATGGCAGTCATCATGGCCTTCTTCAGCCTCGTCGGGGGCGCCGGCGGCTCCGGCGCCGCGCCCGAACGCGTCAACCCGCTGCTCGCGGAGTGGGACACGCCGGAAGGCACGCCGCCGTTCGCGCAGGTGCGGCTGGCGGACTTCGAGCCCGCGATGAGCGAGGCCATGGCGCGCCATGACGCCGAGATCGCGGCGATCGCCGGCAATGCCGAGGCGCCGACGTTCACCAACACGATCGAGGCGTTCGACCGTGCCGGCGCGCTGCTGTCGCGCACCGGCGCGGTGATGTCGACGCTCAACGGGACCTGCACGAACGACACGCTGCAGGCGATCTCGAAGCGCCTGGCGCCGCTGCGCTCGCAGCACGACGACGCCATCATGCTCAATCCCGCCCTGTTCGCGCGCATCGACGCGCTGCACGCGAAGATCGACGCGCTGGGGCTCGAGCCCGAGCAGCGCCGGCTGCTGGACGAGACGTGGAAGGACTTCCGGCGCGGCGGCGCCAACCTGGTCGGCCCCGACCGCGAGCGGCTGCGGGCCATCAACCAGGAGATGTCGCTGCTGGGCCTGCAGTTCGGCGAGAACATCCTGAAGGAGACGAACCGCTTCGAGCTGGTCATCACCGACCCGGCCGACCTGTCGGGGCTGCCCCCGTCGGTGGTCGAGGCGGCGGCCGAGGCGGCGGTCCGGCACAAGAAGGACGGCGGCTGGGTCTTCACGCTGCAGGGCCCGAGCCTGTTTCCCTTCCTGCAGTACAGCGACCGCCGCGACCTGCGCGAGAAGATGTACCGCGGCTACCTGGCGATGGGCAGCCACGGCGACGAGCTGGACAACCGCGCCATCCTCGCGAAGACGGCGGCGCTGCGCCTGGAGCGCGCGAAGCTGCTCGGGTTCGCCACGCACGCCGAGTACGCGCTGGACGAGAACATGGCGGCGAAGCCGGCCAACGTGTACGGGCTGCTCCACGAGCTGTGGACTCCCGCGCTGGCGCGCGCGAAGGTCGAGGCCGCGGACATGCAGAAGCTGATCGACGCCGAGGGCGGCGGCTTCACGCTGGCCGGCTGGGACTGGTGGTACTACGCCGAGAAGGTGAAGAAGGCGCAGTTCGACCTGGACGAGAACATGCTGCGCCCCTACTTCGAGCTCGAAAGCGTGCGCGCCGGACTGTTCGAGGTCGTGCATCGCCTCTACGGGCTGACATTCAGTGAACGCCACGACGTGCAGACCTGGGACCCCGAGGTAAAGGTCTACGACGTGCTCGACGCCGACGGCACGCGGCTGGCCGTCTGGTACAGCGACTACTTCCCGCGCGACAGCAAGCGCGGCGGCGCCTGGATGAGCTCCCTGCGCAAGGAGAAGCTGGTTGACGGCGCGCGCGTCATC
>CAIOLW010000181.1 GCA_903859215.1 uncultured bacterium | reverse complement strand
TTGTCGGAAACACACCTGCGGCGTCCGGTCGACCTTCGGCCGGCAATCCGGGAGCAGCGAGCTGATGGATGACCTGCGATTCAGCGAAGCCTTCGCCCAGTACCTGGTCGACACCAACGTCATCTCCGCCGAGGACGCCCTCTACGCGCTGGACGAGCAGCGCCGCCGCACGCCTCCGTTCGGCAGAATGGCCCTCAAGAAGGGCCTGCTGAACATGAAACAGGTGTTCGCGATCCTGGCCGAGCAGCCGGAGACCGGACTGCGCTTCGGCGAGCAGGCCGTCTTCATGGGCTACCTCGAGCGCCGCGACATGGAGCAGGTGCTGGAGGACCAGCGCACCGTGCGTCCGGGCCTGTGCGAGGTCCTGACCGAGATGGGCGTGGTCAAGAAGAGCGCCCTGCAGAAGCACCGGCGCGAGTTCGCGCACCATGTGGAGACCGTGCTGGTCTGATCCCGTGCCGCGAGGGCGCCGCAGGGCGCCCCCGTCGCCTGACACAACCGGCCGCCTTCGCCGCCGCCCTCAGGGCTGCGTGGCCAGGGCGGCCGCTTCCTTTACGGCCGTCCTGTGCCTTCCGGCCATCTCCGCCAGGTTCCAGCGCGCATCCTCGTCGCCGGGGTCGCGCGCCAGCACGCCCTCGAGCAGGCGCGCCGCCTCGCGGCCGCCCTCCCCGCGCGGATCACGCTGCCAAAGCACGCAGGCCAGGTCATTCGCCGCCCGCGACCAGTCCGGCCGCAGTCCCAGCACGGCCCTCAGCAGCAGTTCGGCCTCGCCCATGGCGCTGTTCGCGAAGGCCGCCTCGGCCCGTTCCAGCCAGGCCTGCGCCTCCCACTCCGGCAGCGGCGTCAGCGCGTAGTGCGAAGACGGCGGCAGCGGGCAGAACTGCAAAGGCGCGATGATGCCGCTGCTGATGATGCCCGCCAGGTTGAACTGGTCGGCGCCGGTCTTCGTGTCGTCCACGTTCCACTTGCGGCGGAAGATCTCGTACTTGCCGGCGATCTGCGCGGCGTAGTCCACGCCGGCGGCGTCGAAGCTGGCGCTGCCCACGTGGTGGATGAAGCAGTCGCGCGCCACCACGCAGCGGTAGCCGGACATGAACGTGCGCAGGCAGTAGTCGGTGTCCTCGTAGTTGCCCTGGCCGAAGATCTCGTCCAGGCCGCCCAGGCGCTCGACCACCTCGCGACGGATCAGCAGGCAGAACCCGACGATCCACATCGCCTGGTCGGCGCGGCCCTCAAAGCGCCGCGCGTGGTCGGCCGCGAACGCGTCCAACCCCTCCAGCGTGCGCACGTCGTAGCCCACCTCGGCCAGGCGCTGCACGCCGGTGATGTTGTTCGTGACCGGCCCGACCAGGCCCACGCGTTCGTCCTCGAGCGCAGGGCGCAGCAGGCGGTCAAGCCAGCCCGGCGTCACGACGGTGTCGCTGTTGAGCAGCAGCATGAAGTCGCCGGCGGCCGCCGCCAGGCCGACGTTGTTGCCGCCGGCGAAGCCCAGGTTGGCGCCGTTGATGATGACCTGCGCGCGCGGCTCGCGGCGCCCGAACTCCTCCAGCCAGGGCACGGTGCCGTCGGTGGAGCCGTTGTCGACGAAGATGAGTTCGTGACGCGGGTCGGTGTGGCGCAGCAGCGAGTCCACGCAGCGCTGCGTGTGCTCGAGCGCGTTGTACGTCACGACGATGATCGACACGCGCGGGTCGGCCACCGACCTGGCGCCGTGGCCGACCTGCCGCCTGTCGTGGTAGAGCAGCCGCGGCGAAGCGTACGGCCTGATGTGGTTGTGGGGCGTCGCCGTGAAGCGGCCATCCAGGTCCTCGTTGAAGTCCGGCTGGGCGCGGCCGGACCAGATCTCGTTGAACAGGCGGATGTTGTGCTCCACCTGGCTGAAGCGCTCGGGCCCGCTCTGCGACTCGAAGTGGTAGACCACCGACTCGCCGCGGTAAACGACACTCCAGCCCAGCTCGCGCACCTTCAGGCAGAGGTCGACGTCCTCGTTGCCGTTCCAGTAGCGGTCGTCGAACCCGCCGACGGCCGCGAACACCTCCGGGCGGATCAGCAGGCAGGCGCCGGTGACGACCTGCAGCACCTGCGCATTGCGCGCCCCCTGGTGATCGGCCGGCTTCCGGTAGCACAGGTGCATCCCGCCGATTTGCGTCCAGCCATCGTGGGTGGTGCGGACCAGCGCCACCCCGGCGTGCTGGATGGTGTCGTCGGCGAACAGCAGCCGGGCGCCCACGATCGCCGCGTCCGGGTCGTTGTCCAGCGTCGTGACCAGCGGCTCCAGCCAGCCGCCGGTCACCTCCATGTCGTTGTTCAGGAAGAGCAGGTAGCGGCCGCGCGCCTGCGAGGCGCCCAGGTTGCAGCCGCGCGCGAAGCCCAGGTTCTCCGGGCTGATCACCGCGCGCAGGCGACCGGCCGCGTCCTCGCCGGCCAGCCACTCGCGGCTGCCGTCGCTCGAGCCGTTGTCCACGACCACGATCTCGTACGAAGCGGTGGCCCCCTCGCGCCGGATCGACTCGAGGCAGGCCTGCGTCAATGCGAACTTGTTGAACACCGGGATGATGATGGAGACATCGGGTGTCGACTCGCCGGTGGGACCCCGCTGGACAAAATTGGACATCTGCGATCCCCCCCTGGCCGGATTCCGGGCAGCACGCGACTGCCCAGGCAACGCAAGGCTTGCGTTTACAACGGCTTGGGAAAACCAGAGCAATATCCGTGCACGCGCGCCGGCAACCCGCTCCCGCGACCGGCTTGACAGACCCCCCTGGCCCGGTTATCCTGCGGCCCGCCCTTTAACTGGCGCCGGAGAGCGCCAAAAGGAGACCCGCCATGACGACCGCCGCGCGCGCCGCGTCGGGCCCCGAGCCCAGCGTGCCCACTCCCCGTACATCCGTCATGTTCGAAGCGCCCGGGCGCCCGCGCCCCCTGGCCCGCCGCCTGGCCATCCACAACCGCGTGGTGCGCCGGATCCGCGACTTCTTCCTCGACGAGGGCTACCACGAGGTGCCGGTCACGGCCCTGGCCGACCACCCGGCGCGCGTGCAACTGGAAGGCATGCTCGCCCTCGGGTTCGACGCCGTGTGGTGCGAGTCGGAGATCATCCCCCCCGGCGGCCGCCTGGAGCCCAAGCACCTGCGCGGCTTCAAGCTGATGGAGGCCGCGCGCGCGGACCTGTCGCTCGAGGAGCTCGCCGCCGTGCAGCGCGACCTGCTGCGGTTCGTGGCGGCCGACCTCGGCGCCGACCTGCTGGGCGGGCGCGACGTGACGCGCCTGGACCGCATGCTGCGCTGCGAGCACGCGCTGCTGGAATACCCCGAGGCGCTGGCCGTGCTGCGCACCAAGGGCTGGGACCTGCTGCCGGGCCAGCCGCTGCACATGGCCGCCAAGGCCACGCTGCTGCGCCACTGCGGCAACCTGCCGGTGCAGGTGCTGCGCCAGCCGCGCCCCCACGTGCTCGAGGGCACCGCCGCGGCGCCGGCCCCTTCCATCCGCGAGGGCGTCGAGTACATCCTGCCCTGCGCCGGCGTGACGATGGAGGGCGAGGTGCAGGAGAATCGCGCCCACCTGGGCCTGGACCTCGGCCGCCTGCTGCAGTACCTGATGGGCCTGGAAAAGCTCACCGACACGCTGATCGACCCGATGGACCGCATCGCCCAGGTGATGCACGAGGTGCCCCACGGCACCGGCCTGCGCGCCTCCGCGGGGCAGGGCTGATGCGCGGACACATCGTGCTGGAGGACGGGCGGATCTTCACCGGCCGCCTGCTGGGCGCGCCGCTGGCCGCCGGCGGCGAGGTGGTCTTCCACACCGGAATGACCGGCTACCAGGAGATCCTGACCGACCCGAGCTACGCCGGGCAGGTGGTCGTCTTCACCGCCGCCCACATCGGCAACTACGGCGTGCACGCGGGCGACAGCGAGTCGGCGCGCGTACACCCGCGCGCGGTCGTCGTGCGCGACTTCTGCCGCCGCAACTACCACCGCGGCAGCGAGCACAACCTCGACCACCTGCTCAGGCGCGCCGGCGTGCCGGCCGTCTCGGACATCGACACGCGCGCGCTGACCATCGCGATCAGGGACGGCGGCACCTGCCGCGGCTTCGTCGGCGCCGGCGACCCGCGGGAACTGGTCGAGCGCGCCCGCGCCCTGCCGGACATCGCGGCGGTCGACTGGGTGGCCCGCGTCACGCGCGGCTCGGCCGGCCCCTACGAGCGCGAGCCTTCGGTGGCCGACCCCTGCGAGGTGGCCGTGCTCGACTGCGGCGTCAAGAAGAGCATCCTCGACTGCCTGGTGGACAACGGCTGCCGCGTGCGCGTCTTCCCGGCGCACACGCCCGCCGCCGAGCTGCTGGCGAACGGCACCGAGGGCGTGTTCCTGAGCAACGGCCCCGGCGACCCGGCCTCGCTGCCTCACCTGGTACGCACGGTCGAGCAGCTGCTCGCAGCAAACGTGCCCCTGTTCGGCATCTGCCTGGGCCACCAGCTGCTGGCCCGCGCGCTGGGCGCCACCACGGTGAAGCTGCCCTTCGGCCACCACGGCGCCAACCACCCCGTGCACAACCTGGCCACCGGCCGCGTCGAGATCACCAGCCAGAACCACAACTACGCGGTGCCCGACGGCAGCCTGGATCCCGACGTGGCCCGCGTCACGCACGTCAGCCTGAATGACCGCTCCATCGAGGGCCTGCGCGCCATGGGCCGCGACGCCTTCTCCGTCCAGTTCCATCCCGAGGCCGCGCCCGGCCCAAGCGACAGCCTGCACCTGTTCCACGCGTTCGGCGAGATGATGCGCGCGCGCCGTTCAGGGTCCGCCATGGGAGTACAGGCCGCCACGGGAAGGAAGAGCCATGCCGCGGCGAACTGACCTCCACACGATCCTCGTCATCGGCTCGGGGCCCATCGTCATCGGCCAGGCTTCGGAGTTCGACTACTCGGGCACGCAGGCCGTGCGCGCGCTCAAGCGCGAGGGCTACCGCGTGGTGCTGGTCAACAGCAACCCGGCGACGATCATGACCGACGACGAGGTGGCCGACGCCACCTACATCGAGCCGCTGACCTGCGGGATGCTCGAACAGATCATCGCCGCCGAGCGGCCCGACGCACTGCTGCCGACCGTGGGCGGCCAGACGGGCCTGAACCTGGCGGTCGAGCTGGCCGACAGCGGCGTTTTGGCGCGCTACGGCGTGGAACTGATCGGCGCCAGCCCGCGCACGGTGCGCCTGGCCGAGGACCGCGAGCTGTTCAAGCAGCAGATGGCCGCCATCGGGCTGGAGACCCCGCGCAGCATCCTGCTGACGGCCGACGAGCAGGTTCCG
>CAIOLW010000180.1 GCA_903859215.1 uncultured bacterium | reverse complement strand
GAATTCTACCACGGCAGCGGAAGTGAAAGGCAAGAATACTCGTAGGAATTTGGATTAATCATCGCGGCAACGGGGCATATGGATCCATTCCCGCTCGCCCGACTGAATTTCAATTGATCGCTATTCTCAAATATGGCGACACGACGCCCACTGCGACGAGGCCGATACCCACGTTTGACACCAGCACTGGCGACCGCCGTCACCAGTGCGCGCCCCGCACCACATGGATCTGCGAGAGTGTCTTCTGGAACCCGTACGCGTAGCCCCGCGCGGGATCCAGCACCGGTCCCGGGAAATTCAGGCGCCCAAGACCTGGCACTGATTCAGGCCCGAGCGTGAACGCCGCCTCGCGCCGGCCCGAGGCCAGGTCGACGCGGATGAAGTGCATCGGCACGTTGTTCTGCTCCGTGACGTACACCGCGGTCCCCTCGCGATTCCAGGCGCAGATTTCGTCAGCGGCCCGCAGCCCGGTCACCGGCCGGGGCTGTCCGCCGGCCAGCGGGAACAACTGCCACTTCGCATCGCTGGATTGCCCGAGCACGGCTGTTCCATCGAGGGTCAACAGCGCATAGCTCTCGGCGCCCTGCACGCCCAGGAGCTCCGGCGGCCCGCCGGCAATGGCCTGCCGGTAGCACCGCAGCGGACCCGAAGCCTCGTTGCCGGTGAAGAAGACGTGCTTGCTGTCGGGGAACCACTGCGCCCTCTGGAACTGGACCACACTCCCGGTTTCCAGCACGTGGGGCGACCCGGTGCCGAGGGGATACACGACCAGGCGCGAAGGCGTCGCCACCAGGGCCGAGACCCAGGCGCCGTCGGGAGACACTTCCTGCACGGCGCCTTCACCCAGCGTGATCAGGGGCGACCGGTCGACGGTGCGCGCGGCGACGGCGTAGTTGGGGCCGCCCCGCCCGTTGGTGAACACAAGGGTCCGGTTGTCGGGAGCAAGGTTCGCGGCCCAGCAGGAATCCAGCCACGTCAGGTCGATGTCGTGGTCCGCGCCGGCGGGGCGCGCGGCGACGCCGTGGATGTTCATCTCGTCGATGACCAGCCAGTTTCCCTGCGGGTCCAGGTCGAGGATGGTGATCAGGCTCGGGCAGCCCATGGCGCGGTGGACCCGCCGCTCGCCGAGGTTCACCGACAGGACCTCGATCTTGATGCCGGTGATGGTGCCGCAGAACAGGATGTCGCGACCGTCCAGCGTCCAGGTGACGCCTTCGACGGCCCAGTAGTCGTCGGACAGCGTGACGACCTTGCGCGAGGCGTCGACGACCTTGAGCCGGCCGCGGTCATCGCCCCGCCACTGGTGGTCCAGGAACGCGACCTGTTTGCCGTCGGGCGAGACCCGCAGGTCGCTGACGTAGCCGGAAGTCTCGTAGAGCACGTTGCCGATCGGATACTCCAGGTTATCGACCCCGGCCACTGTGCGGGCGACGGCCATCTGGTCGTTCGGCCCCCAGTCGGCGTCGCGCACGTTCTCGAGCAGCGGCCGCGGCGCGCCGTCGAGGCTCATGCTGGCCAGCGTGCCGGTGAGCACCCGGTGGTGGTTGTACTTCGCGTCGACCAGCACCGCGAGTTCGCCGTCTTTCGACACCGCGAGCAGGTGCGTGTCGTCGGGTCCGATCCGGCGAGGCACCGCCGCCGACCCGGACAGGTACATCAACGAAGGCCGGTTGCCGAACTCGGCGCCGCTGTAGACGATGCCCTGCCCGCCCGGCAGGAAGCGCGCGTTGTAGATGACCTGCTGGTCGAAGGTCTTCTGGTCGAAGCTGATGACGGGCTGTTCGGCGCCGCTGCCGGCGGTGCGGCGCGTGACCGCCCAGGTGGCGAACACCGCGCCGACGATCACGACGGCCAGGACGGCCGCCAGCAGCGGCCGGTTGCGGGAGCCCGAGGTGGTTGCAGGCGCGGCGGCAACAGGCGCATCGTCGCGCGTCTCGCCCAGTTCCAGCGCGGCATCGCCGATGTCACGCAGCCGGTGCTTCGCCTCGCGCTCGAGGCAGCGCCTGAGCAGCCGGCGGATCGAGGCGGGCGTGTCGGCCGGCAGTGCACCATGGTTGATCTCGGCCCGCAGCACCCCGGCCATGACGTCGGACGTCGTGCTGCCTTCGAACAGGCGTTGGCCGGTGAGCATCTCCCACACGATCACGCCGAAGGCCCAGATGTCCGACCGCTTGTCCACTTCCTGGCCGCGGGCCTGCTCGGGCGACATGTAGCCGGCGGTGCCGAGGATGATCCCCTGCATGGTGGCGTGGCCGGTCATCGTGGGCGAGTTGGCGATGTCCGCGGCATCGCCGCCGCCCCAGCCCTTCGCCAGGCCGAAGTCCAGCACCTTCACCGTGCCGTCTTTGGTGATGCGGATGTTGGCCGGCTTGAGGTCGCGGTGGACGATGCCCTTCTCGTGGGCGGCGTCCAGCCCGCAGGCGATCTGCGCGGCGATCTGCCGGGCCTGCGCCAGCGGCACCGGGCCGCGCGCCATGAGCGCGTCCAGCCCCTCGCCCTCCACCAGTTCCATCACCAGGAAGCGCGCCTCGGGCGTGTCCTCGAGGCCGTACGCGGAAGCGACGTTCGTGTGCTGCAACGTAGCCAGCGTGCGGGCTTCGCGGTCGAAGCGGGCCAGGCGCTCGGGGTCGCGGGACATCTCGGCGGGCAGCATCTTGAGCGCCACTTCGCGACCCAGTTTGGTATCCCGCGCGCGATAGACCTCGCCCATGCCGCCCTTGCCCAGCAGGCCGGTGATCTCGTAGTGGGCAATGGTCCTGCCGATCATCGGGGGGCCTTTCGCGAGGGATGGCTCCGGGGCCGGGAGGCGACAGTCTATACCAAACAAATCCTGTCGTCAAAAGACGGCCGGGCGGCGTCCCCACCCCAAGCGATCCCTTTTCGCGTGCGGCGAGACTGACGACGTCGTCGTGACCAGCGACCACAAGGAGTCCCAAGTTGTTCTTATTGCGGCCGCATCATGTTTTCTAATGGCTCTATTATTTGCTACTAATAACAATTTGTGCAAAAACGGGTTTTCGATCCTTTTTCATGTATTCTCGCTGTCTCCCTGACCTATCCCCGCGCGGGATCTGCCCGTGCAGCGACAGGGTGAAACTGAGACACGACAAGAGGATGACGCATCATGCGTAAATCTCTAATGCTTCTGGGTATTCTGGCCATCGTCGTTCCCACGACTTCCGCGGTCGCCGCCACCACCATCATCAGGACCGGACAGACGGCCGGCGCTCCCGGTACCTGCTCCAACCTTGACGACACCTTCCGTTCCTACGCGCCGAACGTGAACTGCGGACAGCCGATCGTGTCCGCGCCGTTCCAGGCGGCGGACTTCGCCGCAGCGTGCGCGGGACCGCAGGCGGTCGTCATCTCTCCCGCGTCGCTTCCCTGGATCGCGAGCCTGCCGTGCGACCCCGATGCGCGCTGGATCGGTTCCTCGGTGATTCCCGGCTCGTGCTACGGGGCCGGCGTCTCGGTGCTGTATTGCGCCCCGTTCTCTTCCCAGTGCACCGTGGCCGACAGCATCCGGATCTGCTGGGCGGTCGACGATTTCCTGGGTGACGACCCGTCGTTCGGCGGTCCGAACCCGGGCGGCGTCTACATCAACGGCGTGGACCTCGGTCCGGCGTTCAGCGGTCCCGGTTCCAATCCGCAGTACACGGCCGTCGCGTACAACGTCCCCCTGCTCCTGGGCGCCAATAATCTCCAGGTCTACCAGCGGGATGCCGGTTGTTCGGTCAGCGGGCTGATCCTGAGCGCCGTCGTGTACTCGGACTGCGGTGGCGTCCCGACGGAGTCGACCAGCTGGGGTTCCATCAAGTCGACGTTCCGCTAGGCGTCGCGGCGGGACGGCGTGTCGATGCCGATTCCCGCACCAACAACCTGATGACAGTGAGGCCCCGCAGCTCGGAAGAGCGGCGGGGCCTCGACATTCCGCCGTCCATCCACTCCCGGCGCCACTCGGCCGCGCCATTCATCAGCGCCCCTGCGGCTGGTGAATCGGCGGCTGGGGCTCAGAAGTAAACGCTCGCCGACGCCACAAGGTAGTGCAGCCAGGCGAACGTCAGGACCTTGTCGTTGTCCGCGCCGCCCTCGACCATCCTGTAGCCGACGCCAACGTCCATCCCGTCGGAGATGCGGTACCTGAGCTGCAGCGTGGCATCCTCCGCGCGTCCCTGCGGCGCGGCCAGGGCCTCGACGTCCAGCAATCCCTGCAGTCGCGGCGACAGCTCGACCTCCACGCGCGCCAGCAACAGCGGCACGAAGCCGACGTTGTCATACGCATGCGTACGGGACGCGCCGGCCAGCGCCACGCGCGCATCACGCACCTTTGCACTGAAGCCGAAGGTGAGATCCCAGCGCCCGTCGCGGCTGGGCGTGTAGAGGTAGGCCAGGCGGTAGGAATTGAACTGGTAGGTGGCGTCGAACGGTTCACCGCCCGGGAACGTGACGCCATCGAACAGGACGTCGCCCGCGGGCGTGCCCCGGACCGTGACCGAGAACGGCGCATACAGCGCGCGCAGCGCGTGGCGTTCGTTGAAGCGGTACCAGCCGGACACGCGCTGGAAGAAGAACGGACCCTTGTCGAATTCGTCCAGCGCCAGCATGGTGCCGCCCACGCCGGGAATCCGCACGTCGTTGCGGGTCTGCCAGGAGGGTCCCAACTCGACGTCCAGGCGGCAGCGGCGAAGGGCATCGGCCTCGGCGGCCCGGGCGCTTGCCGACACGAGACAGAAGGTGACGAGCAGGCAAAGGCGGATGCGGTTCACGACGTCCTCCCGGGAAGTCCGATTCGGTGGTCCGATGCGCCCCCATGGCGGCGCAACACGGACGGCAATCTAGGCAAGATGGCGCGATCCTGCCCACGATTGACGCGGGCTGGGCGCCGGATCACGGGAAGCATAGATGCACCCACACCGGGCGGTAGGCCGGGCTCCCGTCCCCGAGCTTCGGCGTGACAAGGTCCACCACGGTCGCGCTGTGGAACGGACTGGGATAGAGCGGGGCCGTGGCGTGAGCGATGTCGGTCGTGAGCCGGTGGGAACCCGCATACGGCGGCGCGGCCCCGTCCACGCTCACGCTGCCGCCGAAGGCGTCCAGGCCCAGCTCCGTCCAGATGAGCGTCACCTGCGACCACGGCACCAGCTCGTCCTGGAGATGGCTGAAGCCGAAGACGCGGTCCGCGGGCGTCGCGCCCGGCCGGGCATACCAGGTGGCGGGCGCATCGGGGATGTTCCGCCAGTCCGCCGGGCTCGACAGGCAGACGACGCGGGCCACCGCATGGAGCTTGCCGATGACCGCCGCGTGGCCGCCGCCCTGGCTGTGCCCGCCCACGGTGATCCTGGTCCAATCGGGCTGGCCGGCGGCGATGAACTCGTCCCAGCCTTCGGTCGGGTAGGTCGCGGCAAGGTAGGTGAGCAGCGCGACAAGGCGATGCTCGACGCACTCGGTGGCCGGGATGGCGACGAGGGACGAGAGATCCTGCCCCGTGATGATCTCCCCGCGCACGTTCCAGAACGCGTCGGCATCGGCGCTGTTGCTGCACAGGCTGCCGACGCTGGGCGTGTTCGGGTACATGAGGCCGATGGCGTGGTAGCCGCGCGCGGCGCCCGTCCCGAGGATCAACTGCTGGTTCACTGGCTTGCCGCCGGTCCCGACCAGGTACAGGAACAGCCCGTGCCTTGACGCCACGGCCGGATCGGGAGTGATGGCGACGTGGCTGTCCAGGTAGGTGGCGATGGCCGGATCCGTGAGGGCCGGCGGGATCAGCCGGGTCACCGAGGAGGGAACGAGGACATTCACGGTGACCGATGAAGTCGCCGTGCCGGCGGCGTTGGTCGCCGTGAGCGTGTAGGTCGTCGTCGTCCCGGGGGCCACCTGCCGGGAGGCCAGGCCGGTCACGTCGCCCACCCCGCCGTCGAGGCCCAGGCTCAGGGCGCCGGCGACTGTCCAGCCGAGCGTCGAGGACTGGCCGGCGTTGATGGTGGAAGGCGTGGCCGTGAACGAGGTAATCGTCGGCGGTGTCGCGTCGGGGGGCGTTCCACCCCCGCCTCCACCGCAGGCCGTGAACAGCATCGCCATCAGCATCACTGGCGCGGCGATTCGAAAGACCATATTCAGGCTGCCGTTCCGCCAGTTGGGCTCCCGATCCAGTGTGCGCCTCGCCATCAGCGTCCTGTCACCCGTGGGCCGGAAGAACGGTTCGTATTGACTCCGGCGGGAAGCATACCCGAGGCGCGGCCGGCGCACCATCGAGAACGGCGTCCCCTCCCGGCAGGCCGCGGCGTAGGCCCGATTTGCGGGCTCGCCGCTTGTCGCTATCATGCCTGATCGGGTCGAGACCGATCGCTGCCCTGCGTGGAGGTTCCCATGCGTCGCCGATTGTTCAGCGCGCTCATTGCTGGCCTGGTGGCCGTCCTCCTGCCGGCCCTTTCGTTTGCCCAATGGGTGACCGCGAAGACCGACACGCTGGCGGGCACGGCGGCCAGCGAGCGGTCCACGCGCTTCAGCGTCGCCGTCGATGCGACGAACAGGCCGCACGCGATCTGGTCCGCCGGATCATCGCTCGTCTACGCGCGGATGGATGCGGGCGGCTGGATCGCGCCGATCGTATTGAGCCAGAACGACGCCACCTATGCGGGGCTCGCCGTGGTCGTCGTGCCGGGCACGACCCGGCCCTGCGTGCTCTATTCGCGGACCCCGTTCGGGGCCCCGGCCGGCGAACTCCTGCTGGCCGAGTGGAACGGCAGCAGCTTCGACGTGCGCACGCTGACGGCGGACGGTGTCGCGAAGTTCGGTCCCGCGGTCGCGATGGACGCCGGCGGCGCCTATCACGTGGTCTTCGTCGTGCAGTCGGCCGGCGAATGGCGCCTTCGCTACCTCACGAACGCGCCCGGCTTCGCGACGGACCAGTTGCTCGCCGTGGGACCGCTCGGTGCATTCGGGTCCGGGGCTTCCCCGGCCATCGCGGTCGAACCCGGCGGGATCGCCCATGTCGTCTACCGCGGGGTCGGCACCAGCTATCGCATCCACCACGCGCAGAACGCCGCACCGGGCGGCGCGACCTGGTCGTGGGAAGCGCTCATCTCGCCCAACTTCGAAGATACCGGCGCGGACGTCGAGATCGACGCCCTCGGCAACGTCTACGTGGCGGCAAGTGGCGCCGATTGCGACGTCTGCACGCGGCGTACCCACATCTTCCAGCGCCCGCCGGGAAGCGCCTGGAATGCGCCCACGCCGGTGGTTCATTCGAGCGGGCTGACCGGGCCCGTCCTGGCGGTGGGCCCTGTCGGGGGGGCGCAGGTCGGGGGAGTGCAAGTCGCGCTGTCGGAGATCAGCGGCAGCCTCCAGACCGGGCGCATCTTCCATGCCGGTTCCCTGACCGGTTGGGCCCCGTCGCTGGTCGTTGGGAACGACCACGGCACGCCGTCGCTGGCGGTGGACCGGTTCGGGACAGGCCACCTCGTCTGCACGACCGGAGCCAATACCGGCGTCCGGAACGTCCTCTATCTCCGGTCGGCAGGGACCCCGGCGGGCGTGGACGAGGTCACGCCGCCCGTCTTGACAGGCTGGCGCGCTTCACCGAATCCGTTTGGTGAGCAGACGGTTCTCCGCCGCTCCGACGGAGCCGGCACGAAGGCGGATCCGGGACCTGCCGCGCCCGTGCTGGTCGTGGACCTGGCGGGGAGAATCGTGCGTCATCTGGCTTCGACAACGGCGAGCGGCGGCGGCGGCGAGTACGTGTGGGACGGGCTGGGTGACAACGGCCGGGAGGCGCCGGCCGGCGTCTATCGCATCGTCGTCGCCGGCGGCGGCTCCGGCGCTGCCACGAGTGCGCGCGCGATGACGGTGGTGAAGCTGCGCTGAGGACAGGTCAGGTCGGAGTGCTGGAGGACGTGGACACGCCGGTGTTGACGCTGGTCACATCTTATCCATTCGGGTATGTGGAGCCGGCGCCGAAGCGGTTCGTTGTGAGGGCGTGGCCGGTGTCACGCGACGCGGAATCCCCGCCGATTTCAAGTCGCTGACAGGATGCCCGATCGGGGTCTATACTCAGAAACTGGCGACATGACCAAGCACAGGGAGTCCTCCTTGAGCCGGCCGCCGGGCTGACCAGAGGACCTGTACCTCATCTAACCAGGGAACGCCCCACATGAGACCACAGCCGCTGATCCTGTTGCTGGCCGTGACCACCGCGCTGGTGTGCGCCGGCAACGGGCGGGCCGCCGATGCGGCCAAGCCGCTCATCGTCGGCATGGAGCTGGCCTATCCTCCGTTCGAGATGACCGACCGGAACGGCAAACCCGCCGGCGTCAGCGTCGATCTCGCCACGGACCTGGCCAAAAGCCTGGGACGTCCTCTCGTCATCCAGAACATGGCCTTCGACGGGCTGATCCCCGCGCTCAAAACCGGCAAGGTGGATTTGGCCATCTCCTCGCTGACGGCCACCGCCGAGCGCGCGAAGTCGATCGACTTTTCCGATCCTTACGTATCGACGGGCCTGTGCCTTCTCCTGAAGAAGGGCTCCCCGGCGAAGGGTATTGACGATCTCGACAGGGCCGGCGTGAAGATTGCGGTCAAGAAGGGAACCACCGGTCACCTGTATGCCAGCCGCAGCTTGAAGGCCGCCCGGATCCTGGTGCTGGACAAGGAATCGGCAGCCGTGCTGGAGGTGGTCCAGGGGAAGGCCGACGCCTTCATCTACGACCAGATGTCCGTCTACCAGAATTGGCAACGGAACCAGGCCACGACCAGGGCCGTGCTCGAGCCGTTCCAGGTGGAATCATGGGCCGTCGGCGTCCGCAAGGGTGACGACGAGCTCAGGAACCAGGTCAATGCGTTCATCGGGGAGTATCGGAAGAGCGGCGGCTTCGAGCGGCTGGGCGACCGCTACCTGAAGGAGATGAAGGACGCGTTCAAGAGCCTGGGCTATTCCTTCTTCCTCTAGCCGGAAAGCATGGGTGGATCGTGTTCGCTTTTCTGAGGCAGCAACCCGGACGGCCGGAACCCTGGGCCGCCCGGATCGTCTCCTGGTGCCTGGTCGCCATGCTTGCCGCCGCCGTCTTCAGCTTCGCATTCAACCAGCTGCACTACGGATGGAATTGGGAAGCCGTCTGGCAATACCGCCAGAAATTGCTGCAGGGTTGGCTGATGACCGTGGCGATTTCCGCAGCGGCCCTGCTGGCCAGCCTGGTGATCGGATTGCTGGCCGCCCTGGCCAGGCGTTCGTCTTTTCTGCCCCTGCGCTATTCGGCGGTGTTCTACGTCGAAGCGGTCCGCGGCACGCCCCTGCTCGTCCAGATCCTGATCCTGTTCTACGTCGTGGCCAATGCCTTCGGCCTGGGGAACCGCTATCTCGTGGGCGTGCTCGCCCTGTCCCTGTTCGCCGGGGCCTACCTGGCCGAGATGATCCGCTCCGGCATCGAGAGTGTGCGGGATTCCCAACTGGAGTCGGCGCGAGCCATCGGACTGACAAGGGGACAAACCTACCGCTACGTCATCTTCCCCCAGGTCGTGCGCCAACTCATCCCGCCGCTGACCGGCCAGTTCGCCTCGATCATCAAGGATTCCTCGCTGCTATCGATCATCGCCGTCAGCGAGTTCACCTTGAACGCCCAGGAAGTGAACGCCTTCACCTACAGCACCCTGGAAAGCTATCTGCCGCTGGCCGTCGGCTATCTCGTCCTGACGCTGCCGGTGTCGCTGTTCAGCCAGGCCCTGGAACGGAGATACCGCTTTGCGACTTGAGTGCCGGTCCATGGGCAAGCGATATGGAGACCATCACGCGCTGCGGGATGTCACGTTGTCGATCCCCGAGTTCCAGTCGCTCGCGGTCATCGGGCCATCCGGAGGCGGCAAGACCACGCTGTTGCGAATCGTCGCCGGTCTGGCCGTGCCGGACTCGGGAGAACTGAGCATTGACGGCCAGCGGGTCGACTTCTCCGAGCGGGCGCTGCTGGCCCACCGCCGCAGCATCGGCACCGTCTTCCAGGCCTACAACCTGTTCCCGCATCTCACTGCGCGCCAGAACGTCGAGCTTCCGCTCGTAAAAGTGCACGGCCTGTCGACCGCCGAGGCGCACGACATTGTCGCGACCCTGTTCGAACGATTCCAGCTGTCGCCCCACGCCGACCGGCGACCAGCTGAACTCTCCGGCGGCCAGCAGCAGCGCGTGGCCATCGTCAGGGCCATCGCCATCAAGCCGCGTTTCTTCGTCTTCGACGAACCGACTTCCGCGCTGGATCCGGAGATGACGGCGGAGGTGCTTGATTTCATCGCGGAACTGAGGCATGAGGGGCGTGACCTGATCATCGTCACCCACAACATGGTCTTTGCCCGGGAAGTCTCCGACCGCTGCGTGTTCATCGCCGAGGGCCGCGTGGTCGAGGAAGGCCCGACAGCCGATCTTTTCAGCAGTCCGCGGGATCCTGTGCTGGCGGGCTTCCTGGCGAAGGTGCTTCGCTATTGAACAGGTCAGCGATGCGGTACCGCAGCCCCGCGCGCCACCGTTCCGGCCAGCCCGCCACACCCGAGGCTGCGCCCAGCAGCGCGCCGACCACCACGCCGCGGTAGCAGTTGTCGCCGCCAACCATGGTGTTGGCGACCAGGCCCTCTTCGGGCCGGCCGGCGTACTTGCGGGCCAGGTGCAGCGACGCAGGCACCGAGTCCTCCACATAGCACGCGGGCGAGAGCAGGCGGCCAATCACTTCCAGATCGTCGAGGCGCTCCCATCGTCCGTAGTCGCCGGCCAGCAGGCGGTTGCCGCCGCGACTGCGGGCCGCGTCGATCGCTTCCCGCAGCGGCTCGCCCGCCAGCACCGGCAGCAGCACGTCGGCCACCGCGTCGAGGGCCTGCGCCATCACCGGGCCCCTGTGGGTCAATTCGCGATGCT
>CAIOLW010000179.1 GCA_903859215.1 uncultured bacterium | reverse complement strand
GTCATCGACGCCGTGCGCCGGATCGAGAAATAGGAGCAGACAGCCATGAGCCAGGTGACCGAAGGCAGGAACGGGCGCGGCAATGCCGTGCTGGCGGCGGGCATCTTCCTGGGCCTGGTCGCCCTCGGCCTGCTGCTGGGCCGCGGCGCCCTGCAGGTGCGCCAGCTCGATCGCACGGTGACGGTCAAGGGCCTGGCCGAGCGCGACGTGCCCGCCGACATCGCGCTGTGGCCGGTGCAGTTCTCGGCCGCCTCCAACGACGCGGCCGGCCTGTACACGACCATCGAGAAGAACGCGGACACGGTCGTCGGCTTCCTGAAGCAGGCGGGCTTCAACGACGACGAGATCACCGTCGCGCCGGCGGCCGTCACCGACAAACTGGCCGAGCAGTGGGGCGGCGGCGGGGCGATCCCGTTGCGCTACACGGCTACGCGAACGGTCACCGTCTACTCGCCGCGCATCGACCTCGTGCGGACGACGCAGAAGCGCCTCGGTGAACTGGGCCAGCGCGGCATCGTCCTGGGCGGCAACCAGTTCCAGGCGCAGACGCAGTACATCTTCACGAAGCTCAACGAACTGAAGCCGGGGATGATCGAGGAGGCCACGCGCAACGCGCGCGAGGTGGCCGCCAAGTTCGCGCAGGACAGCCAGAGCCGGCTGGGCCGCATCAAGTCGGCGCAGCAGGGCCAGTTCACCGTCGAGGACCGCGACCAGAACAACACGCACATCAAGAAGGTGCGGGTGGTCTCGACCGTCGAATACTACCTGGTCGACTGAGCGTGGAATCCTGGGTCCGCGACATGCTGATGACGACGCCGGTCGCGGCGCAGGTCGGCGACCTGGACGCGCCCGGCGTGCTGGCCCTGGCGGCGGCCGGCGCGCCCCTGATCGACATCCGGCGCGAGGAGGAGTGGGAGGGGACGGGGATCATCCCCGGCAGCCACCTGCTCACCTTCTTCGACGCCTACCGGCGCTACGACCTGCCGGCCTGGCTCGAGGCCTTCGACCGCGTGGCCGACCGGCAGCAACCGTTCGTGCTGGTCTGCCGCAACGGCGTGCGCACGCGGCGCCTGGGACGCTACCTGCAGGGAGTGATGGGCTGGCCCGCCGTCCACCACCTTGCCGGCGGCCTGACGCTGTGGATCGCCGGCGGCCATGACATCGACCTGCCGCCCGAATAGGCACCGGCCGCTGCCGGGTGCCTCGACCTGATCGCCCCGATGGAAGGGACCGCGCCCAGCATGGCTTTCTACACCGACTTCGCCGGTCACTATGACGCGGTGTTCCCGCTGCGCCCGGAGGTCCTGGCCTTCCTGGGCCGGATGCTGCCCGAGGATGGCCGGTTGCTGGACGTCGGCTGCGGCACGGGGGCCTGCTGCGGGCACCTGGCCACGCCCGTGCGGCCTTGCCTGGGCATCGACCTGGACCCGGGCATGATCGACCAGGCCGAGGACCGCTATCCCGGGGCCGAGTTCCGCATCCTGGGCATGCAGGAGATCGGGCTCTTGCCCGCCGGCGAGTTCAGCGCCGTCATCTGTCTGGGCAACGTCCTGCCGCACCTGCCGCTGGCTTCGCTGCCGGGATTCCTGTCGGCGGTGCACCGCCTGCTGCGGCCGGGCGGGGCGTGGGTGTTCCAGACGGTCAACTTCGACCCGATCCTCAAGCGGCGCGGCCATGTCTTCCCGGTCATCCGCGTGCCGGGGCAGGGGTTGGCCTTTCACCGGGCGTACGAGAACGTCACGCCCGGGCAGCTCGACTTCGTCACGGCGCTGACGGACCCCGACCAGGTCGTCTTCCGCGGGCGCGAGACGCTCTACCCGTTGTCGAGCGTCAGTTATCGCGCGCTCCACGTCCCCGCGCAGTGGCAGCCCGTGCTCCACGACGGCGATTTCAACGCCCGTCCCTTCGATCCCGCCACCGACTCGGGCAGCGTCTGGGTCTGGCGTCGGCGCTGAGCGGCGGGCGCCACCCCGGCGCGGCGCCCCCGGGCGACGAAAGTACACTTGCGGCGCCATCGCGGGTTGATATCCCCGCATTCCGGCGGTATCCTGACGCAGCCGCCAGGCGCCATGACCGGTGCCCCAGGCCGACAGAGGAGCTGTCGGTCTGCGCCGGAGCCGCACAACAGCCAAGGACCGGAACATGACGAAGACGGAGCTGCATCGAATCCTCGGCCGCACGGCCGTCATCTGCCTGATCGCGACCCTCCTGCCGGTCGCGACGGTCCAGGCCGCCGGAAGCGCCACCCGCGCCAAGAGCGCGACAGCCAAAAGTGCGACGGCCAAGAGCACTGCCACCAAGAGCACGACCGCCAAGAGTGCGACGGCCAAGAGCACGACCACCCACCGCAAGTCCACCGCCAAGGGCACGCGCTCCCGGTCCGCGCACAGGCCTGCCGCCGCGCGCGCCACGTCCGCCCCCGGGCACGACCCCCTGACCTTCACCGAGAACGATTCGGGTCCCGCCAGCGTGACCGGTGATTTCGTGTCGGCGATCGTCGTCGACGTGAACACCGGGCTGATCATCGAGGCGCACCGCGAGCACGAGCGTCGCCCGCCCGCCTCGATGCTGAAGATGATGACCGAGCTGCTGGTCCTCGAGGCGGCGGGTCGCGGCGAACTGAGCCTTGCCGACACCGTCACGGTGTCGGCCAACGCCAGCAACGTCGGCGGCTCGCAGGTCTACCTGAAGGCGGGCGAGAAGTTCACGGTGCACGACCTGCTGATGGCGCTGTGCATCCACTCGGCCAACGATGCCGCGACGGCGCTGGCCGAGCACGTCGCCGGCAGCACCACCGCCTTCGTCGAGCGGATGAACGCGCGGGCCCGCGAGCTCAACATGACCGACTCCGAGTTCCATTCGGTCCACGGCCTGCCGCCGGCGCGCGGCCAGCAGTCCGACATCTCGACGGCCTACGACATGACCCTGCTCGGGCGCGAGGTCATCAAGCATCCGGAGGCCCTGCAGTTCGGCTCGACGGCCACCGCGCCGTTCCGGGGCGGCACCTTCACGCTGCACAACCCGAACCGGCTGATCGGCAAGTTCGAGGGCCTCGACGGCCTGAAGACGGGCTACACGAAGCCGGCCGGCTTCTGCGTCACGGCCACCGCCATGCGCAACGGGCAGCGCCTGCTGTCGTGCGTGATGGGTTGCTCGACGAACAACGCGCGCGCCTCCGAGACCAACCGCCTGCTGACGCACGGCTTCGGCATGTACGAGCCGGTCAAGGTCATCGACGGCCCCGGCGCGGCGCTGCCGGTCATGCTTGCGGTCAAGGACGGCCAGGTCAGCCAGGTGCCGGTGACCTACGGCGAGGCGCTGACCGTCAGCGTGCCGAAGGGCCGCCGCGGCGACCTGGTCATCGCCAACGACATCACACGGCAGGCCCAGGCCCCGCTCGCGGCGGGCGCCGAGGTGGGCCATGCGATGGTGAAGCTGGGCGACCGGCTGCTCGGCACCGTGCCGATCGTCACGATGCAGGAAACGCCGCGGGGCAACTGGTTCCACAGGCTGGTTCACTGATGGACCCGGGCCCGCAGCAGCGTCGCCCCGGGGCGATGCCGCGGCGGGCGGCAGGCGCGAACGCGTGCCTGATCCTGGTGGCGCTGATCGGAACGGCGGCGGTGTGCGGCGGATGCGCCGGCACCGCCGCCCGTGTTTGTCCTGCAGGCGCGGATGTGCTGTTCGCCGCCACGGATGATTCCCTCGCCATCGACCCGTTCCTGCTGTTGGATCCGGCCGCACAGGCGGCGCGCCGGTTGCTGGCCGCGCGCAGGACGCACGATGCCGAGCAGAGCCGCAGCGCCGTCGAGCGCCTGCGCCTGCTCGCCGCGGCCGCACAGGCGGCCCCCGATGATCCCGACCTCTGGCTGGCGCTGGCCCGCGCGCGGCGCGCGATCGGCGACCGCCTGCACGCCGAGTCCGCCCTCGAGGCTGCCGCCGCCGCGGTGCGCCGCCTGAACGATCCCGCCTCGCCGCTGGCCGCGCGCGGCCAGGATTACCGTTTCCAGGCGGCCCTCGCCACGGCGCTGGCCCGCGCCTGGCACCACTACGACCGCGCGGACTGGGACAGTGCCGACGAGTGGGCGCGGCTCACGTTGCAACTGGAGCCTTCGTGGCCGGATGGCCTGCGCGTGCACGGTCTCATCCAGGCGCGGCTGGGGCAGACCTCGCGCGTGATGGAGATCAGCGAGGCCCTGGAGCGCCAGGACCTGTTCAACACCTACGGTCGCTGGATCCATGCCGTCAACGACGAGAGCCAGGACCGCTTGCGCGGCGCCCTGAACTACTACCTGATGCTGCGGCCGTCGGCCGAGCGTGCGCTGGAATGCTACCGCGACATGGGCGAACTCGCCGAGCGCGTCTCCGAGTGGTCGCTGGCCTCGCAATGGTACGTGCAGTCGGCGGCGGCCGGGCCGCTCGCCGATGATCCCTGCAGTCGCCGCCTCGAATTGCCGCGGCTCGAGCCGGGCGCAGACGGCCTGCCCGCGCGCCAGGTGCCGGTGTGGCTGGGCCTGGACCACCTGTACGTGACGGGTTCGCTGTCGGCCTACACGCGCTACGCCTGGGAACAGTTCAGCGCCGCGCAGCCCGGTCCCGACCGCGACCTGTGGGCGGGCCTGGCGGTCGAAGCCGCGGGCATCCGCCAGCGCCGGCTGCCGCACGACCCGTGGAGCCTTCGCGTGCGCGGCCTGGTCTTCGCCGCCACGGGCAAGGCGGACCAGGCGCGCGAGGACCTGCGCGCCGCCTCCGACGCCTTCGCCGCCGCCGGCCTGCCGGCCGACGCGCGCACCGAGGCCGAACTCGGCCGCCTGCTTCTCGAGCGCCAGGACCTGCCGGCCGCCGGCCTGCGCCTGGCCCGCGCCGTCGAACTGGACCCGAACGCCGCGGCGCCGTGGTGCCACCTGGGCGCGGTGCTGGCCCGCAAGGGCGATGAGTCGGGCGCGCTGGCCGCGTTCACGCGCGCCGTCGAACTGGACCCGACCGATCCCACCGCCTGGTTCAACCGCGGCCTGCTGAACATGCAGGCCAGCCGAATGGAAGACGCGGAGAGGGACCTGGGTCGGGCGGCCGTGCTGGCTCCTGATAACGCCAATATCGCCCGTTTGCTGCAACAGGTGCGCGCGGCGAAGGCCCGGGCGCCGGGCGCCGCGCCCAAGAAACGCTGAGGAGCCGCGCATGCGCGCGATGGTCCTGGACGCCCCGCACCAGCCCCTGCGTGAGGCCGACCTGCCGATCCCGACGCCGGGCCCCGGCCAGGTGCTGGTGAAGGTGATCGCCTGCGGCCTGTGCCGCACCGACCTTCACGTGGTCGACGGTGAACTGCCGCACCCGAAGCTCCCTCTGGTACCGGGCCACCAGGTGGTCGGGCGCATCGCCGCGCTGGGCGAGGGCGTCACGATGGGCGCGGTCGGCGAGCGCGTCGGCATCCCCTGGCTGGGCGGCAGCTGCGGCTGCTGCCGGCATTGCCGCGATGATCGCGAGAATCTCTGCGAACAGGCGCGCTACACCGGCTACCAGCGGGACGGCGGCTTCGCCGAGTACTGCCTGGCCGACCAGCGCTACGCCTTCACGTTGCCCAAGGGGTTCGACGACCTGCAGGTGGCGCCGCTGCTCTGCGCCGGGCTGATCGGCTACCGCGCCTGGCGGCTGACGCTGGCCTCGCTGACCGCGCGCCGGGAGTACGACATCGGGTTCTACGGCTTCGGCGCCGCGGCGCACATCCTCTGCCAGGTGGCCACGCACGCCGGCCACCGCGTGCACGCCTTCGTCCGCCCGGGCGATGTCGCCGGCGCCGCCTTCGCCCGCCGCCACGGTGCTGTCGACGCGCGCGACGCCGACAAGCCGCCCGCACGGCCGCTCGACGCCGCCATCATCTTCGCCCCGGCCGGCGAACTGGTGCCCGCGGCATTGCGCGCCGTCGATCGCGGCGGCGTCGTGACGTGCGCCGGCATCCACATGAGCGACATCCCGTCGTTCCCGTACGCCGACCTCTGGCACGAGAAGCAGGTGCGCTCGGTGGCCAACCTGACCCGGCGCGACGGGGAGGAGTTCCTGGCGCTGGCGCCGCGCATTCCCGTGCGCACCACCGTGCGGCCGTACCCGCTGGCCCAGGCGAACCGCGCGCTCGACGACCTGCGCGAAGGCCGGTTCGAGGGGTCGGCCGTGATCGTGGTCGACCCGGAAATCTGACCCGCGCCACCCGCGCCTGGGGTCTGGCCATGTCCGGCGCCATCGGCTAGAATCTGGATGAGTCGCCTCTGGATTGCAGCCACCCCGGGAGCGCCCATGGCCATCCGTCCCCGCATGCGTCCCACGTTCGAGATCCCCATGAAGGTCGACGGCACGCGCACCATGGCGCGCCTCAAGGCCCGCCTCGAGCAGGGCAGCACCCGCGTCAGCGGCCAGGTCGTCGGCGGCTACGCCTACCTGCAGGTGCCGGCCGAGCGGCAGTCGCTGCTTTCGCCGCACCTGAACCTGCAACTGCTTGAGCGTGGCGAGCGCATCGTGCTGCACGGCCGCTTCGGCCCGCGCCCCAACGTCTGGACGGGCTTCATGGCCGTCTACGGCGTGCTCTCACTGGCCGGGTTGGGTGGGGTGATGCTCGGCTGGGCACAGCTTTCTGTGAAGGAGTACCCCTGGGGCTTCTGGCTGCTGCCGGCCGCGCTCGCGCTGATCGCGTTCGTCTACGGCGCGGCGGTCATCGGCCAGGGGCTCACGCAGGACGAGATGTACCTGCTGCGCAACTTCGTCGACCACATGGTGGCGGGCGACGAGCGGGAAGAGGCGCTGTGGGAGGATGAACCGGCGCCCTGAGCCCACTTGCGCCGGCGCAACTCGCGTGGCCGCGAACGTTCGTTCATCTCTTTTCTCCACAAGTGCTACAATGGCCGCCGTCACAGGGGTGTTGGGGGTGGTGGGTCCGGTCTGCCGGGCGCTGATGAGGGGGATGGTCATGAAGTTTCACCGTTTTCAGTCGTTGACCCCGTTTGTCGTCGCCGCGCTCCTTCTTGCCGCGCCGGCTGCCCGACCCGCCGCCGCCGGGATGTGTCCCTACCGCCTGTGGCCGCAGATGCAGCCCTTCACCGCCGACATGATCACCACGCCCAACAGCGTGTGCATCTTTCCCGACGGCCGTTCCTCGCTGGATGACGCGACCGCCGGCGGCATCGCCCTCTTGCTCTATCGCGTCGAGTACCTCACCGACGCCGGCACCTGGACGCCGATCACGTTCGCGGACCAGGCCCTGATGCTCGGCGATCCCCGCTCGACCCTGAAAGTCTGCGGCGCCCCGGGCCCGTTCCTGGCCGTCGACTACTCCGAAGGCGCCCCTGTGTTCTTCGAGCGGCAACCCATCGCCGGCGGCGGCCACTCGCCGGTCGACGCGGCGGGACACCCCACCGGCACGGCCATGTTCTACTGGGCCCCGGACATGTACTGCGGCGCGACGTCGCTGAACCTGTGGTTCAACAGCCCGGACATCGACGGCAGCCTGTCGGTGGACCTGGCGGACATCCCGTACCTCGCCGCCGACTACCAGGGGCCGTACAACTACCGCTCCGATTTCGATTTCGACGGGGCGATCGGGCTGACCGACATCGCCGTCATGGCCGGCGCCCTCGGGGTGGCCTGCAACGGGCGCTGATCCCCGACAAAGACATTGTCCACGGCCCCTGCGTGCGCCAGAATGGCGCCAATGTTCGCGTGCGACGGCCGGACGCCCCGGGCCCGCGCGCCGCGACCGTGACGAGGGGGATGATGATGCGGATGGGATTCCTGTTTCGCACACGGCAGGAAGTGACGAACCATGCCTGCTGCGCCATGGTCATGGCCTTCGTGATGCTGGCGACCGGATGCCCGGCATCCGAACCGGCCGCCGACGACGACCTGCTCAACCTGAACCTCGAGCAGTTGATGTCGATCCCCGTCTACACGGCGGCCAAACGTGCCCAGGATACTTCCGAAGCCCCGTCGTCGGTGACCATCGTCACGGCGCAGGAAGTTCGGGCCTACGGCTGGCGCACGCTGGCCGACCTGCTGCAGAGCGTCCCGGGCTTCTACGCGATCAACCCGCGCACCTACGGTTTCGCGGGCGTGCGCGGCTTCAACCGCCCCGGTGATTTCGGCGGCCGCCTGCTCCTGCTCGTCAACGGGCACCGCCTGAACGACCCGCTCTACGACACCGCCGCCGTCGTCGAGGACTTCATCCTCGACCTCGACCTGGTCGACCATGTCGAGGTCGTGCGCGGCCCCGGCTCGGCTCTCTACGGCAACAACGCCTTCTTCGCGGTGATCAACGTCATCACGAAGCAGGCCGGCGATTTCGACGGCTTCGAGGCGAGGGGCGAGTTGGGCTCGCTCGGCACGCGTCGCGGCCGCCTGACCTGGGGCCATCGTGCGGAGGGTGGCTCTGAGCTGCTCGTGTCGGCCAGCGCCTTCCGGAGCGAGGGCCAGAACCCCCTTCATGTGCAGGAATTCATCGACACCGGCGCCGGCGACGGCCTGCTGCGCGACGGCGACGACCAGACGGGCCGGCGCCTGATGGCGAGCCTCCGCCGCGGGGGACTGGTCCTGGAGGGATTTTACGCCGGCCGCACCAAGAACGGGCCGCCGGCGTGGGGGATGCCCGCCGACGTCCCGCGCCGGACGTTCGACGCGCGGTCCTTCCTCGAGGGCCGCTACGAGCGTGCCCTGTCCGCGTCGACGGACATCAATGCCCGCCTCTACTACGACCGCTACAGCTACTGGGGCAACTACCCCTACGACATCGCGGCCGAAGGGCAGCCGCGCGACCTGCTCGTCAACCGTGACGAGAGCCTGGCCGAGTCGGTCGGCGGCGAGTTGCAGTTCAACTGGCGTCCGAGCCCGAAGCACACGGCCGTCCTGGGCGCCGAGTACCGCGACGATTTCCGCCAGTCGATGCGGAACTACGACCTCTCGACGCCGCCGTTCAACTGGCTGGACATCAATCCGCAGACGCACGTCACCGGTTTCTACGTTCAGGACGAATACCGTCCCGCCGCGCACCTGGGGCTCACCGCCGGCGTGCGCCTGGACCACTACGACTCGTTCGGGGATGTCGCGAACCCGCGCCTGGCCTGCGTCCTCGGCGCCGATGACGTGACGACGCTCAAGCTCTTGTACGGCCGGGCGTTCCGCGCCCCCAACGCCTACGAGTTCTACTACGAGGACGGCGGCCTCAGCTCCCGGATCAACCCGGACCTGAAGCCGGAGAAGATCACCACGTACGAGGTCGTCGCCGAGCGGCGCCTCGGCCCCGATTGGCGCGCCTCGGTCTCGGGGTTCGCCAACGAGGTGACCAACCTCATCGGCGAACTGCAGGACCCCGAATCCGCGGGCGGCCTCTACTACCCGGCCAACCTCGACCGCGTCCGGGCGACCGGCTTCGAGCTGCAGGCCGAGGGCCAGCCGTCCGCCGAGGTCTTCGCGCGCGCGAGCTTCACCTACACGCACGCCGAGGACGAGGCCACCGACACGGCCCTGGTCAACTCGCCGAAATACCTGGGCAAGCTCAACCTGTCGACGCCGCTGGTGGGGCGCTGGCTGCTGGCCGGCCTCGAACTGCAGTACGTCAGCGCGCGCACTACGACCGGCGGCCAGGTACTGCCCGACCTCTGGCTCGCCAACGCGACCGTCTATGCGCGCCGCTGGCGCGATGTCGCCGCGCTCTCGGTGAGCATCCACAACCTGTTCGATGTCGATTACCGTGACCCGGCCATCGGCGCCCTCGATGCCATCGAACAGGACGGCCGCACGGCGCTGGCGACGCTGCGCGTCGTGTTCTAAGCTGCCGCACGACAGACGTGCCCCGGTTCCCGGAGGATCCAGATGGCCTATCCTTCTTCCATGCCCCCGTCGCGCCGGACGCTGTTTGTGCTCAACGCCCTGTCCCGGTCCGTCCCGGACGGCGCTCTTGAACGCCGGCGGCAGCAGTGACCCAGGAACAGCCCGGCAATCCCCTGCACGGCAAGACGCTCGAGGATGTGCTCATCGCCCTGGTGGCGCACTACGGCTGGGCCGAACTGGGCACGCGCGTGAAGATCAAGTGTTTCACCAGCGACCCGTCCGTCGCCTCGAGCCTGAAGTTCCTGCGCCGCACGCCGTGGGCCCGCAAGCAGGTGGAGGATCTCTATGTCCGCCTGCAGATGCGACGGGCGCAACGCCGCGCCCCGGGCGGACGGTAGCCCGATGCAGCCGTTGCCCTACCTGACCGGCTATGCCCCCGAGATCATCGAGCAGGTCCGCCAACTGCTGGCCGACGAGAAGCTCGGCGCGTGGCTCCTGGAGCGCTATCCCGAGACCCACCAGTACCGCAACGAGAAGGCGCTCTACGATTACGCCGTCGAGCTGAAGAACCGCTACATGCGCCAGGCGCCCGCCCTGTCGAAGGTCGTCTACGACCCCAGGCTGCACGCGCTGCACAACGCCCTGGGCATCCACCGCAAAACTTCGCGCATCCACGGCACCCGGCTCAGCACCCGCAACGAGATCCGCGTCGCCACGGTCTTCCGCAAGGCGCCGCTGCCGTTCCTCGACATGATCCTGATCCACGAGCTGGCGCACCTGAAGGAGACCGAGCATAACCGCGCCTTCTACCAGCTCTGCCGCCACATGGCGTCGGACTACGACCAGCTGGAACTGGATGCGCGCCTGTACCTCACGTACAAGGAGTGCGTCGGCGAGCTCTACGGGGCCTGAATTGCGCCGGCGCAAGTCGCCCCTCCGGCAATCGAAAGGCGCCGCCCCCTTCCGGAAGCGGCGCCTTCGTCCGTCACGAAGCTGGTGATCCAGACTACTTCTTGTCCCTCGGGAACGCCGGCGCCGTCGGCACCTTCACCGGCTCGTCCTTGATCTTCTGCAGCAGGACCTCGACCGCCTTCTCGAGCTGCGGGTCCCGCCCGGCGATCTCCTCTTCCGGCAGGTTGTCCAGGGGGATCGTCGGCTCGACGCCGTGGCCCTCGACGTCCCACTGGCCGTCCATGTTGAACAGGCCGAACTCGGGGAAGGTCACCGAGCCGCCGTCCATCAGGCCCAGGCCGCGGCTGATGCCCACGAGGCCGCCCCACGTGCGCATGCCGATCACCGGGCCCAGCTCGTAGTACTTGAAGTAGTAGGGCAGGGCGTCGCCGCCGCTGCCGGCGTAGCCGTTGCTGACCATCGCCAGGTGGCCGGCGAAGGCCGTGCCGGGCGTGCGCCATTCCTGCCCGAAGCGCGGTTTCCACAGGTTGACCAGCTTCTCGCGCAGGATGTTCATCACGAAGTCGGGGATGAACCCGCCGCCGTTGAAGCGCTCGTCGATGATCAGCCCCTCCTTCCGCAGGTTCGGGTAGTAGCCCTTGGCGAAGCCGATCTGCCCCTCGACGGCCGTGTTGGGCAGGTGCAGGTAGCCGATGCGGCCCTGCGAAAGCTCGTCCACCCGGCGGCGGTTGGCCTGCACCCAGGCCTCGTAGCGCAGGGCGCCGTCGTCGGCGATGGGCTCGACCTTGACCTCGCGGCTGTCCTTGCCGTCGGCGGACTTGCCGACCTTCAGCACGACCTGCCGGCCGACCTTGTTCTCGAACAGGCTGTACGGATTCGTCGGCGCCTTCAGGTCGACGCCGTCGACAGCCAGCAGGAACTCGCCCGACTTCACGTCGATGCCCGGCGCGTGCAGGGGCGTCGGCGTGTCGCTGTTCCAGTCCCGCTCGTTCAGGATGCGGCCGAAGCGGTACCGCCCGCTGGCCTGGTCGAGAGCGAACGTGGAGCCCAACAGGCCGGTGCCCACCGTGGGGGCGTGCGGCACGTCGCCCGGCGAGACGTAGGTGTGGGAGCAGTTCAGCTCGCTGATCAGTTCGCCCAGCACCCAGGCGAAGTCCGACCCGTGCGATACGTACGGCACCAGCTGGCCGTAGCGCGCGTACATATGCTCCCAGTCCACGCCGTGCATGCCGGGATCGTAGAAGAAGTCGCGCTCCTGTCGCCAGGCGTCGCGGAACATCTGGCGCCACTCGGCGCGCGGTTCCACGCGGGCCTGCATCTCGCCGGTGCGCAGCGGCTTCTCGGAGGGCTTCTGGTCGGCGGCCGCCGTGACCAGGCCGTACTTGCCGCCCTCGGCGTACAGGATCTGCTTGCCGTCGGTCGTCAGCGAGAAGCCGTCGGCCTTCTCCAGCACCGTCTTGGCCTCGCGCTCCTTCATGTCGAAGACCATGATCGAGCTGCTGGCCGGGCCGTCGCGACCGCCCCCGGCGGTGAACGGGCGGCTCTGGTAGAACAGCTTGCCTTCGGCGAAGGCCAGGGCGCCGTAGTTGCCGGCCGGCACGTCCACGGCGACCAGGCGGTCGACCAGCCCGGCCGTCTCGATCACCAGCGGCTTGGGCGCGACCTTCTTGTCGGCCTTGCCCTTCTTGTCGCCCTTCTTGTCGTCGTCCTTCTTGTCCGCCGCGTCGTCCTTCTTGTCATCGCCGCCGGCGCCCACCTCGTCGCTCTCGGGCGGGAACGGGTGCGCCACATCGGCGCGCAGGGTCACCAGGTAGATGCCGTCCATGTTGGTCCACAGCGGGTTCAGGTCGAACCCGCCGAGGGTCGGCGCGAAGTGACGGCTCGAGACGAAGAACAGGTAGTCACCCTTGTCATCGAAACGGGGCGACGCATCGTCGGTGAAGTCGGACGTCACGCGGCTGACCTTGCCGCTCGCCAACTCGTACAGGAAGATGGAGCGATAGCCGTTGGCCTCGCCCTTGGCATACGCCAGCCAGCCGCCGCCCGCCGGCGCCCAGCTCCAGTCGCTGATTTCATTCGTGGTCGACTGGTCGACCTTCTTCGACGTGCCCGTGGCGGCGTCCACCAGCCACAGGTTCATGTCCGCGTCGTTGACCGCCAGGTACTTGCCGTCGGGCGACCAGTCCAGGCGCTGCTTGTAGGTGGCGCTGCCGCTGGTCAGCTGCTTCGGCTCGCCCGTGCCGTCGGCTGCAGCCAGCCAGATCTCGTATTCGCCGCTCTTGTCGCTCAGCCAGGCCACCTGCTTGCCGTCGGGCGACCACGCCGGGGCCATCTCGCGCACGCCGGGCGTGGCGGTCAGGTTGCGGACGTCGCCCTTCTCGGCCGGCACCGTGAAGATGTCGCCGCGGGCGGCGAACGCCACGCGCTTGGCGTCGGGCGCCGCGTCCGAACCCGTGATCTGGTCCGCGACGACCTTGATCTCCGGCCGCGTCAGCACGTTGTCACTGTGCAGCGAGACGGTGAGCTTGCGCGATTTTTCCGTCTTGAGGTCGAGCACGTACAGCCAGCCGCCGTTCTCGTAGACGATGGCGCCCGGCCCGAGGCTCGGGTTCTTGACGTCGTATTCGTCGTGGAACGTGACCTGGCGGTGCTGCTTCGACTTCGTGTCGTAGGCCCACACCTGCAGGCGACCGGTGCGGTCGCTCGTGTACCAGATCGTGTCGCCCTGCCACATCGGGAAGTTGTCGGTGCCCGCCCAGTCGGTGATCTGCTGCGAGCGGTTGGCGGCGAAATCGTAGGTCCAGATGTCCTGCGCCCAGCCGCCCTTGTAGCGCTTCCAGGTGCGGGTCTCGGTCGTGACGCGGTTGAAGGCGATCACCTTGCCGTCGGGCGAGTAGCTCGACAGGCCCGCGGTCGGCAGGATCATCTTCACCGGCAGCCCGCCCGCGGCAGGCACGGTGAACAGCTGCAGGTCGCGGCCGGTGTTGCTCTCGCGGCCCGACTGGAAGCGGATGGACTGCCCGTCCGGCTGCCAGTCGATCACGCGGTCGAACGAGGGATGCCACGTCAGCCGGCGCGGCTCGCCGCCCGCGGCGTCCACCACGTACAGGTCGTTGTTGCCGTCGTAATTGCCGGAGAACGCGATGGACTTCCCGTCCGGCGAGAACTTCGCCTGTGACGCGTAGCCGGGCGCCGCGGTCAGGCGCCGCGCCTCGCCGCCCTGGGCCGACACGGTCCACAGGTCGCCCGCATACGTGAAGACGACCTGGTCGCCGTTGATGTCGGGGAAGCGCAGCAGTCGTGTGTCGCTGAAGTCAGGCGCGGCGGCCACCGGGTCGGCGGCGCCGGTCGGCAGGGCGGCTCCGGCCAGGGCGGGCGTCAGCAGCAGCAGCGCCAGGCCCAGCGCGGACGCGGCCCGCCGCAGGGGCGGGTTCGGGCAACGGGACATTCGGGAACCTCCAGGCAGTTGGCGGGGATGGGGGTCGCGGCCCGGGCAGCCGGGCCGCAACCGGTTGACTACGGAATCAGCGGGCCGCCGGTTGCGTGGGAACCTTGCGGGGCAGCGTCTCGGGGTTGTTGGCCAGCGCCCGGGCCAGGCCGGCCACGGCCGCGGCGTCCTTGGCCAGCAGTACGGGGTCGACCTTGTCCAGGTTGTCGGCCGGCGAGTGGTGGTAGTGGAAATAGGTTTCGCCCGCGACGCGCACGCCCAGGCAGGGGACGCCCAGGTCGGTCAGCGGGTGCACGTCGGCGCCCGAGCCGCCGGCCGTCACCGAGTCGGCCCCGACCCACGCCAGCGGCGCGGCCATCGCCCGCACGCGCAGCACGGCCAGCGAGTCGCCGTCGACCGAGAAGCCGCGCGGCGCGAACACGCCCGAGTCGCTCTCGATGGCCGCCACGTGCCGGTCGCCCTCGTCCTTGTGGGCGTCGCGATAGGCCCGGCCGCCGTAGACGCCGAGCTCCTCGGCCGTGTACAATACGACGCGCACCGTGCGGGCCGGGCGCTGCCCGTCAGCCATCAACTGGTGCGCCGCCGCCATCATCATCGCGCAGCCGCCGCCGTCGTCGTGCGCGCAGGTGCCCACGTCCCACGAGTCGAGGTGGGCGCCCAGAAGGACGATCTGTTCCGGCCACTTCGCGCCGCGGATGTCCGCGACCACGTTCTGACACGGCCCGTCGCCCAGGTTGCGCGCCTCCATGTACAGCTTCACGACCGGCTTCAGCCCGCGCTCGGCCAGGCGCGCCAGCCGGCCGGCGTCCTCGACCGTCAGCGCGGCGGCCGGGATGTGCGGCACGCCGTCGGCGTAGCGCATCATGCCCGTGTGCGGCGTGGCCAGGCTGTTGGGCGTGACCGAGCGGATCAGGACGGCCACCGCGCCGTGCTTCGCGGCCTCGCTGGCGCCCTTGCTGCGGTACTGCACGGTCTTGCCGTAGCCCTCCCACGGCATGTTGTAAAGGACGATGCGCCCCTTGGCCTCGTCGCCGCGCTTCTCCAGTTCGTCGAAGCTGGTGACGACCATGACCTCGGCCTCGATGCCGTCGGGCCCGGTGCCGTCGCTGAGGCCCAGGCCGAGCATGGTCAGGTCGAAGGCGACCGGCGCCGTGCAGCGCGCCCACTCGCGGCCGCGTGTCCACACGGGCACGGTGACCGGCTCGGTCCACACGCTGTCGAAGCCCGCCTCCTTGAACGTGGCGACGGCCCACTCGGCGGCCTTCCTCATCTGGGGGCTGCCGGCCGGGCGGCTGCCGACCAGGTCGCACAGGCTCGACAGGGTGCGCCAGGCGAAGCCGTCGTCGCCGGGCACGCCGGTGACGGGCGCTGCGGGAACCTGCGCGAGCGCGGCGCCCGCGGCGAGCATCATCAGCAGGGCGACGGGAACGAAATAGGGACGCCCGCGGGCGGGCGTGGAGGACAGAGCCATCGGGCACTCCTTGGGACAGCCGGGAAAAGGCCGCGGCCGCCGATGAACCGGCGGCCGCCGTGGCCTCACTCTACCAGACGCGGCCCGTGATGTCACCGGGCTCCGGCCGCCTTCAGGCGACTAGTTCAGCTTCTACTTGCTGAGCTTCTTGAACACCTTGTCGATGCGCCGAACAGCCATGTTCAACTCGGCCTTCGTGATGTTCAGGGGCGGCGCCAGCCGGATGACGTTCTCGTGCGTCTCCTTGCACAGCATGCCCTCCTTCATCAGCGCCTCGCAGAAGGGGCGCGCCGGACGGTCCAGCACGACGCCGATCCACAGCCCGCGCCCGCGCACCTGCTTGATGCACGGGTACTTCATCTCCTGCAGCTTCTCCATGAACCACGGGCCCAGCTTGGCGCTGTTCTCGACCAGCTTCTCCTCGACCAGCACCTTCATCGCCTCGCGCGAGACCGCCATGCCCAGCGGGTTGCCGCCGAACGTCGAGCCGTGGTCGCCCGGGTTGAAGACGCCCATCACTTCCTCGCTGCTGAGGAACGCCGACACGGGGTAGAAGCCGCCGCTGAGCGCCTTGCCGACGATGACGCCGTCGGGATTGACGCCCTCGTGCTGGAACGCGAACAGCTTGCCCGTGCGGCCGAGGCCCGACTGGATCTCGTCGCAGATCAAGAGCACGTTGTTGTCCCGGCAGATCTTCTCGGCCTTCTTCAGGAAGCCCGCGGGCGGCAGCTTGATGCCGGCCTCGCCCTGGATGGGCTCGACCAGGAACGCGGCCGTGTTCGGCGTGATCGCCGCAGCCAGCGCCTTCGCGTCACCGTAGGGGATGATCTTGAAACCAGGCGTGAACGGGCCGAATCCGTCGCGGTACTGCTCGTCGGTCGAGAACGAGACGATGGTCGTCGTGCGGCCGTGGAAGTTGTCGGCGCAGACGATGATCTCGCACTGGTCCTTGGCGATGCCCTTGACCTTCTCGCCCCACTTGCGCGCGGCCTTCAGCGCGGTCTCGACGGCCTCGGCGCCCGAGTTCATCGGCAGCACCTTGGCGAAGCCGGTCAGCGCGCACACTTCCTCGCAGAAGAACGGCAGCTGGTCGTTGCGGAACGCGCGGCTGGTCAGCGTCACGCGCGACGCCTGCTTCTTCATCGCCTTCACCAGGCGCGGGTGGCAGTGGCCCTGGTTGACGGCGCTGTAGGCCGCCAGGAAGTCCATGTAGCGGTTGCCTTCGACGTCCTCGACCCAGACGCCCTCGGCCTTGCGGATGACGATGTCGAGCGGGTGGTAGTTGTGGGCGCCGAACTTGTCTTCGATGGCGATGAGCTTGTCGGTCTTCAAGGCGCTTCCTTCCGGCAGGATCCCCCGGGCGCTGCGGCGCGCCCGCCTTCATGAAACCGCTTCGGCAAAGTAGCCTTCGCCGCGAAGCATTTCCAATGCTCGGAGCGTGTTGCGCCCCCCGGAAAAAAGGTGCGCCCGGTTGTCATTTTTAGCTTTACAAAGAAAAGTACTTCAATTATTAAAGTACATGCGCCCGGTCGTACGAACCCGTTCCGGGAAGGATCCCGGGCAGGGGCGGCCACGGCGCAAACGATCGGCAGGGCGCGCGGACGGAGCTCGCGGCGACTTTCCGGTCAGGTCCAACGGTTCGGCCAGCCAGGCCCGATGACGGAGCCATGGGCCCCCGCAAGGGGGTGGAGACGGATCTCCGACGGCGCGAGGGGTGGGTTCACTGGTCCTGGGTGCCCAGCCGCCCCTCGCCGGCCGACCGTGGCGCATGGATGCGCCGCGGAAGGCAGAGACGGCCGCAGCCCGCGCATGCGGGCGAACCGAACGACCCGCGACAGGAACTGGCAGGGCGGCCAATCCTGGATTTCAGGGACCGGCCCGGACCGACAACCGGGACCACACCGGCCGGTCCCTGGACAGCGCCCGCGCGATCGGCAGCGACGCCGCACGGATGCGGCGAGCCCTCGCGGCGATGACACCCCGGCAAGGAGGCCGGACGTCATGGCGCGCAGCAAAGCACCTCGTCCGGTCAAGCCGGACAGGGAGCCACTGTCGCCACTCATCCACGGCCGGGTCAGGCTCATGCTGCTGTCCCGGCTCGTTGTCATGCCTACTGCCCACGCCTTCACGGACCTGCGGGCGGCCTTGCGCGTCACTGATGGTGTTCTCTCGGTCAATCTCACGAAGTTGGAATCGGCGGGGCTGGTGCGCGTCGAGAAGACGTTCGAGGGGCGGAAGCCGCGGACGCTCGTGCGGGTGACCGACACCGGGGTCGCTCAATACCGCCAATATGTCGCAGATCTGAGGACGATCCTGACAGGATTCGATTAGGGGCGCCATCGCCCATCGCATGATCACCAGGCAGAGCCTACCTGAACAACGCCTTGATCCCGCCGAACGTCACCGACTCTCCGGGCACCGGCGGGTCGAGGTACGCCCCGATCGCGAACACAGGCTGCGAGTAGAGGGCCTGCGTCCCCGTCGCCGCGCGGACATAGTGGCTGGTGCCGGCGCGGTAGCCGTAGCAGAGTTGGTTCGCGATGGTCGCCGGCGACGTGGGCTCCAGGTACATGTAGTACGTCGAGGGCGCGCCGATCAGGAAGAGCGTCCAGGTCATCAGCGTCGCCAGGCCATTGCTGGGGATCATCGGGGTCGTGTAGGACCAGTCGCACCTGTAGGTCGCGTCGAACGGATTCGGAGAATTGCCGACATTGATCGCGCCCGGGGGAAGGACCTCGACCAGCCGAAACATGTTCTCGCGGACGCCCGTCATGCGGACGCGGAACTCGAAGCCGTCGACCGCCGTCACGGGCGTTCCCGACGATGTGCGCGGATCGGCCAGGACGAAATAGATGTTGAACGGCTCGGCCACTGGGGCCGGGACGATCTCCGCCTGGTCCGCGCTTGTCGTGGCGTAGATGCCGATGGAGTTCGCCATCTGGGCGCAGGCGGCTCCCGCGTGCACGCCGCACCAGGCGACAACGGCCGCGGCCAGGGCCAGGTGACGGGCACGGGACCAGTGCATGGAGGACATCCTCTGGGTGTTGCGGCCTGCGTGTCGGCGACCACATGCGCAAATGCAAAATCTCCGCCCGTCGCCAAGTCGTGCCTGATCATGGTACCAGATCCGTTGAATCACCACAATCAACCCAAAATCACAAGATTGTGACTTATTGGCCCGCTGCCAACAGTTGATAATCATTTGATTTTTCCTGCTGCCGCGCGCATCTATATGTGGTACCATCATTGACGGTTATGGTGCCGTTGCCCTGACTCCGCCCTTGGTGCCGGAGTCATCACCTCCCGATTCCCGCGCGAGGTCCTCCTGCATGAAGAAATTCGTCGCCCGCCTGTCCATGCTCCTGCTGATGCTGTCCGTCCTGGCGCCCATCGCGCGCGCGGACATCATCATCTCCGAGCTCTGCGACCCGCGCCTGAACTACCTGACCGACCGCTACATCGAGATCTACAACACAGGCGCGGCGCCGGTCAGCCTGACCGGCTGGCAGCTGGTCGCCGTGGGCAACAGCGTGGACGTCTTCACCTGGAACCTGTCGGGCACCATCGCGCCGGGACAGGCCCTGGTCGCCGGTGACGATGCGCCGGTGATCGCCTTCACACGCGACTTCGTCGGGGCCGCGTGGTCGACCAGCAACACGAACTGGAACGGCCAGGTCGGTGACGGCGCGAAGCTGAAGAACGGCTCCGGGACCGTGGTCGACGGCCTGGTCGTCACGCTGGCGGAATTCAAGGACCAGACCTACGTGCGCCACGCGGACGTCACCACGGGCAGCGCGACGTTCGTGTCCTCCCAGTGGACGGGCACGCCGGTCGACTTCCCGACGCAGGCCACGCCCGGCGTGCACAACCCCGTCGTCGGCCCGGCGATCACGGCCATCACGACGATCCCCGCCGCGCCGGCGCTGGGTGACCCGGTCGACGTGCAGGCGACCGTGACCGACGCCACCGCGGCGATCAGCTCCGTCACGCTGAACTGGGGCACCGTCTCCGGCTCGCTGACCAACGCCGTCCCGATGACCAACACCAGCGGCAGCACGTACCTGACTTCGGCGGCGATCCCGGCGCAGACCGCCGGCACGACGGTCTTCTACAAGATCACGGCGATCAACGCCAACGCGGCGCAGACGGTGTCCGGGTCGCAGAACTTCGGCGTGCCCAACACCGTGTCGATTGCGGCCATCCAGGGCACGGGCGCCACCTCGCCGCTCGTGGGCCAGACCGCCGTCACGACGGGCGTCGTCACCGGTTCGTTCGGCACCACCTTCGTGATCCAGGACGGCACGGGCGCGCGCAGCGGCCTGTGGGTGTCCGATGTCCTGGCCGCGCCGGCTGTCGGCGCGCTGGTCGAGGTCAACGGCGTCGTGCTTGAAGTCAACGGCAACACGACGCTGACCTCCGCGACCGTCAACAGCACCGCCGCCGGCAGCCTGCCGGCCGCCGCGGTCATGACCACCAGCGCCGCCCTGGCCGAGGACTACGAGGGCGTCCTGGTCCAGGTTGTGGACGCCGCCTGCACGCTCAGCCAGCCGGGCACGCCGCGCTGGGAAGTCAACAGCGGCGGCGGCGCCATCGCCGTCGACGACCTGGGCCTCAATCCCAACCTGGTCATGGGCACGCACTACACGATCACCGGCCCGGTCAGCGGCAGCACGCTCGATGACGGCATCGTGCCGCGCAGCGCCGCCGACATCGTGTTCGTGAGCGACACCTACGTGCCGACGATCATGTCGGTGCTGCCGGCGGGCGCCGGCGCCGTGCAGGTGACCTTCTCCGAGCCCGTGACGCCGGCATCGGCCAACGTGGCCGGCAATTACACGGTGACCGGCAGCGCCGTCAGCGGCGCCTCCCTCATCTCCGGCCAGCCCGAGACGGTGGCCCTGACCGTCACGACGATGGCCGACGGCAGCCACACCGTGACGGTGACCGGCGTCGCGGACGCCTACGGCAATACGGTGAGCGGTGCGCAGGCGACGTTTACCTTCTACGGCGGCAGCATCCCCGCGGGCTACTACACCTCGGCCGAGGGCCTGCTGGGCGAAAACCTGCGCGGCGCGCTGCACAACATCATCAAGGGGCACCATTCCATCAGCTACGCGGGCCTGTGGACGGCGTTCTACACGACCGACGACAAGCCCAACGGCAAGGTGTGGGACATGTACTCGGACATCCCCGGCGGCACGCCGCCCTACGAGTACACGTTCGGCACCGATCAGGGCGGTTCCGCCGGCAGCGAGGGCACCGGCTACAATCGCGAGCACTCGTGGCCGGCCAGCTGGTTCAACTCCCTGGCTCCGATGTACACGGACCTGTTCCAGCTCTACCCGACCGACAACGACGTGAACAACCGGCGCAGCAACTACCCGTACGGCGAGGTGTCGGCACCCACGTGGACGTCGCTCAACGGCTGCAAGCTCGGGCCCAACACCTTCGGGACGCACGTCGGCACGGTTTTCGAGCCCATCGACGCCTACAAGGGCGACTTTGCGCGGACGTACTTCTACGTCACCACGCGCTACTACACAGAGGACTCCGGATGGGCCAATACCGCTGCGACCCTCAGGTCCGAACTCCTCGGATGGACCAAGGAGCTCATGCTCAAGTGGAACGCCCAGGACCCGGTGAGCCAGAAGGAGATCGACCGCAACGAGGCGATCTACGCGATCCAGGGCAACCGCAACCCGTACATCGACCGGCCGGACTTCGTCAACAAGGTGTTCCAGCCGGATCTGCTGAGCGCGGCGCCGCTGCCTGGTGCCAACGCGGTCATCGAGCTGCTGCAGAACGTGCCCAACCCGTTCAACCCGTCGACGATCATCCGTTACGAGCTGGGCGTCGCGGGCCCGGTCGAGCTGAACGTCTACGACATGGCGGGCCGGCTGGTGGACAATGTCTACAGCGGCCAGGAGACCCAGGGCCGCCATGAGCACCAGTGGCAGGGCCGCGACGAGGCGGGCCGCCCGGTGGCCACCGGCGTCTACGTGTACCGCCTGCGGGCCGGTAGCGTGAGCGAGACGAAGCGGATGACGCTCGCGAAATAGTCCGGTCGTCCCGACTGCAACGAAAGAGCCCGGCCGCGTCCATCGTTGACGCGGCCGGGCTTCTCTGTCGCCACGCTGCGGGCCCGTTCAGATCTCTTCCGCCTCCCACAGGTACTTCCGCGTCTCCGCCACGATCACGCCCGACAGCGCCAGCAGCGAGACCAGGTTCGGGATCGCCATCAGCCCGTTGGCGATGTCGGCGAAGTCCCACACCGCCTGCAGCGACGTCACCGAGCCCACCATCACCGCGGCCACCCAGGCGAACCGGTAGGGGCGGATCACTTTGGGGCCGAGGAGGTATTCGGCCGCCTTCTCGCCGTAGTACGACCAGCCGAGGATGGTCGAGAAGACGAACGTGAGCAGGCCCACCGTCAGCACGACGGGCCCGATGCCATGGATCTCGGCGAAGGCCGCCTGTGTCAGCGCCGCGCCCTTCAGCCCTCGCTGCCAGTCGCCCATGTTGACCACGACCAGGCCCGTCATCGCGCAGACGACGACGGTGTCCCAGAACGTGCCCGTGGAGGAGACCAGCGCCTGTCGCACCGGGTTGCGCGTCTGGGCGGCGGCCGCGACGATCGGCGCGCTGCCGAGTCCCGATTCGTTGGAGAACAGGCCGCGCGCGATGCCGTAGCGCACGGCCTCCTTCATGCCGGCGCCCAGGAAGCCGCCGACGGCTGCCTGCCCGGTGAACGCGGTGTGGAAGATGCTCGACAGCGTCGCGGGCAGCGTGTGGGCGCGCATGAACAGCAGGATCAGGCAGCCCAGCACGTAGAAGACGGCCATGAACGGCACCAGGCGCTCGCAGACCCCGGCGATGGACTTGATGCCGCCCAGGATGACGACGGCGGTCAGGATCGTCATGACGCCGCCCGAGATCCACGGCGACAGGTGGAACGTCTGCTGGGCCATCGTCGAGATCGAGTTCGCCTGCACCATGCAGCCGATGCCGAAGGCGGCCACGGCCGTCAGCGCCGCGAAGACCAGCCCCAGCCAGCGCAGGCCCAGGCCCCGCTCCAGGGCGTACATGGGACCGCCCGCCATCGACCCGTCGGGCATG
>CAIOLW010000178.1 GCA_903859215.1 uncultured bacterium | reverse complement strand
CTCGAACCAGGTGGCCGAGGCGAACCACGGCCCGTGGTCGAACGCCAGCCCGCCATCCCAGGTCCAGCCGTGCTCTGGAGCCAGGCCCGGGTTGCCCTGGTTGGCCGGGTCGGAGTAGTAGAGGTCGGTGAAGGTCGGGACGCGGAACGCGTTGCCGACGCCCGCGCGCGCGGTCAGGCCGCCCGGCAGCAAGTAGGAGAAGGCGGCGCTGCCCGAACCGCGGGTTGCGTAGCCGTCACGGCTCTCCGCGCGCAACCCCGCCTGCCAGAACAGGCGCCGGCTGTGGCCGTCCAGCTCGGCGCTGGCGGCCGCCAGCCGCCGCGCGTGCGCTCCCAGCGCCGTCACGGCAGCGCCCCCGCGCACGCCGTCGCTGTCGATGTCCTCGTAGGCGCCCTCGAGCCCGATCGCCAGCGTGTGGCGCGGGCCCAGGTCGACCAGGCCCCGCAGTTCGGCGCCGACGCGACGGGTCAGGTGGTCGTTGGCGTAGGACGACGGCGCCTCGCGGCGCAGCCAGAAGCGGTCGCGGTGCGTGCGCACCGACACGCGCGGCTCGATCACGAGGCCGTGGCCGAGGCTGCCGCGGGCCCGCGCCCAGCCCAGGAACGTGCGCGTCGCCTCGAACGACGGGAAGGGCGCGTAGAAGTCGCGCGCGCCGAACGCGCGGTCGGCCAGGCCCGCGAACGCGTCGACGTCCCAGTCCCCCCAGTTGCCCGTGGTCCGGCAGGTGGCCGTCGTCGCGCGGGCATCGGCGCCCGCCCAGGCGCGCGAGCCGTCGGCCGCCTTCTCGTCGTGGCCGTCGGTCGCGAAGCGGGCCAGCGACACGCGCGTGCGCGCGCCCTGGTCGCCGCGCGCCGCGAAGTCGAGGCTGCCGCGCGCGCCCCAGGTGCCGTCGCCGCCGCCGGTCAGGGCGAACGTGCCGCCATCGCGCTCGGCCGGCTCGCGCGTCACGACGTTGAGCGTGCCGCCGAAGGCGCCGGAGCCGTACAGCGTCGAACCGTAGCCGGGCAGCACCTCGAGCCGGGCCACATCGGTGATGTCGAGCGGCAGGTCCAGCAGGTGGTGCCCGGTCTGCGGGTCGCCGGCCGCGACGCCGTCCAGCAGCACCAGCACCTGGTCGAAGGTCGAACCGCGGATGGTCAGGTCGCCCTGCACGCCGAACTGCTGGCGCTGGCCGACGATGACGCCGGGCACCGCCTGCAGCGCCTCGTTCACCGAGCGCGCCGGCGCGTTGTCCAGATCCGCCTCGCCCACCACCCGCACGGGCCGGACCAGCCCGGGCAGCGCGGCGGGCACGCGCGAACCGACCACCTCGACGACGGGCACGGTGTACATCGAGTCCGCGGGCGCGGACGCCGATTGCACCTGCGCGCCCGCGCCGCCCCACAGGCCGGCTGTCGCGACGAACGCGACCACAGGTCGCCATCCACACGGGTTCATGCGCGTTCCTTTTCCGTTGGGAGTCCCGGGTTGCCGTTCCGTCAGTCCTGCCGCCGGAGCACCACCAGCGTGATGTCGTCGGACTGCGCCACGCCGCGCGTATGATCGGCCACCGCGGCCAGGATCGCATCCTGGATACCGCTGGCCGGCAGGTGGCGGCTGTCCAGGATGACCTTGCACAGGCGTTCCTCGCCGAACATGGCCTCGGGATCATCCTCCTCGACGCCGGGACCCACCGCCTCGGTGATGCCGTCGGTGTACATCACGATGACTTCGCCCGGGGCCAGGTCGATCGTCGCCTGCTGGTAGACCATGTCGCCCATCATGCCCAGCAGGAGGCCGCCGGTGGTCAGGCGCTCCAGCGAGCCGTCGCGGCGCAGCACCAGCGGCGGGTTGTGGCCCGCGTTCGTGCACACGAAACGTCCCGTGGCCGTCTCCAGCACGCCGTAGAAGAAGGTAGCGAACATGTGGGCGTCGGTCGAGCGCACCAGCAGTTCGTTCACGCGCTGCACCACGCCCGCCACCGTGCCCGGATGCAGCACCTGGCCGTGCAGGCACGCTTGCAGGTTCGACATCAGCAGCGCCGCCGGCATCCCCTTGCCCGACACGTCGCCGATGGCGATCCCGATGGCGTCGGCGCGTTGCGTCAGGAAGTCGTAGTAGTCGCCGCCGATCTCGCGGCTGGGGATGCTGGCCCCGGTCACCTCGAAGCCCGGCACCAGCGGCTGCGCGCCGGGCAGCAGCCGGATCTGGATCGCCCGAGCGGTCGCCAGTTCCTGCGTCAGGCGATCGTTGGCCAGCGCGATCTCGCGGCCGTGTTTCACGGCCAGGGTCATCTCGTTGAAGCTGCGGGCGAGGTCGCCGAACTCGTCCTCGTTGGGGATCGTGATCACCGTGTCGAGGTCGCCGCCGGCCAGGGCCTGCGTCCCGCGGTGCAGTTCGTGCACGCCGGTGACGATGCCCTCGCTGATGCGCACGCCGAAGAACAGCGCAAAGCCCTCGATGACCAGGAACAGGAACGCCACGAGCGCCAGCCCGACGACCACCGCCACATTGACGTTCGACTCGCCCTGGATGAAGTCCGACTTGAGGTCGGCCGCCCCGACGCGCAGCCGCATGAAGATGCCGCGCGACTCGACGTGGCCGCCCCGCAGTTCGCCGAGGCTCAGGAACGTGCCGCCGAAGTACATCGCATCGCCGAAGTAGCCGCCGGTCGTCGCCGGGTCGCGGTAGCTGGCCTCGAGCTTGCCGAGGCCCAGGCTCTCGGTCGTGTCGCGGCTGCCGAACGAGATGTTGCCGTCGGCGTCCTGCCGGCCGTTGCCGGCCAGCGCGATGCCCACCCGCAGGATGCGTGACAGTTCGGTCAGCGGCTTGCGGCTCAGCTGCCAGGCCTGGGCGCGCGGCGCGGCCGTGTCGAGCCCCCGCCAGCGGATGAGCCACAGGCGATGGTCCGCCAGGAACCAGCCCGTGGTGTCGGCGGGCACGGCGACGGGCACGGCGACAGACGCGACGGGCGCCGCGACAGCAGGCCGGGCGACCCGCACGACCAGCGAATCGGCCTCATCGACCTTGTCGTCCGCCGCGTCCGCCACGTCCGCTGCGTCGTCCTTGCCGCCGTCGATGATCGAGCGCCGCAGCGCCTTCGCCAGCTGCGGCGTCCAGGCCGGCGCCGCGCCGGCGGGCTCGGGCCAGGTGAAGGTCGTGTCGAAGAGCGCGGGTGACAGGTCGACGCCCTGCGCCGCCAGGCGGCGCCAGCTCTCGAGCGTTGCCCCGGCGCGGGCGGCGCGCGCGCCGCCGAGGCCCGTGTAGAGGACGGCCATCCCCAGCGCGACCACCAGCAGCAGCGGCACGACGCCGATCAGCACGGCGCTGACGGCCAGCTTCGGGCGCAGGCGCAGGAAGTGCAGGCGCATGTTCATCGCCAGGTGGAACATCGAATGCGCCCAGAACACGGCCAGCGAGACGAGCGACCAGCCGCCCAGCGCGCGCAGCGGCCCGAACTGGTGGCCCGGCGCCAGGCCCCAGTAGCTCCAGCTGAGGATGATGATGACCAGCGACAGCGCGCCGAGGCCGAAGCCGACGGCGCGACGGCGGTCCGAGACGTGGCGCCAGCAGCGGTAGCGGCGCAGCGACAGGAAGAAGCACGACCAGACGATGCCGATCACCAGGCCCGGCTTGCCGGCGACGAGCACCAGGCCCATCATCAGCAGCAGCGACGACGACCAGAAGCGCCGCGCGCGCGCGTCCAGCAGCACGAACCGCGCGGCGGCCAGCCACGAGGCGCCGAGCAGCACGCCCATCGCCGCCTGCACGAGGCGACCGTCGCCGATGCCGACCAGCGACCTGAGCGCGAGCAGCGCGGCGGCGGCCACGAGCAGGACCGTCCCGGTCAGGAGGCCGCGCCAGGCCTCGACGGGCGCTTTCCAGGTCAGGAAGTTCACGGGCGGAGGGCTCCTTGTTGGGACCGGGACCGGTGCCGGGCCATGGTAACCGGGCGCCCGGTCGCCGCCAAGCGGCGGGTTGCCCGGCGGGCCGCCGGACGATACGTTGGCGGGGCCAGCTTCTGCCGCCACGACCCGAAAGGATGCGACCGTGAAACCAGCGCTGCCCGATCCCGCCTCCCTGCTGCCGCCGTCGTTCGCCGCCGTCGCGCCGGTGCTCGACGAGGTCATCGAACGCTGGCACGGGGCCGACGAGGGCCTCGGCGGCTGGACGGACGTCCTGGCGACGCTGCCCCCGCGCGAGCCCGAGGGCTGGGCGCGCCTGGTCGAGCACCTGCAGCTGGTCAACACCTTCCAGTGGCACGAAGAGGACCGCAGCCGCGCCCACGGCGCCGGCGACACCGTCCTGGCCGGGGTCAAGCGTTCCATCGACGACTCGAACCGCCGCCGCGTGCAGGCGGTCGACCGGCTCGACGCCGTCATCCACGCGGGATTCTCCGAACTGGGCGTGATCGACCCGGACGCGCCGCTCAACAGCGAGTCGCCCGGCAGCATCATCGACCGGCTGAGCGTGCTGTCGCTGAAGGCGTGGCATGCGGCCGAGGCCGTGGTCGAGGCGGCGCCGAACGAACGCCGCGCGATGCAGGACCGCCTGGCGATGCTGCGCGAGCAGCAGCGCGACCTCGGCGGCTGTCTTGACACTCTGCTGGCGGGCATCCGCGAGGGTCGGGTAGGGTTGAAGCTCTACCGGCAGATCAAGCTGTACCGCGATGCGGAAACGGGCAGGCTGGTCGCGGACCTCGACTGAGGCGACTCCTTCGACCGACAGTGAGCGCGCGCTTCGCGCAACGAGGCGCGCGCTTCCTATTCGGCCAGCAGGTCGGCTGCGCGCCGCCAGTCGCCCTCGGTCGTGATCTTCCAGTTGGCGATCTCCCCGTCCACCACCGCCGGGTCGTGCCCGCGAGCCGCCAGCAGCGCGCCGTCGTCCGTGAACAGGGCGCCGCTCGCGGCCGCCCAGGCATGGGCCTCGCGCAGTTGCTCCCAGCGGAAGACCTGCGGCGTCTGCACGGCCAGCAGCTCGTCGCGCGCCAGGTAGCGCGCGCGGCCCTGCTCGCTGTGGACGATGGTGTCGGGCACCGGCACACCGGGCACGGCGCCGCCGCGCGCCGCCGCGGCGGCCACCAGGCGCGCCAGAAGCGCCGCGCTCGCGAACGGGCGCGCCGCGTCGTGGATGGCCACCAGGTCCGCGGCGGCAGGCGCCACCTTCGCCTCCAGCGCCAGCAGCCCGTTCCAGGTGGAGGCCGTGCGGGAATCGCCCGCGTCGGCCAGCGCGAGCGGCAACTCCAGGTCCGCCAGCTCGACGGCCAGCCGATGGTGCCAGGCCGCGGGCGCCGTGATGGCGAGCGAGGAAGGACGCACCGCGACATCGGCCGCGCAGAACGTGTCGATGGCCACGCGCAGCAGCATGCCGCGGCCGGTGGGACGGAACTGCTTGGGCACCTCGCCGCCCCCGGCCGCGCGCAGGCCGCGGCCGCCGGCGACCACCAGCAGGTGCAGCACGGGTAGCGGCGCGCTCACGGCGTCGCCTCGTGGGCGCGACGGGACGGCGACACCGGCTGCATGACCAGCGCCACCGCCTCCTCCACGGTCGTGACCGTCGCCAGTTCGATGCCCTTGACGCCGCGCGGCTTGCGCCCGGCCACCGCCGCGAGCACCGCGCGCGTGAAGCCGTGGCCGGCCGCCTCGCGCAGGCGCGCCTCCAGTTCGCTGACGCCGCGCACCTCGCCGGTCAGGCCGACCTCGCCCAGCACCAGCGTGCCCTCGGGCACCGGCCGCTCGCGCAGCGACGAGGCCAGCGCCGCCACCACCGCAAGGTCGGCACCCGGATCGTCGACCCGCCCGCCGCCGGCCACCTTCACGAAGATGTCGCAGCCGGCCAGGTCCAGGCCCGCCCGCTTCTCGAGGATGGCCGCCAGCAGCGCCACGCGCTTGCTGTCGATGCCCTGCACCACGCGCTGCGGCGTGCCGTACCGCGCGGGCGAGACCAGCGCCTGCACCTCGACCAGGAACGTGCGCGAGCCGTTCTTGACGGCGCACACGGCCGCACCCGGCTCCACGCCGCGCCGCCCGCTCAGGAACATGAGCCCGGCCTGGTCGACCGGCGCCAGGCCGTCGCCGCGCATCTCCATCACGGCCAGTTCGCCCGTCGTGCCGAAGCGGTTCTTCACCGCGCGCACCATGCGGATGGAGCCGCCGCCGCTGCCCTCGAAGTAGAGCACGGTGTCGACCATGTGCTCGAGCAGCTTGGGCCCCGCCAGATCGCCCGTCTTGGTCACGTGGCCGACCAGGAAGACGGGCCAGCCCGTGCGCCGCGCGAAGTCGGCGAGCACGCCGCCGCAGTAGCGGATCTGCGTGGGGCTGCCGGGATAGGCGTCGACGACGTCGCTGTGCAGGGTCTGGATCGAGTCGGCGATGACGATGGTCGGTTGCCGGGGCGCGTCCGCGGGCCCGAGTTCCTCGCCGAGCGCGGCGAGGATCGTCTCGAGGTGCACCTCGGGCAGGATCAGGAAGCCGTCTTCGCGGTCGGGCTTGAAGCCGAGGCGCTCGGCGCGCATGCGGATCTGCGCCGGCGATTCCTCGCCGGCCAGGTAGATGACGCGCAGTCCCTGGCGCACCCACCACAGGCCCAGGCCGGTCAGCAGCGTCGACTTGCCGACGCCCGGCTCGCCGCCCAGCAGCACGACCGAGCCCTCGACCAGGCCGCCGCCGAGCACGCGCGCGACCTCGGCCGGCTCGACCGGCAGGCGGCTGGTGGCCGCCGAGGTGATCTGCGACAGCGGCACCGGCCGCGGCGTGGCGCCGGCCGGCATTCCGTGCCCCCGCGAGGCACCGCCGAACCCGGCCTGCCGGCGGTCGCCGGCACTATAGCCGCGCGCCCCCTTCGAGGCGCCCGCCGCCGGCGCGATCTTCATCTCGCTGAACGTGTTCCAGGCCTGGCAGCCGGGGCACTGGCCCAGCCAGCGCAGTTCCTCGTGGCCGCAGTCCGTGCAGAAGAAACGCGTGGTGCTCCTGGCCATGGTCCTCCGTGGGGCCGGCGGGCGGTCCTCGATGATCCTGTCGTCAGCGTCGCGGGCAGGCGCGCGCGTCAGCGCACCAGTTGCATCCGGGACCGGCGTTCGAGGCCGGCGGCCGTCAGACGGCACAGGTACGTGCCGCTCGGCGCGTCGCGGCCCTGGTCATCGCGCCCGTCCCAGATGACGGCATGATCGCCCGCCCCGAGGTCGGCGTCCAGCAGGGTCCGCACCAGGCGCCCGCGCACGTCGAAAAGAGCCAGGCGCGCGCGCCCGGGCGCGGCCAGGCCGAAGCTGACGGTCGTCCGCGGGTTGAACGGGTTCGGCGCGGCCCCCGCCAGCCAGGCGCCGCCGCGCGCGACCGTGTCACCCACGGGCGACGTCCCCGGCCAGACCGTGAACGTGATCGGCGCGCTCGCCCCGCCCTGCGGCCAGGTCGCGCGGTGGCCGCCGCCGTCGACGGCGTCCAGCCAGTAGTCGACCACGCCGCCGCCCACCACGTTCGGCAGCGAGAACGTGAACTGGTCGGGCGGCCCTGCCGGCGCCGTCGGCGCCACCTGCCAGGCGCCGCCGTTGACGCGGTGGTGCACCTGCGGCACGCCGCCCAGCCCCAGTCGCGCGGTGATCGTCGCCGACAGGTTGTACGGCCCCGCGTAGCCGACGGCGCCGAACAGCGGCGCATGCGTGAACACGGGACCGAACCAGGTCGCGGCCGCGTACGCGTTGACGATGCCCCAGCCGGTGTCGTTGTCGGGCGCGGACGGGTGGCCGGCCGTCAGGCGCAGCGCCTCGATCACCTGCATGGGCGTCAGGTCAGGGACACGTTCGAGCACGAGCGCCGCGACGCCCGTCACGAGCGGGCAACTGAACGACGTGCCCGACACCGTGACGTAGCCCGCGTCGTTGTTGGGGTCGGCGGCAGTGTTGTAGAGACCGTGCGCCGCCACGTCCGGCTTGGTGCGGCCGTCGAACGTCGGGCCCGGCGAGGAGAAGTAGGTTACCACGCCGCCGGCGTCGACCGCGCCCACGGTGACGATGCTGTCGGCGTCGGCCGGCGCGATGAGGTGCCCGGAAGTCGCGCGGTCGTTGCCCGCCGAGTTGACCACCAGAAGACCGCGCCCAGCGGCCAGGTCCGCCGCCTTCGTCGTCACGCACGTGTTGCCGTCGAGGTTGCTGTACGTGTACCAGTCGATGTACCCGAGCGACGAGGAGATGATGTCCGCGCCCAGCGCCTCGGCCCATTCCAGCCCGGCCACCCAGTTGTCTTCCTCCACTCGCACCTCGACCGCGACGTTCTCGGTCTTGGCCAGCGCCACCGACACGTTCCAGGCCGGGGCGACCATCGAGCCGGGCGCCCACGCCGCCACCGTCGACAGCGTCTCGGTGCCGTGCGAGCGCGACGAGGTCGGGTCCCCGGGCTGGTTGTCGACCACCGGGTCGTTGTTGACGAAATCCCACACCCCAAGCACCGGGATGTGCGCCAGCGCCGCGTGCTGCGTGCGGAACCCGGTGTCGAGCATGCCGACGACGACGCCCGCTCCCGACAGCCCCAGCAGTTCGTGCGCCGCCGGGACGTTGGCCTGCAGCATGGCGGCCGTATTGCCGCCGTAGTTGAGGGAGGTGGCCGTGCGCGGCAGGTTCTCCGGCGACAGCGGCAGCGGCGAATCCGGCACCGGCGTCGGCACGCCCGTCGACAGGAAGCGGGCGACAAGGTCGACCCCCGCCACCTCGGGCAACCGCGCCAGTCGGCGGACCTGCGACGCGTCGGCCAGGAAGCTCGCGGCGTTCAGCCAGCGGCTCTGCCGCTGCACCTGGGCGCCCGTGGCGGCGCAATGGGCGAGGTAGGCGGCGGACACGTCGAGGTCGCTGCCGTCGACCACCGCTGCGCCGGGCGCCATGCGGCGTTCGCGACGCGCCAGCGCGCGCGGGTCGAGCCGGGCTTTCGCCTGCGCCAGCGCCGCCGGCAGGTCCTCCCGGGGCACGCCCTTGTCCCGGAACCGCACCCAGACCTTCAGCCGGCCGTCGGGCGCGCGCAGCGCCGGGTCGCCGTTCGCCAGCGCGCGGGCCAGGCGCGGCGACACCCGGCCGTCCGGGCGCACACCGGCGCCGATCGTCGAGACGACCAGGGTCAGGGCCAGCAGCAAAAGCAGGCGACGACGGCGCACCATGGCGAGGGACAGGCTCCCGGGCTGAGGAAAAGGCGGCCGATACCAACCGGCCGCGTCGCCCATGATGATACCACAATCCGGGATCGTCGGCAGGGGCCGGCAGGGGGCCGGCAGGGGGCGCAACTTGGCGTCCCGCGTAGGATTGCCGACAGTCGCGAAGCCCGGATTGGAGAATATTCCCCAGCCGGGCCTTGCGGCGAATCCACCAAATCAGACATATCATAATATCTGCCAACGACATACGATCGTGGCGCAACGATTGCATATGGAAGCGGGCGTCCAGATTGTGACATCCCACCGAAACCAGGAGTGCACGCCATGAAAACCTTCTGCCCCCGGTACCCGGCGCCGACCCGACTGATCCGATCCCTCTTCGTCGGGTTGTTCATCGCCGCTGCACTTGCGCCTGCGGCCGGCCTCGCCGCCGCGGCCGCGCCCGCGAACGATGCGGCCGCGAAGACCGCCCCCCTGCACGGCGGCGCCGTCACGAAGGTGTCCGGCCAGGTGTTCGAGACGCAGTTGGCGCCCGACGGCGTGCGCGTCTGGTGCTACGCCGGCAATGCCGCCCCCGCCAACGTCGAGGGCGCGCAGGGCACCGTGAAGCTGACCCTCGCCGACGGCCGCAGCCTCGACCTCAAACTGGCTGCCCGCAAGCCCGCAGCCGGCGAGCCCGCCATCTACTACTGCCCCATGCACGCCGCAGTGGTCCAGCGCGAGCCCGGCCAGTGCAAGACCTGCGGCGGCATGAAGCTCTACACGCAGGACTACCTGTTCGCGGCCGCGGACCTGGCGAAGGTCGCTCCGAACACCGCCAAGGCGCAGGTGCACCTGACGGGCCTCGATGCTTCCCCCGCCGAAGTGACCTTCGCGCCGACATTCGCCGCGCCGGCCGCAGACACGGCGCACCCGAAGGCGGGAAGCTAGCCGCACACTGATCCGCAAGCCCACGCGGCGACAGCGACCGCAGGGGCCGGAGGGAGCCTGTCGTGTCGCAGTCGATGATGAAGCGGTGGCGCGCAGGGCCGGGATCGTTCCCGGCCCTGGCGCTGCTCGTGGCGTTGGCCGGACCGGCCCTGGCTGCCGATCCGGCCGCCGCGCCGTCAGGCCCGGCGCTGAGCGCGGACCCGGTGCTCGCCGAGTACGTCAGCGATGCCCTCGGCTCGCTCCCGGAGCTGGCGCGCGCGCAGGCGAACAACCAGGCCGACCTCGAGCGCATCCCGCAGTCGCGGGCGATGCCCGATCCCGTGCTCTCGCTGG
>CAIOLW010000177.1 GCA_903859215.1 uncultured bacterium | reverse complement strand
GTCCCCGCGATGTTGTGTTCAGCCTTCGGTGCTTATTCAGGCCGGCGGGGCTGGTTGCAATCGACGTTGTGGGCCCTCATTCTCAGTGACTTGCGCCGGCGCAAGTGGTGTGGAATAGGTTCCACCACGGGCTATTTCTTGACGGGCTCAAGCGAACGCCAGATCACTTCGGCCCGAGCCAGCGTCATGTTCTGGCCGTCGAGGACATAACCGATACCGTCTTTTTCCCAACGCAGGGACCCGTATGTGGGACCGCCCGGTTCACTGGGGACTGCCCAGCGGAAATTGTGCTTCCTAAGATCATCGGAGAGCGGATGCCAGGCGACCTTGACATCGCCCCATTGGTAAAACTCCACCGCGTCCTCCGCCGACACGACCGCCGGGACGGTGCCGGCCATCTCAAAGGTCCACTCTGAAGCTGGCCTGTCCATTCGGGGTGTTTGCGAGAGCATGAATTCTGTCCGTCCAACGCAGAACTCGAGCCATACGGAGCCGTCCGGGTTCAGCCAACCCTGCTTGAAGCGCAGAATTTCCGGCAGTCCCTCCGGCCAATCAGTCGGTACGAGTACCGGAATGCGGGCATCGCGCGCGAGCGGCACAAACGACGCGTAGTAGCGCGAATACGGCTTCATGCCCTTGGTCACATCTCCGCCGGTGGCGCCATAAGTGGTTTTCAGTTCCCAATACCGACCTTCGTCATAGCGGGCATGAAATACCGTCAGTGAGTCCTTCATGGCGTCCAGTGACGGCGCTACGACGCGTTTGCCGAAGAACTCTCCAACGGCATTCGCGAATGCGTTCATGGTTCTCGGACTGGCAACTGCCAGGAGGCAGGTCATGGCAGCCAAGGCGATCGTTGTGACTGCCAGTGTCCGGCGGACTGCCGGCCGCCGCGATTGCACGGAAGGGCGCGCGCTGCGCTCCGTGCGGGAGAGGCTATGTCGGCGATCAATCAGGTGCCGCAGCAGCCCTTCACGAACCAGGCTCTCTTCCGCAATGTTGAAACAGGAAAGTTCGAGAGCCAGTTGAAGCCGTTCGCCCTCCTCGGCGGACGCGGTCAACGTGGGCGCGGCCGTGCCGCCCGTGAGAATCTGGTCTAGCTGGATCATAAATGCAGAGATGTACCGCCGGTCAGACATGTTGACCCCCATCCCGGTTCAAGCCGCGCCGCAAGTGCCCCAATGCACGGTGAATGATGACCCCGACATTGCTTTCGCTCAGGCCGGTGATCTCGGCGATTTCACGGTTCGTGCGCCCGGCGCCGAACTTCAGGCCGATGATGTCGCGCTCCCGCTCGGTCAGGCGTTCGACGGCCGAAAGCACGGCCTCGTGTCGCTGTGCCAGTTCGATCCCGGCATCCGGAGACGGTCCGCGTGAAGCTCGATCACTGATCCAGTCGAGTGGGATCCATCGCCATCGGGCGCGGCGCCGCCGATGATCACGCAGTTGATTGCGGGCGATGCCGATCAGCCAGACACCGAATATGCCGCGTTCAGGCGTGAACGAATCCAGGCGGTCCAGGGCTTGCGTGAAGACCGTGGCGACCAGGTCGTCCGCGCTGGCTCGGTCATCGACGCGGTACCTGATGTAGGCATAGATGGTCGCGAAATGGCGCTCGTAGAGCTGAGCGAACGCATCATTGTCGGTGATGGCGCGTCCGACTAGGTCCTCGTCGCTCTGGTCGCGGTCGCAGGTCGGACGCATGACGGCTCCCTGGTTGCGGTCACGGATTCGTGAGCTATACGCCGGAGAAGCCATTCCATTACATCCGGAAACAGGCTGGTGGTCATCAAGCAGCCGGACTTGCGCCGGCGCAACCCGAGTCCGTCGATCCGTCGACAGTCGATCCATCGACCAAGGGACTCTCGTCATCCTGACAGTTGCGCCGGCACAATCGTGTGGCCGATCCGTCGGCCCGATATTCCTCCGTGCACTTGTGCGGCGCAACCCGGGCCCGTCGATCCGTCGACAGTCGATCCTTCGACCAAGGGGTCCTCGTCATCCTGACGGCTGCGCCGGCACAAGTCATGTTGGCCGATCCGTCGGCCCAGTGATCCTCCGTGTTCTTGCTCCGGCGCAACCCGGGTCCGTCGATCCGTCGACAGCCGCTCCGTCGAGCGTCGATCCGTCAATATGGGGACCCTCGTCATCCTGACAGTTGCGCCGGCGCAATTCCCTTCCTCCGCCACCCGCGCGGCGGTGGTGAGGCGTCCCGCTGGGGCTATCCGCAGGAGCGAAGCGACGAGGACTGCCCCGGCGGGACGCCTCACCACCGCCCTCAGCGGAACGCACCCCAATCGATGCCCAGTTTCCGCATTCTTGCCCGCAGCGTGTGCGGGTTGATCTTCAAGGCCCGCGCCGCGCCGTACGGGCCCTCGATGCGGCCGTTCGTGGCGGCCAGCGCCGAGCGGATGTGGCGCGCGATGGCTTCGTCGAGTGGGACCACCGGCTGGTCCAGTGTCTGTGCACTCGGCATTCCGGGCGCCGCCGAAGCGCCGCCTTCCACCGGTCCCTGCGCGTAGCCGAGCGCTTTTGCCACCTCGATGCGGCGACCGCCGCCCAGGATGACCGCGCGGTCGATGACCGAGCCCAGTTCCCGCACGTTGCCGGGCCAGTCGTACGAGGCCAGCAGCGCCAGGTCGGCCGGCGTCGCAGCCTGCGGGCGCATGCCGAAGTGGCGCGAGGCCCGCTGCACCAGCATCTCGACCAGCTCGGGGATGTCCTGCGTGCGCTCGCGCAGCGGCGGCAGCACCAGCGGGAACACTGCGAGGCGGTACCAGAGGTCGGCGCGGAACTCGCCGCGCTGGACCATGCCCGGCAGGTCGGCGTTGGTGGCGGCGATGACGCGCACATCGACGGTGATGGTGGTCTCGCCGCCGACGCGCGTGACGATGCCGTCCTGCAATACGCGCAGCAGGCGCACCTGCGCGGCCTTCGGCAGGTCGGCGACCTCGTCCAGCAGCAGCGTGCCGCGGTCCGAGCGCTCGAACCAGCCGCGCTTGCGGGCCGCCGCGCCGGTGAAGCTGCCCTTCTCGTGGCCGAACAGCTCGGAGTCGACCAGTTCCGCAGGGATGGCGCCGCAGTTGACGCGCGTGAACGGACCCTCGGCGCGGCGCGAGCGCGTGTGCACGGCGCGCGCGATCACTTCCTTGCCCGAACCGGTCTCGCCGAGGATGAGCACCGGCACATCCGAGCCGGCGACCAGTTCGACGCGTTCCATCACCGGGGCCAGGCCCCCGTCGCCGCCCACGACGGCATCGACCAGCTGGCTGCGGCCCAGGCGCGTCAGCAGCGAGGTGCGGTCGGCTTCGGCAGCGCTGCGCAGGGCGGTCAGTTCGCGCAGGCGGCGGTCGTTCTCCAGTGCGGTGGCGAAGGGTTCGCGCAGTTCGGCGCACTGGCGGCAGACGGCCGCGTCGGCCGGCACGCCCGGACGCAGGGACACCAGCAGGGCGCCGCGGGCGCCGGGCTCGCCGGGCAAAGGGACTGCGACCAGGGCGGCCGGATGTTCCGTATCGACCAGCGCCGCCACGGCCGGGGGCACGGTCGCGCCGGCGTGGCAAACAGCGACCTGGCCGCCGGCGAGCCAGGCGGTGAACGCCGCCGCCTGGGCCGGGGTCAGTTCGCGTCGATCGTCAGCGGTGGCGCCGTCCCCCACGGCGACGACCGTCACGCCATCGCGCCTGAGCCGCCAGACCTTCAATCCCGAGATCGGCAACCGCCCGCCCAACCAGGTGGACGCGTGCCCGGCGAACCCCTCGAGGTCGAGGTGCAGGCTGGCTTCGCGCCACAGTTCGTGCAGGTCGGACAATCGACGGCCCCCGATGGGTAAACCAGCAAATACAACGGCAGGATAAAGCACATATGCTGGAATGGCAAGCAAATATGCTGCATACAGTACACCACATGGCGGTGGCCGTTGCGATCAAATCAGTTGACGGAATCCGGTCCATGGCCCGAGGCTTGCGATATCGGGTGACACACCTTCAACCCGACAGGAGTTCGCTCATGTGGTATCGTCAAGGCATGAAGAACTGGCGTTCCCTCGTGATCGTGGGCGCTGCCGTGCTGTGCGCGGCCGACGCCGCTGTGCCGGCGGCCCGTGCGGCCGATGGCGTCACACTGCTGAACGTCTCGTACGACCCCACCCGCGAACTCTACCGCGAATACAACGACGCCTTCGCCGCGCACTGGAAACAGGAGACCGGCCAGGTGCTGACCATCGACCAGTCGCACGGCGGTTCGGGCAAGCAGGCGCGCGCGGTCATCGACGGGCTGCAGGCCGACGTCGTCACGCTGGCCCTGGCCTACGACATCGACGCCATCGCCAGGAACAGCAAGCTCCTGCCGGCCGACTGGCAGACGCGCCTGCCGAACAACAGCGCCCCCTACACGTCGACCATCGTGTTCCTGGTGCGCAAGGGGAACCCCAAGGGCATCAGGGACTGGGGCGACCTCCTGAAGCCGGGCGTCGAAGTGATCACGCCGAACCCGAAGACGTCGGGCGGCGCGCGCTGGAACTACCTGGCCGCCTGGGCCTGGGCGCTCAAGCACGAACTCGGTGACCTGAAGAAGCTGGATGATCCCAGGCAGGCCGCGGCCGTCGCGGCGGCGCAGGACAAGGCCAAGGCGTTCGTCGGCGAACTGTTCAAGCGCGTGCCGGTTCTCGATTCGGGCGCGCGGGGCTCGACCAACACCTTTGTGCAGCGCGGCATCGGCGATGTGCTGCTGGCCTGGGAGAACGAGGCGTTCCTGGCCGTGAACGAACTGGGGCCGGACAAGGTCGACATCATCGTCCCCTCCATCAGCATCCTCGCTGAACCGACGGTCGCGGTGGTCGATGCCAACGTGGACGCCCACGGCACGCGCAAGGTGGCCGAGGCCTACCTGCAGTGGCTGTACTCGCCGACGGGTCAGCAGCTGGCGGCCAAGCACTTCTACCGGCCGGTCGACACCAAGTCTGTGGATCCGGCCGACCTCAAGCGGTTCCCGGCGCTCGAGCTGGTGACCATCGACAAGGTCTTCGGCGGCTGGAAGAACGCGCAGAAGACCCACTTCGACGATGGCGGCGTGTTCGACGCCATCTACGCCAAATAGACAGGGAGAATCGGTGCGCCTGCCCCGGCGACAACACTCGGTATTGCCCGGCTTCGGACTGACGCTGGGCTTTGCCGTTGTCTACCTGTCGCTGGTCGCGCTGATCCCGATGTGCGCGCTCTTCCTGCGCGCGCGGGGCCTGGGCTGGGCGGGATTCTGGTCGACGGTGACCGAGCCCCGCGTTCTGGCCGCCTGCCGGCTCAGCTTCGGCGCGGCGTTCATCGGCGCGACGCTGAACGCCGTGTTCGGCTTCATCGTGGCCTGGACGCTGGTGCGCTACCGCTTCTTCGGGCGCCGCTTCATCGACGCGCTGATCGACCTGCCGTTCGCGCTGCCGACCGCCGTGTCGGGCATCGCGCTGACGACCATCTACGCGCCCAACGGCTGGATCGGCCGCGCGCTGGTGCCGCTGGGCATCAAGGCGGTGTTCACGCCGCTGGGCGTGGTCATCGCGCTGACGTTCATCGGGCTGCCGTTCGTGGTGCGCACGCTGCAGCCGGCCCTTGAGGACCTCGAGGCCGACGTCGAAGAGGCCGCCGCCAGCCTGGGCGCCTCAAGGCCGCAGACGTTCCGGCGCGTCATCTTCCCGGCCATCGTGCCGTCGCTGCTGACCGGCTTCGCGCTGGCGTTCGCCCGCGCGCTGGGCGAGTACGGCTCGGTCGTGTTCATCTCGGGCAACCTGCCGGGCAAGACGGAGATCGCGCCCCTGCTCATCGTCACGCAGCTCGAGCAGTACGACTACGCGGGGGCTACGGCCATCGCGGTGCTGCTCCTGGTCATCTCGTTCGCGATGCTGCTGGTGATCAACGCGCTGCAGCGCTGGTCCGGCCGTCGGCACCTGAGGGGGATGTAGGATGAGCCTGCGCCCCGCCACCGCCGAGCCCCGTTGGGTGCGCACGCTGTTGCTGGCGATCACGATGCTGTTTTTGGCCGCGTTCCTGGTGACGCCGCTCGTGGCCGTATTCACCGAGGCACTGCGCAAGGGCGTGGGCGCCTACTTCGCCGGGTTCAACGATCCGGCGGTGCGTTCGGCCATCAAGCTGACCTTGCTGACGGCGGGCATTGCGGTGCCGGTGAACGTCGTGTTCGGCCTGGCCGCGGCGTGGTCGGTGGCGAAGTTCGAGTTCCCGGGCAAGAGCCTGCTGACCACGCTGATCGACCTGCCGCTGGCCGTGTCGCCGGTGGTGTCGGGCCTCATCTACGTGCTGGTGTTCGGCCTGAACGGCTGGCTGGGACCGTGGCTGAAGGCGCACCACCTGCAGGTCATCTTCGCGGTGCCGGGCATCGTGCTGGCGACGGTGTTCGTGACGCTGCCGTTCGTGGCGCGCGAGTTGATTCCGCTGATGCAGGAGCAGGGCACCGAGGACGAGGAATCGGCGCTGACGCTGGGCGCCTCGGGCTGGCAGACGTTCTGGCGCGTGACGCTGCCGAACATCCGCTGGGCGCTGCTCTACGGCGTGATCCTGTGCAACGCGCGCGCGATGGGCGAGTTCGGGGCCGTATCGGTCGTCAGCGGGCACATCCGCGGCAAGACGAACACGGTTCCCCTGCAGGTCGAGATCCTGTACAACGAATACAACTTCGTGGCGGCCTTCGCGGTGGCATCGCTCCTGGCGATGCTGGCGCTGGTGACGCTCGCGGCGAAATCGTTCATCGAGTGGCGGATGACCTCGGCTCCCGCCAGTCCGGCCGTCCCGGGAGACCCGACGTGAGCATCACCGTCGAGAACATCAGCAAGAGCTACGGGGCGTTCCAGGCCCTGCGCGGGGTGTCGCTGGACATCCCCGACAGCCAGATCACGGCGCTGCTGGGGCCCAGCGGCTCCGGCAAGACGACGCTGCTGCGCATCATCGCCGGGCTGGAGAAGCCCGACGAAGGCAGCGGACCCATCCGCTTCCACCACGAGGACGTGGCCGGCCGCCGCGTGCAGGAGCGCCGCGTCGGCTTCGTGTTCCAGCATTACGCGCTCTTCAAGCACATGTCGGTGTTCGAAAACGTGGCCTTCGGGCTGCGCGTGCGGCCGAAGCACGAGCGGCCGGCGAACGAGGTCATCGACCGCAAGGTGCACGACCTGCTGAAACTGGTTCAGCTGGACGGCATGGCCCACCGCTTCCCGTCGCAGCTGTCGGGCGGGCAGCGGCAGCGCGTGGCGCTGGCGCGCGCGCTGGCCGTCGAACCGCGGGTGCTGCTGCTGGACGAGCCTTTCGGCGCCCTGGATGCGCGCGTGCGCAAGCAGTTGCGCGCCTGGATCCGGCGACTGCACGACGAGATCGCCATCACGACCATCTTCGTCACGCACGACCAGGACGAGGCGCTGGAGGTGGCCGACCGCGTCGTGGTGATGAACGAGGGGCGCGTCGAGCAGGCGGGAGCGCCCGAGGAAGTGTTCCACGACCCGGCCACCGAGTTCGTGATGAACTTCCTGGGCCACGTGAACGTGTTCGACGGGCGCATCGAGGACGGCAAGGTGACGTTCGCCTCGGTGCAGATCGAGCACCCGGCCGCGCTGGAGACGGCGGCGGGGCCGGCGCGCGTCTTCATCCGCCCGCACGAGCTTTCATTGCACCTGCTGCCGCGCAGCGACAGCCTGCCGGCCACCGTGACCGGCATCCACGCCGCCGGGCCGGCCGTGCGCCTGACGCTGGCCGCCGATGGCGAGCACACGTTCTCGGCCGACATCTCGCAGGACGTGTACCGCGCGCTGAAGGTCTCGGTCGGCGCCAAGTTCTGGGTGCTGCCGAAGGACCTGCGGGTGTTTCCCGGCAGCGCGCCCGACGCGGGGCGCCTCTGATGTCCGGGACGCCCCGGGTGATCCCGAATGCCGACGAGGGCATCCTGGCGATGGTCACCGCCTCGACCGAGGCGGTCTTCATCCAGACGCATGGGTGCTTCACGTTCGCCAACGACGCCACGGCCCGCCTGTTCGGCGTGGACGATGTCGCGACGCTGATCGGCCAGCCCGCCCTGTCCTGGTTCCACCCGGACGTCCGCGAATTCGTCGCCGCGCGCATCCGGCGCGCGAACGAGAACCGTGAGGTCCTCGAGCGCCGCGAGGAGCGCATCGTGCGCCCCGACGGCACCGTGGTGCACATCGAGGTCTCGTCCATCCCTGTTGATTTCCGCGGCGAGCCCGGCGCGCTCGTCTCCGCCATCGACATCACCGCGCGCAAGGAGGCCGAGGAGGCGCTGCGCGTCAGCGAGGACCGCCTGCGCTTCGCGCTCGAGCGCAGCGCGACCGGCGTCTGGGAGGTCACCGCCGAGGGCGACCTCGGGTACCATTCGCGCGAACTCGACCGCATCTTCGGCTACGAGGGCCAGCCCCCGGAGTGGACCCGCGAGCTGTTGCTGTCGCATATCGTGCCCGAGGACCGGGAGATCGTGGCCGAGGCCCTGAAGGCCGCCGACGGCACGCCAGGAGAGTGGGGCTTCGAGTGCCGCATCCGGCGGCTGGACTGCGAGATCCGCTGGATCATCGCGACCGGCGGCTACAAGCGCGAGAGCGAGAGCGAGGGCGCGCGGGCGCAGTTCGCCGGCATCATCCGGGACGTGACGGCGCGGCACGAGGCCGAGGCCCGGCGCGCCGAACTCGAGGAACAGCTGCGGCAGTCCCAGAAGATGGATTCGGTGGGCCAGCTGGCCGGCGGCATGGCGCATGACTTCAACAACCTGCTGATGATCCAGCGCGGCTACTGCGAAATCCTGCGCCTGAACCTGCGCGACGACGATCCCCTGGCCTCGGCGCTCGACAGGATCGACGGTTGCGCCGAGCGGGCGACCGCGCTCATCAGCCAATTGCTGGCCTTCAGCCGCAAGCAGACGCTCAAGCCGCGCGCGTTCGACCTGAACGAACTCGTCGACGACCTGGACCACATGCTCCACCGCCTGCTGGGCGAGGATGTGGACCTGGTGACCACGCCGGCGCCGCAGGCCGCCACGGTCATGGCCGACCCGGGCCAGATGGAGCAGGTGATCGTCAACCTGGCGATCAACGCCCGTGACGCGATGCCGCAGGGCGGGAGGCTCGCGATCGAGACGCGGCACATCGAGGTGGATCCGCAGTACGTCCGCGGCCGGGAGGGCCTGTCGACCGGGCCGTGGGTGATGCTGACCGTCAGCGACACGGGTGTCGGCATGGACGAGGAGACGCGGCAGCGCATCTTCGAGCCCTTCTTCACCACCAAGCCCGAGGGCAAGGGCACCGGCCTGGGCCTGTCGACGGTGTACGGCATCGTGCGCCAGAGCGGCGGCGCCGTCTGGGTGGAGAGCACGCCGGGCGGGGGCACGACTTTCCGGGTCTGCCTGCCGCGCGCCGAGGGCGAGCCCGAGTTGCTGGACCGGCCCGAGTACGGGGTCACGCGCGGGTCCGGCGAGACCGTGCTGGTGGTGGAGGACGAGCCGGCGCTGTGCGAACTGGCCGAACTGATGCTGGAGAACCTCGGCTACCGGGCGAAGCTGGCCGCCAACGGTGGCGCCGCCCTGCTGATGGTCGAGGAGCAGGGCCTGCGGCCGGACGTCATCCTGACCGACGTCATCATGCCGGGGATGACCGGCCGGACACTGGTCGAGCGCATCCGGCGGACGATCCCGGACATCGGGGTCGTGTACATGTCCGGGCACACCCGCAACGTGCTGGAGGCCCGCGGCGTGGATGACGGGGAACTCGACGTCCTGAAGAAGCCTTTCTCGCTGAACGACCTGTCGGCCCGGCTGCGCGCGATCCTGCGGCGGCGGGGGCCGGCCGCCTGAGCCGCGCAGCACGGCCCCGGATTGACGGCGGGCGCCCCGATGTGCCAAAGTCCCCCGATCAGGCCCGGCGGGCCGGCCCCAGCCCGCCGCCGCCTGCCGAAACCCCGCATCCAACGGAATCGAGGAGTCGATGAATCCAGCTACGCCAACCCTGGAGCAGATCCGCAACTTCGAGGGCAAGTACCCGAAGCAGTTGTGGTCGCTGTTCACCATCGAGATGTGGGAGCGCTTCTGCTTCTACGGCATGCGCGGCATGCTCACCGTCTTCATGGTGACGCAGCTGGGCCTGGCCGACAAGGCCGCCAACCTGCAGTACGGCGCCATCCAGGCGTTCGTGTACGCGTTCACCTTCATCGGCGGCGTGTTCGCGGACAAGATCCTCGGGTTCCAGAAGTCGCTGATCTGGGGCGCCTCGACGATGATCGTGGGCGGCCTGGTCATCGCCTTCTCGCCGCACGAGACGGGCTTCTACATCGGCACCTGCTTCTCGATCGTGGGCACCGGCTTCTTCAAGCCGAACATCTCGACGATGGTCGGGCAGCTCTACCATGAAGGTGACAGCCGCCGCAACGCGGGCTTCAGCCTGTTCTACTCCGGCATCAACCTGGGCGCGCTGATGGGCGGCGCCATCATGATCTGGGTGGGCAAGAACTACTCCTGGTCGATCGCGTTCGCGCTGGTCTCGGTGGCGATGAGCATCAGCCTCATCATCTTCCTCGCCACGCGGAAGAACCTGGGTCCTATCGGCCTTTCGCCGTTCGGCCCCGAGGTGCCCGTCACGAAGCGCAAGATGCTGGAGGTGGCGACGTACCTCGGCTCGCTGCTGTGCCTGCCGCTGGTCTTCGTCCTGGTCAAGAATTCGCGCTACACCGACCTGTTCATGTACATCATCGGGCCGTTGACGCTCCTGTGGCTGGGCTGGGAGATGCGGAAGTTCAACCGCCAGCAGAACAAACGCATCTGCGCGGCGCTGGTTTTCATCATGTTCTCGGTGCTGTTCTGGGCCTTCTTCGAGCAGAGCGGCGGCTCGCTCAGCCTGTTCGCGCTGAACAACCTGAGACACTCGCTGCTCGGGGTCCCGATGGACCCGAACGTGATCAACAACTCGGCGAACTCGCTGTTCGTGATCCTGTTCGCGCCGCTGATCGGCATCGTCTGGGTGTGGCTGAGCAAGCGCAAGCTGGAGCCCAGCTCGGTCGTCAAGTTCGGCCTCGGCTTCTTCCTGCTGGGCCTGGCGTTCCTGGTCTTCGCCTGGACGAAGATGTTCGCCAACCCGGCGACGGGCATGACCTCGCTCGACATTTTCACGCTCGGCTACTTCGTGATCACCTTCGGCGAGCTCTGCCTGTCTCCCATCGGCCTGTCGCTGATGACGCAGCTGGCGCCGACCTCGATCCAGGGCCTGATGATGGGCATGTGGTTCCTGGCCAGCGCCTACGGGCAGTACGTGGCCGGCCTGCTGGGCGCGGGCATGTCGACGGCCGACGCCGGCGCCCCGGCGATGGTCAAGCTGTCCGCCTACACCGACGGCTACCAGCACCTGGGCGTCTATGCGCTGATCTCCGGCGCTGCGCTCATTGCCATCTCGCCGTTCGTGCGGCGGTTGATGAAGGGCGTGCACTAGACGCCCGACAAGACGACGAAGACGGCGGCGCCGGGCGGTGGAGCCCGGCGCCGCTTTTTCATGTCGGGGTGTTGCCGGACTTGCGCCGGCGCAAGTGCGGTGAGGTCGCACGTTCGCGCTCCGCTTCGGGCACGGTCCTTCCAGTGATGGCCATGTCAGACACCTGCCGCGTTGGCCGCATGGCGGCCTGAACGAACCGGTGGGGCGCCATGCCGTCGAATGGGAAGGAGTCCGCATGTCCGACAACACCCGTCAGCCGCCGGCGACAACCGATGCCACCCGTGTCGCCGCGGACAACCTGTTTCAGCGTGTCGTCGAGATCGTCAACGGCGCTCAGGGCCGCGTGGCGCGCGCCGTGAACACGACCATGGTCCAGGCCTATTGGGAGATCGGGCGGCAGATCGTCCTGGTCGAGCAGCAGGGGGAACAGCGGGCCGGCTATGGGGAACAGGTCCTGGCCCAGCTCTCGGCTCGCCTGACAGAACGCTTTGGCAAAGGATTCAGCCTGCCGCACCTGAAGCGGATGCGGCAGTTCTACCAGCTTTATGGCGCGGCGTCGGAACCGGGAACCCAGTTGAGTGATATTGATACTCAACAAATTGGCTCCGCACTGCGGAGCCAATTCGGGTCGCCACCGCAACGTCCATTTCGACATGAACTTAGCTGGACGCACTATCGCCTGTTGATGTCCGTAGCCAATTCTGCCGCCCGCTCCTTCTACGAAATCGAGGCCGCCACGCAAGGCTGGTCCAGCCGCGAACTCGAACGCCAGATCGCCTCCCACCTCTACGAACGCCTCGCCGCCAGCCGCGACAAGGACGAGGTCCTCGCCCTGGCCCACAAGGGCCAGGAACTCCTCACGCCGCAGGACGTCATCAAGGACCCGGTCATCCTCGAATTCCTCGGCCTGCCCGAACGCCCCCACTGGCGCGAGCGCGACCTCGAGCAATCCATCATCGACCACCTGCAGGAGTTCATGCTCGAACTGGGCAAGGGCTTCTGCTTCATCGCGCGGCAGAAACGCATCACGCTCGACGGCGACCACTTCTTCGTCGACCTGGTGCTCTACAACCGCCTGCTCCGGTGCTTCGTGGTCATCGACCTCAAGCTGGGCAAGCTGACGCACCGCGACCTCGGCCAGGTCCAGATGTACGTGAACTGGTTCGACCGCACCCAGCGCGAGCCGCACGAGGAGCCGACCATCGGCATCGCCCTCTGCTCCCGGAAGAACGACGCCGTCGTCCGCATGACCCTGCCGGTAGGAGAGGACCGCATCGTCGCGGCGCGTTATGAAATGGTGATGCCAACTGCGGAAGAACTGGAAGCGGCGGTGCTGGATGGCCGGCGCGCGGCGGAGGGTCGGGACTGACGGCGCACTTGCGCCGGCGCAAGTCGATCGGCGCAACTCCCCCGGAACCAACCTCCCCGGCCCCGGTTGAACGCCACCTTGAAGCGGCCGTGCGGCCCACGCGATTCGTAGCTAACCTGACCCCCCGGGGCGCCGGCCCCGACAGGAGAGAGACCCGGATGCCCGGAGGCCCCTACATGTTCAAGGTCCTGATCCTCATCACCCTGGTCCTGGGCTCCGTCAGCCTGCTGGCCTGGCTGACCGCCGAACGGCCGTCGCCGCAGCGCGTCCGCCGGGAACCGGCCGTTTCCGGCCGCGTCGTGGGCGCCATCAGCGCGCCGCTGGCGATGGCGACGTTCCGCGACGGCGGACGCAGCGGCGGCAGCGGCGGGGCGAAGAAGGCCGAGGCGGCGCCGGACACGGCGGCGGGCGGCGGGCAGCCGGCCACGCCGGCCAAGGTGAAGAGGACCGCCGCCGAGTGGCGCGCCCTCCTGGGCGAGGAGGCCTACAACGTGACGCAGTGCAGCGCCACCGAGGCGCCGTTCACCGGCAAGTACTGGAACAACCACGAGGCCGGCACCTACGTGTGCGTGGCCTGCGGCCAGGTCCTGTTCAGCAGCGACACCAAGTTCGACTCGGGCTCGGGCTGGCCCAGCTACTTCCGGCCGGCGGCCGAAGGGGCGATTGTCGAGCACGAGGACTCCACGCTGGGCATGCGCCGGGTCGAGGTCCGCTGCAGCCGCTGCGATTCCCATCTGGGGCACGTGTTCCCGGACGGGCCGAAGCCGACGGGGATGCGGTACTGCATCAACTCGGCGGCGCTGGACTTCCGGCCGGCGGCCGTGGGCGGCAAGTAGCGGCCGGCCGCAAATCCGTTGCCAATAACCGTTTGAGCGCCGTCGTCCACCCGCTATAATGACCCCGCATGACGATCGCGCGCCGGGCGTCCCCTCGCCCGGCGCCGCCCACCTGGACGACGGGAGCCACCGGTGAAAGACGTGACGGCCATCATCCTGGGCGGCGGGCGCGGGCAGCGCCTGTATCCGTTAACGCTGCAGCGCAGCAAGCCGTCGGTCGCGTTCGCCGGCAAGTACCGCCTGATCGACATCCCCATCAGCAACTGCATCAACTCGGGCGTGAAGAAGATCTTCGTGCTGACGCAGTTCCTGTCGGCCAGCATGCACCGCCACATCATGCAGACGTACGCCTTCGATGCGTTCACCGACGGCTTCGTCGACATCCTGGCCGCCGAGCAGACGCCCGACCGCTCGGACTGGTTCCAGGGCACGTCCGACGCCGTGCGCGCCACGATGCACCACACGATGTACTACAAGACGTCGCAGGTGGTCATCCTGGGCGGCGACCACCTGTACCGCATGGACTACGCGCAGATGGTGCGCTTCCATCGCGAAATGGGCGCCGACATCACGCTGGCGGTGTACCCGGTGTCGCGCGAGGACGCGCCGCGCATGGGTCTGCTCAAGGCCAACGAGATGGCCGAGGTGACGGAGTTCGTCGAGAAGCCGCAGGATCCCGACGTGATCGACCAGTTCCGCGCGCCGCGCGAGCTGTTCGCCGCGCGGGGGATGGTGGCCGACGCCGACACCTACCTGGGCTCGATGGGCATCTACGTGTTCGAGCCGCATGTGCTGCACGAGCTGCTGCAGGACGAGTCGAAGACCGACTTCGGCAAGGAAGTGATTCCCGACGCCATCGGGAAGATGAAGGTGGTGGCCTACCCGTTCAGCGGCTACTGGCGCGACATCGGGACCATCTCGTCGTTCTTCGAGGCCAACCTCGACCTGGTGGACAAGAACCCGCCGCTGAACCTGCACCAGGGCGCGTGGCCGTTCTACACGCGCATGCGCGCGCTGCCGCCGTCGCGCATCATTGAGTCGCGGATCGAGAATTCGCTGGTGGTGGAGGGCTCGACGATCACGGGCGCGCACATCGACCATTCGATCGTCGGCATCCGCGCGCGCATCCGCAAGGGCGCCTTCCTGAAGGACGTCATCCACATGGGGGCCGACTTCTACGAGGGCGAGCAGCTGTTGTTCGGCGCGCACCAACCGGGGGCCGACCTGCCGCCGCTGGGCGTGGGGCGCAACTGCCGCATCGAGCGCTGCATCATCGACAAGAATGCGCGCATCGGCGACGGCGTGGTCATCCGCGCGCAGCCCGACGTGAAGGAACATCGCGACGAATACCGCTGGATCCGCGACGGCGTGACCGTGATCCCCAAGGGGACGGTCATCCCGCCGGGCACCATCCTCTGACCGGGAGCCGTCCGTGCGACGCCTGTCGTCGATGCTGCCGCTGCTTGTGTGCGCCCTGCTGTGGCAGGGTGCGCGGCCGTCGATGGCGGCCGCCGAGGGCGCCGTCACGTTCCCCGACTCCCTGCTCGAGAACACCACCGGCTTTGCCGAACTGCGCGACGACCTCGTCCCGCTGGATGCCGAGCGCGTGGCCGAGACGGCGTGGGCGCTGGTGCCGCGCCTGGTGGAACTGGATCGCCCCGACCTGCTGGCCGACTTCCTGGTGTTCTGGGGCGATCGCTGCGGCGAGTCGGAACCGCTGGTGCGCACGCGCATCCTG
>CAIOLW010000176.1 GCA_903859215.1 uncultured bacterium | reverse complement strand
CACGGCCTCGGGCAGGCGCTCCTGGTTGGCCAGCGAGCGCGACTTGATGTACTTCGCCTTCAGGACGTCGTCGAGCACCGGGTGCGGGACACGCGCATACCCGGCCAGGGCCGCGTCGCACAGTTCGGTCGACTCCTTGTGCTTGCCGACGCGGATGAGCACGTCGGCCAGGTCGATCATCGCCCCCAGCGCCACCGGGTCGTCCGGGCCGAGGTCGCGGCGCGCGGCGTCGATGACCGCGCGAAGCTGCGCCTCGGCCTCCGCCTGCTGCCCGGCGCGCAGCAGCGTGACGCCCAGCTGGCGGCGCGTCGTCAGCGTGGTCGCCGACGCGGGCCCCAGCAGCGCGGTCTGCAGCGAGTCGGCCCGCTGCAGGTTCCGGATGGACTCGGGGAATTTGCCGAGGGCCGCGTACGTCTGGCCGAGCGTGCCGCGGATCGCCGCCTCGACCTCGGGCTGGTCGGCCAGCTCGGCCTGCGTGCGCCGGGCCGTGTTGGACAGGATCTCCTCGAGCAGCTTCGTGTCGCGGCCGAGCGCCGTGGCGGGGCTGATGCCGCCGAGCATCGACTGCAGGAACTCGGTGGTCTTCCCGGCCTTCGCCGCCTGCACGGCGGTGCGGTCGCGCTCGCGCGCCAGGCGCCCGGCCTGCACCGTCATCGTCACGGCCAGCACCGCCAGCAGCAGCACCAGCATGGAGCCCGCCGCGAACGCCCCGCGGTTGCGGCGCACCAGCTTGCCCAGGCGATACGAGGCGCTCGGCGGCCCGGCCACGACCGGCTCGCTGCGCAGGTGGCGCCTGACGTCGGCCGCCAGCCCGTTCGCCGTCTCGTAGCGCCGGTCGCGGTCCTTCTCCAGCGCCTTCATCGTGATCCAGTCGAGGTCGCCGCGCAGCTCGCCCTGCAGGCGCTTCGGCGCGCTGCCGTGCGCCGAGGCCACGGTCGTCGCGCGTTCGCCCAGGGCGCCGAAGCGCGTGCTGGGCCGCGGCGGGTCCTGCTCGCGGATGATGCGGCGGATCTCGTCGTAGCCGGCCCGGCGCAATTCCCTCGAGTCGAACGGCAGCGTCCCGGCCAGCATCTCGTACAGCACCACGCCCAGCGCGTAGACGTCGGTCCGCGTGTCGATGTCGTCCTCGGTCAGCGACGCCTGCTCGGGGCTCATGTACTCGGGCGTACCGATCATCTGCCCCATCTGCGTGAACATCGTCATCTCGGTCAGGCGCTGCGTGGTGGCCTTGGCCACGCCGAAGTCGATGATCTTCGGCGTCGCCTGCCCGTCCACGTCGCCGACCAGGATGTTGGACGGCTTGAGGTCGCGGTGGATGATCGCCTTCTGGTGCGCATGCTGCACGCCGGCGCACACGCGCACGAACAGTTCCAGCCGCTCGCGCGTGCCCAGTCGTCGACGGTTGCAGTAGTCGGTGATGGGCTCGCCCTCGACGTACTCCATCACGAAGTACGGGCGGCCGCGGTCGGTGGCCCCCGCGTCGAAGACCTTCGCGATGCACGGGTGGTCCATCAGCGCCAGCGCCTGGCGCTCGGCGTCGAAGCGCGCCACGACCGCGCGCGTGTCCATCCCCTGCTTGATGACCTTCAGGGCGACGCGACGGCGGATCGGTTCGGACTGCTCGGCCTCGAACACCTCGCCCATGCCGCCTTCGCCCAGGCGTCGCACCAGGCGGTAGGGACCGATGACGGAGCCGATCTGCTCGCCCCGCGCGTTCGGGTCGCCGGAGCCCAGCGGCAGGGTGCGGCCGTCGTCGGGGTCGTGCGGTATGGTGCGATCGTCGGCCATGTCGCGAACTCCGATCGGCAGGGCGTGTCGGTTGCGTTAATTCAATATCAGATTTCAATTGTCTTGATTATGATACCCAAGATGCGCCATCCCGCACGCCGGGGCACGTGGTCGCGCCCGGATCGGCGTGATATCGTGCCAAGGCGCCGGGTGTGCAGGCGCACCGCGGTCGGAACAGACCGACTAGAACGCGACGACTAGAACGCGACGACTAGAGCGCGACGACTAGAGCGCGACGACCAGAACGTGCCGACCAGGACGAAGGACGAGGCGATGACCCCCGACTCCCCCACCCCCCAGGACCAGGCCCTGCGCGACGATGTCCACCTGCTGGGCGACCTGCTGGGCCAGGTCCTCTCCCAGGAGAGCGGCCCGCAGCTGTTCGCGCGCGTCGAGGCGGCGCGCCACGCCGCGCGCGAGCGGCGGGCCGGCAACCGCGCGGCCGAAGCCGACCTCGTCGGCCAGCTGGACGGCCTGTCCCCCGGCGATGCGCGCGAGCTGACCCGCGCCTTCTCGTCCTTCTTCTCGCTGGTCAACCTGGCCGAGCAGGTGCACCGCATCCGCCGGCGCCGCGAGCAGTCGCGCCCAGGCCACCAGCCCCAGCCCGGCAGCCTGGCCGCCGTGCTGCGCGACCTGGCCGCCAAGGGCCTCGATGCCGGGCAGGTGCTCGCTGCGCTGCGGACGCTCGAGGTGATGCCCGTCTTCACGGCGCACCCGACGCGCGCGGTG
>CAIOLW010000175.1 GCA_903859215.1 uncultured bacterium | reverse complement strand
GGCGTCGTGGCCGGGAGCGCACCCCAATCGGGCTCGCGCTCCAGAATGCGCGCCACCATGTCGGACACGGTCTCGCCCTCGTAGACACGCCGCGCCGTCAGGCACTCGTAGAGCACGCAGCCGAACGACCAGATGTCCGTGCGCCGGTCGACTGCCTTGCCGCGCGCCTGTTCGGGACTCATGTAGGCCGCGGTCCCGAGGATCACTCCGGCGGCGGTGGCCGCGTAGGACATGGTCGGCGAGGCGGACAGGTGCAGGTCCGAAGACGAACCGTGCGCCGCGGCGCCTTTGGCCAGCCCGAAGTCCAGCACCTTCACCGTGCCGTCGGGCCGGAGCATGACGTTGCCCGGCTTGAGGTCACGGTGGACGACGCCGGCGTCGTGTGCGGCCTCGACCGCCGCGGCGACCTGCCGGCAGACGTCCATCGCCTCGTCCAGGGGCAATGGGCCCCTCGCCAGGCGGGCGGCCAGCGTTTCGCCTTCGACCAGTTCGAGGACGAGGTAGCGGTGCCCTTCGGCCACTTCGAGTCCATGGATGCCGGCGATGTTGGGGTGCGAGAGTGACGCCAGCAGCTTCGCCTCGCGCTCGAAGCGGGCCAACCGCTCGGGGTCTTCGGCGAACGCGTCGGGCAGGGCCTTGATGGCGACATCGCGGTCGAGCCGGCCATCGCGGGCGCGGTAGACCTCGCCCATGCCGCCGGCGCCGAGCGGCGCGACGATTTCGTAGGGGCCCAGGCGGGTGCCGGGTGACAAGGCCATGGCGCCTACTTCCCTTCGACCCTGGCGGTCCACCCGGTGATGAGCGTCACCGGCGAGGCCAGGTCCTCCTGCAACGCCCGCGTGACCAGCATGCGCGAACCGTCGGCGCTCACGTCGTAGCGCCAGTGGCCGCCCGCGCCATGGAACTGGAAGAGCTTCGTCGATGACCCGGCCGAGAACGACGGCGCGGCCGGATCCACCTGGACCGCGACGATGAAGTTGTCCTTGTCGACGTAGAACAGCTCGCGACCGTCGCTCCGCCAGCGCGCCTCGGTGCCGCCGCTCTGGGAAACCTGCCACTTGCCGCCACCGGCGCGCGCGGCGACGTAGACCTCGCGCCGCCCCGACTCGATCGACTCGTAGGAGTAGTAGCGGCCGTCGGGAGAGAATTGCGCGTTCGACTGGTCGCTGACGCCCGTCCCCACCAGCACCGTGGGCGCGCCGCCGGAAATGGGGATCACGGCGAGGCCCCGGCCCGCGGGGTCCGCGCTCTCCGGGTTGTCGTAGAGCAGGTCCCGCCCGTCCGGCGAGACGCCGCGGGGCCACAGGAAGCCGCTCTGCATGAACGGGATGCTGCGCAGCAGCCGCCCGTCGGTCGAGATCTCGTCAATCTGCGAATTCGTGCCCGCACCCCGGTTGTTGGCGGCCAGGATGCGGTCGCCGGCGGGGTGCCAGATGGCCCCGGGATGGTCGTACTGGTCGACGGTCAGGCGGGTGCGGCGCCCGCTGCCGAGGTCGACCAGCCAGACGTCGGAGACGCCGCGCTCACGGTTCGAGATCGGCATTACCGACCACTTGTCGTTGGGTGACAACTCGGGCGTGCCGCCGTAGGTGTAATCGGCCGGTTCGCCGACTTCGCCCAACTCGTGGCCGGCGCGGTCGAGCCACATCAGTTGTGTTCGCGTCTGGTTGTGCCCCGTCATGCAGGCCAGCACGCCATTGGTCGACACCGCGAAGACGCCGCGGCTGAACCGCTCGTCCACGCGCGCGTCATCGACCAGGGGCACCGCCGAGCCCGAGACGGCGCCCGAACCCGGGTCGAATCGCTGGGCGACGAGCACGCCCTCGCGGATGTAGAGCAGGTGTTTC
>CAIOLW010000174.1 GCA_903859215.1 uncultured bacterium | reverse complement strand
GGCGCAGCCGGACCGACAGAAGCGCAGCCGGACGACACAAGCGCAGCCGGACCGACAATTCACCCCCGACCGGAGCGGCCTTGGACAGCGATTGCCACGACGACCGCACGTGCCCGCCCCGGGAAGCCCCGTTCCCCGAGGTCGCGGCTGACGCGGCCCCCGCAGACCAGCTTGTGCGTCCCTGCGACATCAAGGGGATCCTGCACAGCCACAGTCGCTGGACCGACGGCGCGCATTCGCTGGCCTCGATGGTCGCGACGGCGCAGGAGATCGGGCTCGACTACCTGGGCATCAGCGACCACTTCCGCACCACGACGCACATCAACGGCATGGACCTCCAGGCGGCGCAGGTGCAGCGCCAGGAGATCGAGCGCCTGCGCGCCCTGAATCCCGCCTTCGACATCCTGCAGGGCGTGGAACTGGACGCCAACGGCGACGGCACGCTGCCCCTGGACGAGGCAACGCTGTCCTGGTTCGACTTCGTGATCGTTTCGTTCCCGGCCAACGGGGGCTACGACTCGGGGCGGCTGACCGACCAGATCGTGCGCGCCATCGCGCATCCGCTCGTGGCCATCCTGGCCAAGCCGATGGGCGAGTTCATGCTGCAGGGGGCCAAGGCCGGGGTCGACATCAAGCGCGTGCTCGAAGCCGCGGCGAAGTACGACACCGCGATCGAAGTGACGGCCAACCCGTGCTGCGCCGAGCTGGACTGGAGCAACTGCCGGCTGGCGCAGGAACTGGGCGTGAAGCTGGCGATCAGCCCGGATGCGCATCGCGCGGCGCGGCTGGTCGATTATCGGCACGGCGCGGAACTGGCGCGGGCGGCGGGCGTCTGCTGCAGCACCATCCTCAACACGATGGACCACTTCGAAGTGCGCCGCTACCTGGCGCGCGGCCGCTAGCGAGCGGTCGGCGCGACCGGTTGGCCGCCTTCCTGCCCGACCAACTCCCATTTGCGCATCATGTCCAACAGCATCGCCTTGGTGATGGGCTTGCTCAGGAAGTCGTCCATCCCCGCGGCGAAGCACGCCTTGCGGTCGCCGCTGAGCGCATTGGCCGTCATCGCGATGATGGTCACCGCGCCGGCGGGCGCCGGCAGTTCGCGGATGTGTCGCGTGGCCTCGTAGCCGTCCATCACCGGCATCTGGCAATCCATCAGCACCAGGTCGAAGCCGCCCTCGCGGGCCATCGCCACGGCCTCGACGCCCGTGGCCGCGACCTTCGTGTTGCAACCGAGCAGGCCGAGCATCGCCACGGCCACCTTCTGGTTGAACGGGTTGTCCTCGGCCAGCAGCACGCGCGGGCCCGTGGCGTGCGCCGCGTCGGCCTCGAATTCGTCGCGTGGCGGTGATGTCGTGTCGGCCGGCGCGCCTGTTGGTCCCGTTGTCGCCGGCAGCGTCAGCGTTGCGTCGCCGGCCAGGAGCGCCGCCAGGCGCGGGACCAGGACGGGCTTGGCGAGCGCGTGTCCGTAGCCCTTGTCGCCCATCTCGACCTCGTCGACCTGGCTGGTCAGGCGCGTCAGCAGGATGACCTGCGGCGTGTGGCGCGGCGCCAGGCGCGCCAGGTAGGGGCGCAGGTCGGGCAGCGGGCTGTCGTGTCCGGGCTCGTGGTCGAAGAACAGGTGCGTGAACGGCAGGTCGGTGGATGCCGCCCAGCCGCCGGCCTGGTCGAGCGCGTCGGCGCCGCCGGCGATGACGCGGCCGGTGTGACCGAGCAGGCGCGCCTTCTCGAGCAGCACCTCGCCGGTCAGCAAGTGGGGCGTGATGACGAGCAGGTTGGCGGGATTGCCCGCGACGGCCGCGACGGCCGGCGCCCGCAGCGCGGGCAGGCGCAGCGTGAACTCGAACGTGGAGCCCACGCCCGGGGTGCTGCGCGCGACGATCGTCCCGTCCATCAGCGTCACCAGCTGCTGGGAGATGGCCAGGCCGAGGCCCGTGCCGCCGTAGCGGCGCGTGGTGCCGGCCTCGGCCTGCGTAAACTTCTCGAAGATCCGCGCGAGCGACTGCTCGGGGATGCCGATGCCCGTGTCGGTGACGGAGAAGCGCAGGTCGACATGGTTGTCGCCGGCGCCCACCGGCTCGATGTTCAGGTAGACGTGGCCGCGCTGCGTGAACTTCACGGCGTTGTTCAGCAGGTTGATCAGCACCTGGCGCAGGCGGCAGGGATCCAGCAGCACGCGCTGCGGCACGCCCGGGGCCAGGCGGCAGACCATCTCCAGGCCGGAACTCTGCGCGGTGAAGGCGATCAGGCCGGAGACCTCGTCGACCAGCGACGGCAGGTCGGTGTCGACCAGGTCCAGCTCGAGCTGGCCGGCCTCGATCTTCGAGAGGTCGAGGATGTCGTTGATCAGGCTGAGCAGCGCGGTGCCCGAGACGCGGATCATCTCGAGGTACTGGCGCTGGCGCGACGTGGGGTGCATGTCGCAGAGCAGGTCGGCCAGGCCGATGACGCTGTTCATGGGCGTGCGGATCTCGTGCGACATATTGGCCAGGAACTCGCTCTTGGCGCGATTGCTGGCCTCGGCGGCCTCGCGGGCCTGCACCAGCGAGCGCTCGACCTCGTGCTTCGACCACACGGTGATGAACAGGTCGGCCACCGTGTGCACCAGGTTGATGTGCTCCTGTGTCCAACCGCGGGCCGTGTCGCTGTCGATGCCCACGAAGCCGAACACCTGATGGTCGCGGATGATCGGTGCGGCCAGGAATGCGGCGCGCGACGTGCCCCAGGTGTCGAGGAAGCGCTCGGGGATGCTGGCGTGGCGGCGCAGGTCCTCGCTCATCACCGGGATCTTCATCTCGAACAGGCCCTGCAGCCACTCGAGGTCGGCCACGGGCATGAACGTGGGCGGCAGGTCGGTCAGCTCGGCCTGCGGGTCGCCCCACACGTACTGGCGCACGGCCACGCTGGTGGTGGCGTCGAAGCGGTAGAGGAACGCGCGCGAGGTGCCGGTGAAGCGGGCCATGCGGCCGAGCACGCGGTCCATGATCTGTTCCATCTGCTCGCGGCCGCAGTGCACGAACGTCTGGAAGAGCGCGGCGGCGGTGTGCTCGTAGTCGAGGCGCGCGGCCAGTGCGCCCTCGGCGCGCATCTGTTCGCTGATGTCGATCGAGACGCCCAGCACCTGCGCGACGCCGCCGATGTCTGCCGGCAGCGGCTTCTTCATCGCGGCGATCCAGATGGGCTGGCCGTCGGCGTTCGACGTGTCGATGACCGGCAGCGACACGGATTCGCCGCGCCGCAGCGTCTCGCGATCCTCTTCCAGCCAGGAGCGCGCCTGGTCGGCATCCTTGTGCACATCGAGCAGGTGGCGGCCCTCGACCTGGTCGACGGTCATGCCGTAGAAGTCGGCGACGGCCTTGTTGACCAGCGTGAAGCGGCCCGAGGCGTCGCGCGCGAAGATGAAATGCGGGATGGCGTCGATGACCGTGCGCAGGTACTGGTGATCGCGTCGCTGCTCGTGGTGCTCGGTCTCGAGCAGGTGCGCGCGCCACAGCACGATGGTCGTGACGGCAAAGCCGGAGGCCACGAGCACGGCGCCCCACTCGGTGACGAGCCCCGACGCATGCATGGCGATGGGCGACAGGAACGTCGCCGCCATGATGAACGGGAACCGCAGCTTGGCGGGCAGGTTGTGGATCCGGTGTTTCACGTCACCCAAGGCTTCCGGCGATGGTCATGGCCGTCCGGGGGCGCCCCTTCGCACCCGGTCAATCCTGTTGGCGATTGATCGGCGCGCGCCGGGCTAACTTGATCGATCTTTGCGGGTTATTCGGTTTGACAGGTCGCGGGAATGGGACAACCTGAGGCGTCGGCCCTGGGCGGTCCGGCGGGGGGCCCGGCGGGACCAGGTTGGCCGGCGGGGCGTTGCGGCCGCTTCTTTCGGGGAACGGTCATTCGGGCGCGGTTCCTGCCGTGGGGAGGGCAAACCACGGCGAACCGGGCGGCGCGGGCACGCGCGCAGCCGGAACGGCCGGCCCCGACCCGCACCCGTGACGAGATGGGATCGAGGGGGCCCGGGCCCGACCGGCGCTGTCGCGGCCAGGGGCTGTCTGCCGGGCGGCGGCCCGGTCCCCACGAACAGCGGGGACCGGGCTGCGCCCGGGGCGCCGTGGTGGCTTATCTTGAGGTGGGACATGGCATTAAGGCGATGGTTGCTGATTTTCAGCGGGGTGTTGGCCGGGGTGGCCGTGGGCGCGGCGCCCCGGGCGGGGGCGGATCCGTCTGCGGTTGCGGGGGCCGACACGACCATTCCGTACCGTGGAACGCTCGAGGCGAGCTTCCCCTGGGCCGACGCCACCACCGACACCCTGTCGGCCGATGCCCCCCGCCTGAAGGTCGAGGACCTGCTGGCGGACATCGGCCGCCGCCAGCGCGCCGACCAGGACAGCCTGCGCAGCTTCGCGGTGACCGCCGTGGTGACGGTAGTCCGGACCGCGGACGGCGGCGCCATCGACAGCACCGGCACCTGGTCGGTGGAGCAGACCGCCCTGCGCACCAGCCGCGAGCGCGGCAAGCCCGACCGCGTGGTGCGGCTGTTCGAGCGCAAGCGGAAGGTGAAGAACGGCGTCGCGCAGCCCGCGCGCGAGAAGGCCGTCGGCAAGCCCGAGTGGCAGCCGCAACCGGCCGACCTCGCCGCCGACCTGCCGTTCGCCGAGGGCAGCGCCGCCCGCTACCACTACGCGCTGCGCAAGAGCACGCTGGTGGGAACGAGCCTCGTCCACGAGATCGACTTCGCGCCGCGTGATCATTTCGCCGCCTTGCCCTCGGGCACCATCTGGGTCGACATCGCCGACTGGGCCATCCGCCGCGTCGAGGCGCGCTTCGCCGATTCGGTGCCGTATCCGTGGATCCTGCGCGCCGTGCCGGACTACCGGCAGCGCCAGGCGCCGTGCGGCGGCGTGTGGTTCCCCGTCTCGGAGACGGCGCGCGTGGTGCTGCGCGACCTGCCGCTGGTGGACAGCGGCGGCGTGTACGATGTGCGCGTGGAGCTGCGCGACATCGTCATCAACGGCGAGCCTTGCGTGGAAGAGGCGCCGGTCGCCGTTGCCGATTCCATCGATGAGGCCGGCGCGTTCTGGGGGGCGATCGACGGCGCGTGGGATGCCGCTGTGCCTTCCACGCTGCGCGCGGCACCTTCACTTGCGCCGGCGCAACTCGACTCGCTGTCGCGCGAGGGCGAGCGCATCCTCGCGGCGATGCCGTCGTCGCCGCCGTGGCGTGTGCGGTTGCGGCCCATGCCGCCGGTGTACAACCGCGCGCAGGGCCTTGCGCCGCGCGTGGGACTGCGTTTCGGCCGCGTGCGCAGCAAAACGAGGCTGGATGCGCAGGGCGGCATCGGCCTGAAGGATCATCGCGCGATGTGGGGGCTGGGCGCGCAGGCGGCGCTTTCGAGCGCGCTCACGTTCAGCGTGGTTGGTGCGCGCGAGACGGCGGCGTTTGCCGGCGATGGCCGCGCGGGATGGCGCTTCTGGTCGGCGCTGCTGTGGGGTGGCGACCCGAATCACTACTTCGATCGCACTGCGTGGACAGCCGCGCTGGCGTGGCGGCACGACGACGATGCGTGGCTGAAGGTGTCGGCGGAACGCGCGCGCGAGCTGCCGCTGGCCGTGCGCACGCGGTGGAACGTGGCCGGACATGAGCTGTCGCCGGACGGCATGCGCGCGGCCGACGCGCTGGATGATCGCGCGGTGCGCGTGGAGGGCGGCGGTCGCGTGGGCTTCGTCACGACGCACGCCGCGGCGGCACGGCATTGGTTGCGGGCGCGGGACGGCGTTGGGGATGAGCGCGTGTTGGACGAGTGGCGCCTGGGGATGAAGGCGCAGCGGCTGGATCCGGTCGGGGATCGGTGGACGTTGCGCGCGGGCGGTCGCGGCTTCAGCGGAGTTGCGCCGGCGCAACTGAAGGTGTGGGCCGGCGACTGGTGGCCGGGCGACGATGCTCGCGCGGGCGGCGGTTCGCTGTGCGGCTGGCCGGCCGGCACGCTGGCCGGCGACCATGGCGCTTGGGCTTCGCTGGCGGTGGACCTGAACGCGGACCCGTGGCGGTCGTTGCGCGTGCCTGGGTTGCGGTCGCTGCGGTTGCAGCCGCTGGTGTTCGCGGAGTGGGCCGGGGCGTGGGGTGGGCCGGCGGTCGACGGCGCGGCCATGGGCTCGCGGGCCGACGTGGGGTTTGGATTCAGCCGGCGGGTGGACCTGCCGCTCGTGGGGGCGGGGAGTCGGCTGGAAGTGCGGGCGGCGCGGGCGGTTGGCGAGGGGGCTGAGGGGCGGGATTGGCGGGTTGTGGTGGGGATCGGGAGGTAGTGGCGTTCTGGTATCGTTGGATGTACAATTGGACGTACCACAGGAGGTACGTCCGCATGAAGCTCCCGGAAATCATCCCGGTCTCCGACCTGCGCCAGGACGCTGCCGGCATCCTGAAGAAGCTGAAGGACTCTGATGGCCCCCTGGTGATCACCCAGCGGGGTCGCGCCATTGCCGTGATCCAGAGCGTGGATGCTTACGAACGGGCCGAACACGAACGCCAACTGCTGCGACAACTGGCGGCCGGCGAACGGGACATCGCCGCGGGCGAAGGCCACAGCCTTGACGACGTGCTCAAGGATGCCGACGCGTTGCTTGACGGCGGGAATGCTTGAGGATCCGGTTCACAGAGGCTGCTCGCATCCAGTTTCTGGAAGGGCTGGAATACATCCGTCGGGACAATCCCGAGGCCGCGCGGAGGTTCAGGGAGAAGGCCGAGGAGATTCTCCGGCGGTTGGAGGAATTCCCGGAGTCCGGCCGCTCGATTCCGGAATTTCCCGGCCTGCCCCACCGTGAAGTGATCGTCAGACCGTACCGGTTCTTCTACCGCGCGAGCGGACAGACCATATGGATCGTGGCCGTCTGGCACACCGCCCAATTGCCGGACGGGCCCGGGCATTGAAGCGATAACTGGCCGAAAACCAGTCGTTCTTGACGCTGCCGGGCCCGCAGGTTATAATATCAGACGCTTCAAGCGGGCCCGCCCGTGCCGATAGACATGGGCGGGACTGTTTGTGGCTGCGGATTCTGGTTCCTCGGTAGCTCAATGGTAGAGCATGCGGCTGTTAACCGCAGGGTTGTAGGTTCGAGCCCTACCCGAGGAGCCAATCCTTTTTC
>CAIOLW010000173.1 GCA_903859215.1 uncultured bacterium | reverse complement strand
ATTGAGGTGAACTAAGTGCAACCTGGCCGAAGTACCCTGCTCATCCTGTTCACTCTCCTGCTGCTTGGCGCCCCCATGAATGCGGCCCTCGCGCAGCCGGCAGCCCCCAGCCGCCTGGCCGTCCTCGACTTCCAGGACCGCAGCAGCCACGCCGTGTCCGCCGACGAGGTCCTCTACCTCTCCGACCTGGTCCGCGGCGCCATGCGCCGCAATCTCCCGGCCGACCGCTTCCTGCTGATGACCCGCGAGAACATCCTGGAGCTGCTGCCGGCCGGCAAGACCCTGGCCGACTGCATGGGCGAGTGCGCCGTCGAGACCGGTCGACGCCTCGGCGCCGACCATGTCGCGACCGGCGAGGTAACCTCGTTCGCAGGCGAGATCCGGGTGACGGTCAACCTCCACGAGACAGGCAGCGGCAATCTGCTCGGGCAGATCAGGGCGGGTGCGCCGACGCTGCTGGGCGTCGAGCGCGACCTGGAACTGAAGATCGTCGAACTGCTGGCTCCCCTGCGCGGCGGTGAGGCCGGCGGCACGGGCGGGGATGTCGCCGAGGGTGTGATCGGTGGTGGCGCCACGGCGTGGTCGGCGCGCGGCGCCGCCAAGACCGTCGTGACGTTCGAGTCGGATCCGTCAGGCGCCATGGTCGAGGTTGATGGGCAGCCTGTCGGGGAGACTCCATGCAGTCGTGCGATGGTCCCGGGCATATACAAGGTAGGCGTGAAGAAGGTGCGCTACGTGGCGCATGAGCAGACGCTCGAGGTCAAGTCGGGGGCCACCCCCAAAGTTGCGGCCGTGCTGACTCCCGATTTCGGCTGGCTGACCGTCGAGAGTGATCCAACCGGCTTGCCCGCGACGCTCGACGGCGAGGCCGTCGGCGCCACCCCGCTGACGGCCCGCGAGGTGGCGCCTGGCCCCCATGAGATTGTCGTCGACTCCCCGAACTATCATGCCGAAGGCCGACGCGTGGTCATCGAGCGGGCTGAGCGCGAGACCGTTCGCGTAGCGCCGGTGCCGCGCAATGGTGGGATCACCGTCATTGCCACGGACCCGAAGGGGAACGCGCTGGTCGCCGTGGTCAAGGAAGGCGAGCGCATGCTCGGCAAGGCGTACGAGCCGATCACGCTGCTGCAGGGGCCGCACGGGTTGACGGTGGAATCGAGTGCCAGCACCTGGAAGGGCGAGGTGTTGGTGGTCGAGGAGCAGATGACTGAAGTGCCGGTAAGCCTGGCAGCGAAGCCAGAGCCGCTTCCGGCGGCTCAGGGTTCGCTGAAGATGGTGGCGATCCCGGCCGGCAGTTTCACGATGGGAAGTCCCTCCTCGGAGCCGGGTCGTGACGGGGACGAACAGCAACACCGGGTGGAAATCACGCAGGGTTTCTCCTTGTCGGCGACCGAGGTGACGCAGGCCCAGTATCAGGCGGTCATGGGTGCCAATCCGAGCAACTTCAAGGGTGCAGATCTTCCCGTCGAGCAGGTGTCGTGGTTTGACGCCGCGCAATTCTGCAACAAGCTGAGCTCGCGGGACGGGCTGAATCCGGCCTACCGGATCAGCGGCGGCGATGTGACGTGGGATCGCGCGGCTCCCGGCTACCGCCTGCCGACGGAGGCCGAGT
>CAIOLW010000172.1 GCA_903859215.1 uncultured bacterium | reverse complement strand
CGCGTGGCAACGCCCGCGACGCAGCAGATGTGGGTGGCGAAGGCGGCGACGTGCGGCCGGCGCGAACTGGCGGTGGCGGTGAAGGAGGCGCGGACCACCGCACCCGTGGCCGAGTTGCCGACCACCATCACCCTGCGCGCCGATGGCCTGCAGTTGGCGCGCTTCGAGGCGCTGCTCGAAAAGGTGCGCAAGTTGAACGCCGCGCCGGGCGACGCCGACCGCATGGACATGGTGCTGGCCGGCCTCGAGGCGCTGGTCGAGGCGGCGCAGGGCGAGCGATCGCAAAATGTCGCCGCACCCGCCATCCAGGTCGTCGTGCAGCAGTGCCCCGATTGCGCAGCCGCCGTCGCCGTGACCAGTCGCGGCGAGAAGCGACTTGCGCCGGCGCAAGTCGAGGCGCTCGCCTGCGACGTACGCCGGCGTGAACCCGGCAAGCCCAACCGCGCGACGATCCCGCCGTCGGTGCGCGCCGCCGTGCTGGCGCGCGACCGGCATCGCTGCACGACGCCGGGGTGCCGTTCGACACATTTCCTCGAAGTGCATCATGTGGTTGCGCGCCGTCGCGGGGGGTCCAACGAAGCGGAGAACCTGGTCACGCTCTGCAGTCGGTGCCACGGGTTCGTGCATGAGTGCGGCGGGGGACTTGCGCCGGCGCAAGTGATGGCGGAGGGTGGCCATGCGGATGTATAAATGAGGCAGGCCCGGACTGGCGCCGCCGTCAAGAAAACTGCGGAGGGGCTACCGTGAAGAAATCCATGTGGTTCACGATTATCTTTGTCGTGCTGGCGGGCTCAATGCAGGCCTTCGCTTTCGATGGCCAGCGCAAGGGCCTGTTCGCGGGCGGTGGGCTGGGAATCGGGTGGGCCGACCTGTCCGGCGCCGCAGACGGGTATTTCCAGCCCGGCAGCGCCTACGGCCTGGGCACTGCCGCGAAGCTCGGCTTCGGGCTCAGCGAACAGTTGGTCCTGTTCTCGTCGGACCGGCAGACCATGTACAGGGAATCGGACGGCCACAATGTTACGCAGGGTCTCACAGCGCTCGGCGCGATGTACTTTCTGAAGCCGACCGGACCGTCGGCATACTTCACGGCAGAATTCGGATCCGTGGCCCGCTCGGAGCACACCGACCATGTGAGCTGGTTCTCGGGATCGGACGGCCAGAGCGGCGCCGGTTTTGGCCTCGGGGGCGGCTACGAATTCGGCAACCACATCGCGGTCGAGGGCAACGTCAGTTGGGGCAACGTCGACGATGGCTACGGTTCCGATCCCGGCCACAGGATCACGAATGCCATCGTGACGGTGGGCTGGCTCGGCTTCTAGCGATTCGGCCGCCGCTCATGCAGCGCCCGCACCAGGTCGCGGCTCACCTCATACGTGAACCCCGACTCCGGCGCGAACCGCCAGAACTCCTCCAATTCGCGCGTGCCGCACCCGCGCTCGTACGACAAGGCCGTTGCCAGCAGGTCCAGCCGGTCGGCATCGCGCACCAGCTTGGCCTCGGCGGTCTCCTGTTCCTCGAACTCCTGCCACAGCGCCTGCCACTCGCCGCGGAACGGCAGGTCGACCAGCAGTTCGTCCAATGCCGCCTCCTCGGCGGCCGCCTTGGCCCCCGAAGGCAGCAATCGCGAACCGCCCAGCGACAAGTCGCCCGTCACGCTCTCGGCCAGATCGTGGGCGATCGCCAGCGCCAGCACGCGCGCGCGGTCCAGCGGCACGTCCTCGACTGAACCCAGAAGCGCCAGCGAGATCAACGCGACCCCGTGGCTGTGGTCGGCCACGCTCTCGGGGAAAGGCACGCCCCGCTGGTGCCAGCCCGTGCGCGGCGTGGTCTTCAGGCGGCCGGCCTGCAGCAGCATGTCCAGCAATCGTGTCGTCGAGGCGTCGTCCATCGTCTTTCCTTTCAGCCGCGGAATATCCACCAGGTCAGGCCCACACCCAGAACCACCAGCCAGCTCAACCCGATGATAAGCTTGCCGTGCTTCGCCGGCAGCTTCGGCCCGGCCGTGGCATACGTCAGCCCGGCCAGCTGCTCGCGCGATGGCGCCGGCGCCGTCAGGCTGGCCAGCACCAGGATCACCGAGCAGATGCCGAACAGCATCGCCGCGAAGTGCAGGAAGTTCATGGTCGCGAACACGTGCAGCGGCCCGCTGGCGCCGCCGCCGCCCGTCAGTTCCAGCACCAGGCGCAGCGTGCCCAGCACGAAGCCCGTCAGCAGCGAGGTCATCGCCCCGCGCGCATTGACGCGCGCCCAGAACAGGCCCAGCAGGAATACCGCCGCGATCGGGGGCGAGATGTACGCCTGCACGCTCTGCAGGTACTGGTAGAGCTGGCCCGAGATGCGCGCCATCAGCGGGATCCACAGCAGGGCCAGCACGACCAGGCCGGCGGTGCTCACCTGGCCGGCGACGACCAGCTGCTTGTCCGAGGCG
>CAIOLW010000171.1 GCA_903859215.1 uncultured bacterium | reverse complement strand
CGGCGGCATCCGCCACGAACCGCACGACTTCTTCCGCCCGATGATCCGCCTGCTGGCCAAGCAGGAAGTGCTGTGCGAGGCCGGCGTGTTCGTGCTGCCGGACACGCATCCGGAGGGCATCTTCCCGCACAACATCCTGGTAGTCGGCGATGTCGGAGTGAACGCGTCGATGACGCCCGAGGTGCTCGCGCACACGGCCGTCGGCACCTGCGCGGTCGCGCGCGACCTGTTCCCCGAGGACGTGCTGCCGGTCATCAACGGCGCGATGGTCTCTTACTCGAACAAGGGTTCGGACGAGGGTCCCAGCCCGGAGCTGGTGCGCAAGGCCGCGGCCATGGTGCCGCAGATCCTGGCCGAACGCACGGCGCTGGGCGCCCGCTACGGTTCGATCCACATCGAGGGCGAGGTCAAGATCAGCGTCGCCCTGTCGCGGCGCGCCGCCCACCTGTACCGCCGCGGCCAGGAAGAGGACTTCGTCGGCGGCACCAACGTGCTGATTGTGCCGAACCTGGACACCGGCAACCTGCTGTTCCACCTGTACGCCACGCGGTATCCCGAGGCGCGCAAGTTCAGCGTGATGTTCGGCGTCAGGTTCCAGGGCGTGGACCTGCCGATGGACAGCAGCGCGGCCGACGCGGCCCTGGGCATCAAGGCCAGTGTGCTGCGCCTGCACCGCTTCGGCCACTGGCAGCGCACGCCGAAGGACACGTTCTTCCCGCGGCACCGCATCCTGGCCATCAACCCCGGCTCGACGTCGACGAAGATCGCGCTGTACGAGGGGGACCTCGAGGTGTTCACGCGCGAGATCGAGCACGCGGCGGCGGACCTGGCGCCGTTCGAGGGGCGGCGCATCGTCGAGCAGTACGCCATGCGCAAGGAACTGGTGCTGCGCGAACTGGCGGCGCACGACTTGCGGGTCGAGGACCTGGACGCCGTGTCCGGGCGCGGCGGCCTGCTGCAGCCCATCCCGCACGGCACCTACGCGGTCAATGACCGTATGCGCGACGACCTGCTGAATGGCCGCGGCCCGGACCATGCCTCGAACCTGGGCGCGCTGATCGCGCGCGAGCTGGTCGAGGGCACCGGCAAGCCGGCGTTCATCGTCGACCCGGTGGTGGTCGACGAGGCGCCCGCGCGCGTGCGCGTCACGGGCATGAAGGCCATCCGGCGCAAGGTGATCAGCCACGCGCTGAACCAGATCGCCACGGCCCGGCGCTACGCCCGCGAGAACGAGACGTTCTACGAGTACCTGAACCTGATCGTCTGCCACATGGGCGGGGGCATCACCGTCGGCGCGCACGCGAAGGGCCGGTACATCGACGTGAACAACGGCCTGGACGGCGAGGGTCCGTTCAGCCCGCAGCGTTCGGGCAGCGAGCCCACCGGCGACCTGATCCGCCTCTGTTTCAGCGGCCGCTACACGCAGGAGGACCTGCTGAAGTTGAACAAGGGGCGGGGCGGCCTGATCGACCTGCTGGGCACGGCCGACTTCCGCGAGGTGGAAAGACGCCTCGACGCCGGCGACAAGGAAGCCCGCGACGTCTATGACGCGATGATCTACCAGATCGCCAAGGCCATCACCGGCCTCTTGCCGGCCTTCGACGGCGAGCCCGTCGACCGTGTGCTGCTGACCGGCGGCATGGCGCGCAGCGAGCGGCTGGTGGCCGACGTGACGAAGGCCGTGGCCGCGCTCGGGTGCGGCGTGTCGGCCTACCCCGGCGAGAACGAAATGCAGGCCCTGGTGCGCGGTGCGCTGCGCGTGCTGCGCGGCCGTGAAACGGCGCAGGAATACGACCCCAGGACGGAGGCGAACGCATGACCGCGATCGCGAAGCTGGACGACCTGGTCTCCGGGCTGCGGGGCGCGCCGCCGAAGCGCGTGGCGGTGGCCGCGGGCCACGACCCGCACACGCTGGAGGCGGCGATGCGCGCGGCCGGCGAGGGTATCGCGCTGGTGACGCTGGTGGCCGACGCGCGTCGGCTGGTCGAGATGGCGAAGGACCTGGGGCCGCTGCCGGCCGGCGTCACCGTGATCGACGAGCCCGACCCGCTGGTTGCGGCGCGGCGCGCGGTCGCGCTGGTGCGCGGGGGCCAGGCCGACGTCCTCATGAAGGGCCTGGTGCCGACCAGCGACTACATGAAGTGTATCCTCGACCGCGAGGCCGGGCTGTTGCCGCCGGGCCGCGTGCTGTCGCACGTGACGGTGCTCGAGATGCCCGCCCTGCCGCGGCTGCTGTTCGTGGCCGATGTCGCGATCATCCCGTTGCCCGACGTGGCGACGAAGCTGCAGATCATCGAGTACTGCCTGCACGCTGCGCGCAGCTTCGGCATCGCGCGGCCGCGCGTGGCGCTGGTCACGGCCACCGAGAAGGTCAGCCCGAAGATGCCGGCCACCGTCGAGGCCGACGAGATCCGCAGGCTGGCGGCCGACGGCCGCTTCGGCGACGCGATCATCGACGGGCCGCTGGCGCTGGATGTGGCGCTGTCGCCCGAGGCCTGCCGGATCAAGGAACTGGACTCGCCCGTCGGCGGCCTGGCCGACATCCTCGTCTTTCCGAACATCGAGGCGGGCAACGTCTTCTACAAGGCCGTGACGCACCTGGCGGGCGCGCGCGTGGCGGCCGCAGTGGTGGGCACCACGGCGCCCTGCGTGCTGACCAGCCGCGCCGACGACGAGGAATCGAAGCTGTTCTCCATCGCGCTGGGCTGCCGGCTGGCGGGCTGATCCGCCCCGGACGGTTCGCGCGCGTCCCGAAAGGATGCCGTCATGGCCAACCCGAACGACAAGCCGTCCACGCACGACAACCTGAAGGAAGCCTTTGCCGGCGAGAGCCAGGCGTTCCAGAAATACACCTCGTTCGCCGAGGCCGCGGAGAAGGAAGGCCGCCCGAACATCGCGCGGCTGTTCCGCACCACGGCGCAGGCCGAGCGCATCCACGCCGCAGGCCATTTCCAGGCGCTCGACGGTGTCGGCGGCACGGTGGACAACCTGCGCGCGGCCATCGGCGGCGAGACCTACGAGTTCGAGAAGATGTACCCGCCGATGCTGGAGCAGGCCCAGGCCGAGGGCCACAAGGCTGCCCGCATGTTCCGCTTCGCCGTCGAGGCCGAGCGCGTGCACGCCGAACTGTATGCCCGGGCGCTGGCCGCCGCGACGCGCGGCGAGGACCTCAGCGAGGAAAAGTTCTACCTGTGCCCGGTGTGCGGGCACATCGAGTTCGGCACGCCGCCGGCCAAGTGCCCGATCTGCGGCGCGGCGGCGGCGAAGTTCGTCCAGGTCTGACGCCCTCCTGATGTCGCGCGTGCCGGTCGGCGGCGCGCCGTGAAAAGAGAGCCCCGCCGGTTGGGAACCGGCGGGGCTCTTGCCGTCATGGCTGTGCGCGTTTCCGCGCAGCGTCTACTTCACCAGCATCATGCTGCGGGTGATGTCACCCGAAGCCGTCCGCAGACGGTAGAAGTACACGCCCGACGGGACCTGGACGCCGTCATCGGTCCGGCCTTCCCACGTGTAGTCGTGGATGCCCGGCTCGAGGTCGCCCGACACCAGGGTCCGCACCAGGGCGCCGCGCACGTCGAACACCCGCAGGTCGACCGTGCCGCGCGCCGGAAGGGCGAAGCTGATCTTCGTGCTGGGGTTGAACGGGTTCGGCACGTTCTGGGACAGGGACAGCAGGCTCGGCAGGTTGTTGCCCACGCCCGAGACGTAGCTCTGCACGGTCATCGTCAGGGGCACGGTGATCGTCGGATTGGTCAGGTCGTTGCTCAGGATGCGCACCTGCCCGGTGTGCACGCCCAGGGCCAGGCCCGTGGCGTCCAGCGTTACCGTCAGGTCCACGCTCTCGCCGCCGGCCAGCGTGCCGCTGGTCGGGGTGACGTTGGCCCACTGGGGCAGCGCCGCGAACCGGATCGCCAGGTTGTTGTGCAGGTAGGCCGCGTTGTACGCGACCTGCAGGCCGACCGTACCGGTCGAATTCTGCATGCCCACCGTGGCGCTGGTCAAAAGCGCGGTGCTCAGGCTGAGGTACTGGTAGGTGATGGAGCCGGACGGCGACAGGATGACCTCGAACGTCATCGGGATCGTCGTGCCGTAGCGCATCACGTTGTTGTACTGCACCACGAGGTTGCCGCCGACCACCTGGTAATAGATGTCGCCGGAACCGACCGCGTTCAGGTTCAGGTCGTCCCAGAACGGGGCCAGCATGTTCAGCGGCGCGCTCGCCGACGGCAACGCGGTGTTGCTGTACAGCGTCGCGGTGCTGCTGAAGCTCAGGAAGCCGTTCGTGCAAGCCCTGAAGGTCGTGAACGGGGTGCCGTAGTAGTTGAACGTGAACCCGATCGGGAACGGACCGGAGTTCGTGTCGTCACCGCTGGCCAGGGCCGTGGTGCCGGTCGACGAGATCTCGACCCAGCTGAACGCCGGGCCGCCCGCCGCATCGCTGTCCTTCCAGCTGTAGCCGAAGGTGTCGGGACCGCCGCTGCCCAGCGGGGTGATGCCGAACTCGGTGTCCGCGGCGTCCTTCGGGCCGTCCTCGGCCAGGACCGCGGGCTTCGCGTTCTGGATCGCCTTGCTGTACAGGTCCGGCGAAGGCACGCTGTAGTTCAGCGAACCGGCGCCGTTGTTCACGACGTGGATGATGGCCGTCCGCTGCTGGCTGGGCGGCACGGTGGCGGAAATCGACGCCGGCGTCACGTCGATGCCGGCCGGGTTGACGCCCGTGCCGGTCAGCGCCACGGTCAGCGTCGGGTGCGAGGCGTCGTTGGTCGTCAGGGTCATGGTGCCCGTCGCCGCGCCGGCCGCCGCCGGCGTGAAGATCACGCTGACCGCCAGTGAGGCTCCGGGAGTGACGCTGAACGGCACGGCCTGCGCGCTGCCGAAGACCGGGTTGTCGAAGGCGATCGCGGTGACCTGGAGGTCGGCGCAGCCGGCGTTGGTCACGTTGGTCGACAGCGACTTGTTCTGCGTCACGTAGACGTTGCCGTAAGGCAGCGTCGTCGGCGACACCTGGGCGTCGGGCGAACCCTGCAGGTTCAGCGTCACCGGCACGGTCACGTTCGGCGTGTCCGGGTCGTTGCTGACGACATGCAGGTTGGCGTTGTAGGTGGAGCCGCACAGGCCGGCGGCGTTGAAGCCGACGGTGACTTCGGCCGAAGCGCCGCCCGCGATGGTCCCCGAGGTGGGGGTCGTCGACAGCCAGGGGATCTGCGCCTCGAACCGGATCGCCAGGTTGTCATGCACGTACGCGGCGTTGAACACGGGCGCGAGGCCGGCGTCCATCGTCTCGTTCTGGATGCCGATCGTCGACTCGGCCAGGCGGGTCCCGGCCATCGTCTTGTAGTGGAACTCGATCCGCCCGCTCGGATACAGGTGGATCTGGAACGTGTACGGGCCACCGCTCGAGTAGCGCGGCACGGCCGTGTACTCGATGATCTCCCGCGTGCCGTCGTAGTAGTAGTACGCATCACCGGTTGCCGAGAAGTCCAGGTCGTCCCAGAACGGGGCGATCAGGTTCTCGGGTGCGCTCGTGCTCGGCAGGTTGTAGTTGCTGAGCGCGGTCGTCGAGTTGGTGAAGCTGATCCAGCCGTTCGTGCTCGCGCGGAACGACGTGAACGGCGTGCCGTAGAACGGGAAGCTGAACCCGAGGGTGAAGGCGCCGAGGTTCTGGTCGTCGGCCGTAAACGGGATCGCCGTGCCGATCGACGAGATCTCGATCCAGTTGTACGCCGGGCCGCCGATCGCGTCGCTGTCCTTCCAGCGATAACCGTACGCATCGGGGCCGCCCGCGCCCAGGAGCACCGGGGCGCCCACGCGGGGATCCTTGGCGTCCTTGGCCAGGTCGATGTACTCGCTGCCGGGCTTGGGGGCCGCAGCCTTGGCCACGACGGCGATGTACTCGGCGTCGGGGATGCTGAAGCCCAGCGAACCGGCGCCCGTGTTGGAGATCGTCAGCGTCTGCGTGGCAGTGCCGCCGGTCGGCAGCGTCTGCGTCAGCGACGCGGGCGCCACCTGGATGTTCGGGTAGTCCAGGCCGGTGCCGGTCAGCGGCACCAGCAGGGAACCCGAGTCGGGGTCGTTGCTGACCACGGTCAACTGCCCGGACGCCGCGCCGGCCGCCGAGGGCGCGAACACGACGGCGATGGTGTGGGTCGTGCCCGCAGGCACCGTCGTCGGCAGCGACTGGGCGCTGCTGAAGACGCCATTGCTGAAGTCCAGGCTGGTGATCACGAGGTCCGCACAGCCGTTGTTCGTCACGGCCAGATTCAGGCTGGCCGAACCGGTCACGTAGACGTTGCCGAAGGCCAGGCTGGTCGGCGCGATCGCGATGTCGGCGGTGCCCGACAGGTCGAGGCCGGCAGGCACCGACACGTCGGCGTGCGCCGGGTCGTTGCTCAGCACGTGCACGGTCGCGTCGAAGTGACTGCCGCACAGGCCGGAGGCATTGAACGCGACGTTGACGTCGACGCTGCTCCCGGCAGGCACGCTGCCGCTGGCCGGCGACACCGCCAGCCACGCGGGCAGGCGGCTGAACCGGACAGCCATGTTGCTGTGCAGGTAGGTGGTGTTGTAGGCGACGGTCAGGCCGTCGGTACCGGTCGCATTCTGGATGCCGACGGTGGCGCTGTTCGTCGCGCCGGTCAGCGTCTGGTACTGGTACTCGATGGTGCCGTTCGGATACAGCTGCATCTGCATCGTGTACGGGCCGCCCGAGGTGTAGTTCATCCAGTTGGTGTACTGGATGATCATGCGCGTGCCGTCGTAGTAGTACTGGCACGAACCGGTGCCGGGGATCAGGTCGTCCCACAGCAGGGCCAGCAGGTTGGCCGGCGCCGCCGCGGCCGGCAGGGCCGAATTCGAGATGGACGTGGACGTCGACGACAGCGACACGAAGCCGTTCGAGCCGATGCGGAACGTCGTGAAATCGGTGCCGTAGAAGTTGAACGTGAAGCCCAGGGGGAACGGACCCTGGTTCGAGTCGTCGGCCAGGGTGACCGCGGTGCCGACCGACGAGATGTCGATGAAGTTGACCGCGGGGCCGCCGGGGGCATCGCTGTCGGACCAGCGGTAGCCAAAGACGTCCGGGCCGCCGGCGCCGTTCAGGACGGGGTCGCCGATGCGCGCGTCGGCTTCACCCTTGGCCAGCTCGATGTACTCGTGCTGCTTGACCGACGCGGCGCCCTTGGCGGGAATCACGAAGGACGGGGCCGGGATCGAGAAGTCCAGGACGCCGACGCCCGTGTTCGAGATCGTCAGGGTCTGGTTGGCCGTGCCGCCGGTGGGCAGCGAGGCCGACAGCGACGCGGGGCTGATCGCCATCGTCGGCGGGGCCATCGTCGTGCCGGCAGGGCTGTTCGACAGGTCGCCGCGGTTCGCGTACTCGTCATTCGCGCGGATGGCGAAGTAGTACGTCGTCGAGGGCGTCAGGCCGGTGACCTTCATCGTCTGGGCCGTGCCGGCGATCGCCGGGTTGGGCTCGCCCGTCACCAGTGTGGCGGCGTCCCAGCCGGCCTGGTCGATGATCGGGGCCGAGGCGTAGCGGATGTCGTAGCTCATCGCCGTGCCCACGTTGCCGTCGTCACCGGGAGCCGTCCAGTCCAGCGTCAGCCAGTTGGAGGCCGCGGCGCCGACCGCGAGGTCGGTCACGGCGCCGGGGGCGACGGTGTCCGGGTCGCCGATCAGCTTCAGCAGGTTCAGGCGGCCGCCGGTAATGCACAGGCCCGACAGCGCCGGGACCGGGTCGTTGCCGATGGTCATCAGCAGGTTCTTGCCGGCATCCACCGTGATGCTCGGGAAGCGTCCGCGCAGCATCGCCATGGCGCCCGCCACGTGCGGGGTGGCCATCGAGGTGCCCGAGAACGAGTCGTAGGCGCCGCCCCGGATGGTGGAGTAGATGTAGAGGCCGGGCGCGCCGATGTCGACGGTCGTGGCGCCGTAGTTGGACGCCCACCAGCCGGCTTCGTTCACGCGCTGGTCGCGGTTGTTCGTCGCCAGCACGGCGATGACGTTCGGCACGTTGTAGCAGCTCGGGTAGTTCGCCGACGCATCGGTGTCCACGCCGCTGTTGCCGGCCGCCGCGATGAAGAAGATGTCCGCGGCGTACGCGGCCTGGATGGCCGCCTCGAGGGCCGCGTCGTACGGGCCGCCGCCCCAGCTGTTGCTCATGATGTCGACGCCCATCAGCGTCGCGTACTGGATGCACGAGATGGCGCCGGCGGTCGAGCCCGAGCCGGCGGCGCTGAGGAACTTGCAACCCATGATCTTGACGTTCCAGTTCACGCCCGCCACGCCGACGCCGTTGTTGCCAACGCCGCCGATGGTGCCGGAGCAGTGCGAACCGTGGTCGTTGTCGTCCATGGGGTCGTTGTCGCCGTTGGCGAAGTCCCAGCCGTGGATGTCGTCGATGTAGCCGTTGGCGTCATCGTCGATCCCGTTGCCGGCGATCTCGCCGGGGTTCGTCCAGGCATTGGCCGCCAGGTCGGGGTGCGTGTAGTCGATGCCCGTGTCGATGACCGCGACGGTCACGGCGTTTGAGCCGTGGAACACGCTCCAGGCCTCGGGGGCGTCGATGTCCGCGTCCGGCGTGCCGGCGGTGCCGCCGCCGTCCGCCTGGCCCGTGTTGTTCATACCCCACAGCAGGCCGTAGCTGGGGTCATTGGGGGTGTCGAACGCATAGAGCACGTAATTCGGCTCGGCGAACTCGATGTTGGGATTCTGCTCGAGCGCGTAGACAGCGTCTTCGACCGACTTGCCGTCGATCTTCCACTGCTCGTAGCCGATTGAACGGAAATCCTGGATCTGCTGCCCCTGGATGATGGCGGCCTTCTGGGCAGCCTTCAGTCCGGGCTTGAATTTCACGATGACTTCGCCGGGTACCCACTGGTGCGTCTTGTCGACGCCGGCGCCGGCGCTGGGAACCAGCACGGCCACCGTTAGCAGGGTCAGCAGCAGGAGCGATAGTTGTCGCTTCATGTTTTCCCCCACGGATAGGACTAAAGAGCAGACATGGCGAGTGTGTCGTGTGGCGCACGACTCGAATGTACCCGGCCCGACTGACATGGCAGCGGTTGGCGTCCACTCAGGGCGAGGAACCGGGTGGCTAGATTAGCAAATAATCACGACTGTTAAACAATGAATTTCATCAGTCAATTTGTGACACTTTCGCGATAATTTGACGCGACGTAGGGGGCGCTTCATTCGGAATAGTGAAAAGGGCTGCGCAAATTCAATCGCCGCAGCCCTTTGTGGTTTGTCACGTCGTGCGCTGATCGGGATCCTGCAGGGCCTATTTCGGCCCGTACCCATCCTTGTAGCGCAGGATTTTGGCGGGGCAGCCGGCCACGATCGCCCCGTCCGGGACATCCTTGGTCACCACGGCGCCGGCGCCGACGACGGCATCCTTGCCGACGCGAACGGGCAGGATGGTCGAGTTGGAGCCCAGGCTGGCGCCGTCCTCGATGCGCGTGGCCTTCCACTTTTCCTTCTCGGGCTGGGGCGGCATCGTGTCGTTGATGAACATGACGCCGTGGCCGACGAAGACATCGTTGCCGATGGTGACCAGCTCGCAGATGAATGTGTGGCTCTGCACGCGGGTGCGGTCGCCGATCGTGACGCCGCCCTGGACCTCGACGAACGTGCCGATCATGCTGTCGCGGCCGATCTTGCAGCCGTACATGTTGACGAAATTCCAGACCTTCGTGCCCTCGCCGATCTCGCAGTCGCGGACCAGCTGCTTGTCGTTCACCGGGTAGCTCATGGCGCGTCCTGTTCTGTTGGAGGCGAGCGGGGGCCGCCGCAGCGGCGCGGCGAAAATAATACACGCCGGCAGGGGCGTCCACCGGAAGCCTCGGCCGGGAAACCGGACCCCGGCTGTCCCTCAGCCGGGCGTTGCGCTTCCGGCCCACATGTCGGATCCTGTCGGCAGGGGAGGATGAGCGCGATGAAATGTCCCGCCTGCCGCGTGCCGATGTACGTGGTCGAGTACCAGCAGATCGAACTGGACCTGTGCGGCGCCTGCGAGGGCGTCTGGTTCGACAGCGGCGAACTGGCCCTGCTGCTGGGGGACCAGCGCCCCCTGGACGCCGCCCCGGCGCCCACCGACGAGGCGACGCGCTCCTGCCCGCTCTGCGACAAGCCCATGGACAAGGTGAATATCGGCCCGGGCCGTCGGGTACTGGTGGACCGCTGCCCGCGGGGCTGCGGTCTGTGGTTCGACGGCGCGGAAGTGGCGGCCCTGGTCGCCGACCTGGACGCTGCCGGCTGGGGGCTGCCCGCGGCGGTACACGGATTCCTCCGGGAGATGTTCCCGGCGAAAGGTGGCAAGTGATGGCTGCTCTGTTCCTGCTTCCCCTGGTGCTGGCCGTGGTCGCGGTCATGTGGGGCGTCGGCATCTACAACGGCCTGGTGGCCGCGCGCAACCGCGTCAAGGAGGCCTGGGCGCAGGTCGACGTGCAACTCAAGCGCCGCTTCGACCTGATCCCGAACCTGATCGAGACGGTCAAGGGCTACATGCAGCACGAGCGCGGCACGCTCGAGGCCGTCACGCAGGCCCGCGCCGCCGTGGCGGGCGCCGGCACGCAGGCGCAGCGCGTCGAAGCCGAGGCGGGCCTGACGTCGGCCCTCGGCCGCCTGTTCGCCGTCTCCGAGGCGTACCCCGACCTGAAGGCGAGCACGAACTTCGCGAGCCTGCAGGAGGAACTGGCCAGCACCGAGAACAAGATCGGGTTCGCGCGGCAGTTCTACAACGAGACCGTCATGAACATGAACAACCGGGTGCAGATGTTCCCCGGGAACATCATCGCCGGCATGTTCCATTTCGCGCCCGAGACGTTCTTCGAGGTGAAGGACGAGGTCCAGCGCGAGGCCCCGAAGGTCTCCTTCAACTAGGGGCAATAGGGCCATGTGGGAACAGATCGCGGCCAACCGTCGCAAGTCCATCCTGCTGGTGATGTCGGCGGCGCTGCTGCTGGGCGCCCTCGGCTGGGCGCTGGGGGTCAACTTCATGGGCCGGAACGGGGGCGTTCCGGGCGTGATGCTGGCGCTCGTCGTCTGGCTGGTGATGACCCTGACCGCGTGGTACCAGGGCGACAACATCATGCTGTCGGTGGCCGGCGCGCACCGCGTGCAGAAGGAAGACCTGCCGCAGCTGTTCAACGTGGTCGAGGAAATGACGCTGGCGGCCGGCCTGCCGAAGATGCCGGCCGTCTACGTCATCGACGATCCCGCCCCCAACGCGTTCGCCACCGGGCGGCGGGCCGAGAACGCCGCCATCGCCGTCACCAGCGGCCTTTTGAAGACGCTGGACCGCGACGAACTGCAGGGCGTCGTCGCGCACGAGATGGCCCACATCCGCAACCGCGATATCCAGTTGATGCTGTTCGCCGGTGTGCTGGCGGGCGCCATCGTCATCCTGGCCGAGGGCGGCCTGCGCGGCATGTGGCTGGGCGGCGGGCGCAGCCGGTCGCGCCGTGACGGCGGCTCGGACGGCTCGGGCATCGTGGCGATCCTGGCGGTCGTGCTGATGATCCTGGCGCCGATCCTGGCGCAGTTGATCTACTTCGCGGTGTCGCGCAAGCGGGAGTACCTCGCCGACGCGTCGGGCGCCTCGTTCACGCGCTACCCGGAGGGGCTGGCCTCGGCGCTGGAGAAGATCAGCCGCGCGCCGCAGCGGCTGGGCGGGGCCACGAGTGCGACGGCGCCCATGTACATCATCAACCCGCTCAAGCGCGCGGGCGAGATGGCGGCCAACGCCACCAGCACGCACCCGCCCATCGACGAACGCGTGCGCATCCTGCGCTCGATGGCCGGCGGCGGGCTGGCCGACTACGAGCGCAGCTACCGCGAGGTGACCAAAGGCGGCGGCGTGATCCCGAAGTCGGCGCTGCAGGGCGAACCGGCCGTCGCCGCGGCGGCGGCCCAGGCCGGCCAGCCTGCGCCGCAGGTCGCGCCGGCCCCGGTTGCGGCCGGCCCGGCCCCCTCGGCGCGTGAGAGCGCCCGCCAGGTCGACGACTTCTTCTACCGCAAGGACGGCTACCGCAAGGTGGACTGCGCCTGCGGGACCACGCTGCGCATCCCGCCCGACTTCGCCACGCCCGCGGCCAAGTGCCCGCGCTGCGGGACGCTGCACGACCTCCGCTGAACGCAGGCCGTTCGTCGCCGACCACGCCGCGTCGTCGTCACACGTCGCGGCGGATCTGGACCTCGTTGTCGAACCCGTCGGTGAGGAAGCGCGCCATCATCTTCGGCCCGTATTCGGTGCCGATGCTCTCCGGGTGGAACTGCAGGCCGTAGATCGGCCACTTGCGGTGCCGCACGCCCATGATCAGGCGCTCGTCCGTCCACGCCGTGATGCGCAGGCACTCGGGCAGCGACTCGTTCTCGGCGACCAGCGAGTGGTAGCGCATCACCTCGAGCGGTTCGGGCAGGCGGTTGAACAGGCCGGCGTCGTCGTGGAGGATCAGCGTGGTCTTGCCGTGGCAGGGCTCGGGCGCGCGCACGATGCGGCCGCCGAAGGCGTCGACGATGCCCAGATGGCCCAGGCAGACGCCCAGCAGGGGGATGGTCGGGCCCAGTTCGGTGATGGCCTGCAGCCCGACGCCCAGGTAACCGGGACGTTCGGGACCGGCGGGGCCGGGCGAGATGATGATGCGCCACGGGTCGAGCGCGCGCAGTTCGTCCAGCGTCAGCGCGTCGTTGCGGACGACGAGCGGCTCGCGGCCGTCGTCCAGCCCGGCCACCAACTGGAACAGGTTGTAGGTGAACGAGTCGTAGTTGTCGAGGATGACGACCGGGCCGCGCGCGCTCATGGGCGACTCTCTTCCGTGGTGTGCGTGTTGTCCGCCTTGCCGTTGTCCGCCTTGCCGTTGTCCGCCTTGCCGCCGGCGGCCAACTGCAGGGCGGCCAGCAGGGCGCGTCCCTTGTCGAGGCTCTCGCGGTACTCGGCGGCGGGATCGGAGTCGGCCGTGACGGCGCCGCCCACGCCGAAGGTCGCGCGTCCTTCAGCGCAAACGAACGTGCGGATGACGATGCTCAGGTCCAGCGCCCCGTCCCAGCCCAGCCAGCCCAGAGCGCCGGCGTAGACGCCGCGCGGCGCCGGTTCGAGTGCGGCGATGATCGCCATCGCCTCCAGCTTCGGCGCGCCCGTCATCGAGCCGCCCGGAAAGCAGGCGCGCACGGCATCGAGCGCGTCGCAGCCGGGCTTCAGTTCCGCGCGGACCGTCGAGACCAGCTGGTGCACCGTGGCGTATGTCTCGACCGCGCACAGTTCGGGCACCGTCACGCTGCCGATTTTCGCCACGCGGCCCAGGTCGCTGCGCACGAGGTCGACGATCATCAGGTTCTCGGCGCGATCCTTTTCCGCCTCGGCCAGCTCGCGGCGAAGCAGCGCATCCGCGGCCGGGGTGGCGCCGCGGGGGCGGGTGCCCTTGATGGGGCGGCTTTCGAGCGTTCCTTCGGCGGTCGCGCTCAGGAAGCGCTCGGGCGAGGCGCCCGCGATCGTCACGTCGTCGGCATGCAGGAAGGCGGCGAAGGGCGCGGGGTTGACCGCGCGCAGCGCCGCGTAGAGGTCCCAGGGCGTTGCGCGCAGGGGCGCTGAAAGCTGCTGCGTCAGGCAGATCTCGAAGGCGTCGCCGCAAAGGATGTGCTCGCGGCAGCGGGAGACGGCGTTCGCGTAGGCGGGTTCGTCCCAGGCGGCGGCGATGCCTGCGAGGTCGGGGGCTGCTGCGCAGTCGGTCGCCGGGGCGGGAGAGGGTGCGCCGCCGGCCGGCCGGCCGGGAGCCGCGGCCAGGCGCGCCAGCCAGTCCGCGGCGCGCGCCTCGAGGTCGCGCGCGGCGGCCGTGTCATCGG
>CAIOLW010000170.1 GCA_903859215.1 uncultured bacterium | reverse complement strand
AGGGCGTCCTCGGCGGAGATGACGTTGGTGTCGACCAGGTACTGGGCGAAGGCTTCGCTGAATCGCAGGTCATCCATCAGCTCGCTGCTCCCGGATTGCCGGCCGAAGGTCGACCGGACGCCGCAGGTGTGTTTCCGACAATTGTATCGGCACCCGGCGACAGCACTTGACCGGCAGGTTTCAGGGGTGGCCGGGGCCCGGTTCCGGGGGTTGCGACCGCTTGTCGGCCCCGCCCGGTTGCGCTATCTTCGGCGGTCAGGGCGCGAGCCGGCGCGGCGGCGCCCTCATCCCGGTATCCCCAAGGAGCGGCCATGGCCCACCACATGATCTCGAAGCTGCTGAAGGGCGACGTGCCCGTCGGCGAGACCGTCACCATCAAGGGCTGGGTGCGCACCCGGCGCGACTCCAAGGCGGGCCTCAGCTTCATCAACGTGCACGACGGCACCTGCTTCGCGCCGCTGCAGGTGGTGGCCCCCAGCGAGCTGCCCAACTACGCCGACGAGGTCGCGAAACTGGGTGCCGGCTGCTCGGTCATCGTCACCGGCGAACTGGTGGCGTCGCAGGGCCAGGGCCAGAACGTCGAACTGAAGGCGGCCGCCATCGAGGTGGTGGGCTGGGTCGACGACCCGGAGACCTACCCGATGCAGCCCAAGCGCCACTCGATGGAGTACCTGCGCGAGGTGGCGCACCTGCGCTCGCGCACGAACGTCATCGGCGCCGCCACGCGCGTGCGCAACTGCCTGGCGCAGGCCGTGCACCGGTTCTACCACGAGCGCGGGTTCTACTGGATCCACACGCCGATCATCACCGCCAGCGACTGCGAGGGCGCCGGCGAGATGTTCCGCGTCTCCACGCTGGATATGGCCAACCTGCCGCGCACGCCCGAGGGCAAGGTCGACTACTCGCAGGACTTCTTCGGCCGCGAGGCCTTCCTGACCGTGTCCGGCCAGCTGAACGTCGAGACGTACTGCTGCGCGCTGAGCCGGGTCTACACCTTCGGGCCCACGTTCCGCGCCGAGAACAGCAACACCAGCCGGCACCTGTCGGAGTTCTGGATGATCGAGCCGGAGATCGCGTTCGCCGACCTGAAGGCCGACGCCGACCTGGCCGAGGACTTCCTGCGCTATATCTTCAAGGCCGTGCTGGACGAGCGCGGCGACGACATGGCGTTCTTCGCCGAGCACGTCGACAAGGAGGCGGTCAGCCGCCTGGAGTCGTTCGTCGAGAGCAGCTTCGAGCGCATGGACTACACCCAGGCGATCGAGGCCCTGGGCAAGGCGCCGCGCAAGTTCGAGTTCCCGATCAGCTGGGGCATGGACCTGCAGTCCGAGCACGAGCGCTACCTGTGCGAGGAACTGTGCAAGCGCCCGGTCGTCGTCATGAACTACCCGAAGGACATCAAGGCCTTCTACATGCGCCTGAACGAGGACGGCCGCACCGTGGCCGCCATGGACGTGCTGGCGCCGGGCATCGGCGAGATCATCGGCGGCAGCCAGCGCGAGGAGCGCCTCGACGTGCTGGACGCGCGCCTGGACGAGATGAAGCTGCCGAAGGAAGTGTACTGGTGGTACCGCGACCTGCGGCGGTACGGCACCGTGCCGCACGCCGGCTTCGGGCTGGGCTTCGAGCGGGCAGT
>CAIOLW010000169.1 GCA_903859215.1 uncultured bacterium | reverse complement strand
GCCTCACACGCGAGAGGTCACAGGTTCAAGTCCTGTATCGCCTACCATCCGAAATGCGGCCGGAAGACAAGTCTGACCGGAAGACAAGTCTGACCGGAAGACAAGTCTGACCGGAAGACAAGTCCGGCCGGAATGGAAAACAAGAGATGCGGAGGGAAGAGGGTGCCTTGGCGCCCTTTTTTCACACCTGCCGGCCCCGGTCGCGGTGCCGCGTTGTCGGGCCGGCGCCCGCGGTGGTATGATGCGGCCGGAGGGTGCCGTGGAAATCAAGTTGGTCCTGGCGATGTTGGCAGAGGTGGCCGCGCTCGAAGAGCGCCTGGTCGCGGCGCGCGACGCCCGCGAACGTCACACGCGGCGCGATGACCATCTCGGCGCGCTCGGGCGCGAACTGGCCGACGACAGCCGCATCGCGCGCGCGGCGGTCGGGGAGGCCACGGCGGCGCTGTCGCGGCTGGATCGCGAGCTGCGCGAGGTCGAAGCGGCGATCGCCGATCGCCGGTCCCGCCTGGCGAAGGTCGCCGACGACCGGCAGGCCGTGGCGGTGCGCAACGAACTTGCCGCGTTCACGCAGCGGCGCGAGGCGCTCGAATCCGAGGCCCTGGGGCTTCTGGCCACGCTGGAGCGCGCCGAGGCCGCCGCGGGCGAGGCTGACGCCGACGGCAATCGGCAGGAAGCGCGCACGCGCACCGAGCTGGCAACGCTGGCGGCGGCCGCCGATCGCGGCGCAGCGGCTCTGGCCGCCGGGACCGAGGAAATGGTCCGCCTGCTGGCGCTGTTGCCCGACGATCTGGCGCGGTACGTGCGCCGCATGCAGGGACGCGACGGCCGTGGTGTGGCGATGTTGCGGGAAGGCGTCTGCGACGGCTGCTTCGGGCAGCTGCCGGCGGGGCTCGCCGCCGAGGTGGCGCGACGGCAGACGGTGGTCAAGTGCACGGGCTGTGGCCGCGTCATCATCTAGTTCATCAAGGGTAGCGAGCGGCGCCCGCGGGGCGCACCGGGGGACAGGCATGACCGGCACCGAACCGCAAACACTCACCGACCTGCTCCGCGCCCTCGAGCGCAGCGGCGACCTGCGCACCCTGGCCCGCGAATGCGGCCTCTCAGTCCGCGAGTTGCGGCGTCGGCTGGCGATCTGGCGGCGCGAACTGCAGGCCGAGCACGAGCCGGAGGCGTACGAGGCCGAGGGCGGGCTCGCGGGCGGGCCCGCGCCGGCGTCGGCGCTCGAGTCCGAGCGCGACGACGGCCAGCCGGTCCCGCCCGGCGCCGAGAGCCAGTGGCCGGTGCTGACGGCCGCGGCCACCCTGGCGCGCAGCCCGCTGCCGACCCGCAGCAAGGCCGTCATGGAGATCTTCACGGACGGGGCCAGCCGGGGCAACCCGGGGCCGGCCGCGATCGGCGTCGTCTTTCGCCGCAAGGGCGGCGAGGACCTTGCCGAGCACAGCGAAGCGATCGGCCGGGCCACCAACAACATGGCCGAGTACCGCGCCGTCGTGACCGCCCTGGAATTCTGCCAGAAGTGGGGCGTCAAGAGGGTCCACTTGAAACTGGACAGCGAACTCATTGTCCGCCAGTTGCTTGGCGTGTATCGGGTCAAGAGTCCCGAACTGCGCCCCCTCTACCAGCAGGTGGCCTTCATGAGCCGGGGAATGGCCGAGTTCGAGGTCACCCACGTGCGCCGCGAGCAGAACGCCCACGCCGACGCCCTCGCCAACAAGGCCCTGGACGCCTGATCCGGGGCGTTTGGCGCCTCTTCAGGGCCCTTGCCGAAAACCCCGGTGACATCCCCGCCGGGCGGCGCTATCTTCTTTCATGTGAGAAGCCGGGGAGGCAGTCGCGTGCTTCCCGAATCCTGTGATACGGGAGGTCCGAGGAAAGTCCGAGCTCCGCAGGGCAGGGTGCTGGCTAACGGCCAGGGGGAGTGATCCCACGGAAAGTGCCACAGAAAATAAACCGCCATCGCGCAAGCGGTGGTAAGGGTGAAACGGCGAGGTAAGAGCTCACCGCACCTTCGGCGACGAAGGTGGCAGGGCAAACCCCACCCGGAGCAAGACCAAATAGGGGAGGATGAGACGGCCCGTCTCGTTTGCACTCCCGGGTAGGTCGCTGGAGGCCGTCGGTAACGACGGTCCTAGATACATGACCGCCGCCGCTGCATCCGCAAGGATGGAGCGGTAACAGAACTCGGCTTACGACCGGCTTCTCACGTCTGACTCCACGGTCCGCGGCACAACGTCGCGGCCAGGTCCGGCTGCCACGCGGCAGCCGAACGGGAAGCGAGCAGGCGTGGGTGATCCACGGGACGATTCCCAGGCGCAGGCGTGGCCGGTCGGTGTGTTCACCGGCCGCCCGTGGCACCGGGGTGCGCCTATCGGCGACGAGGTCCTTTCGGCGATGCGCCGCACGGTGCCGCTGGACGTGCCTGTTTCCGACTGCCTGCTGCGCGTGCTGGCCGCCCGCGGGGTGACCGAGACGCACTCCCTCGAAGGATTCTTCTACCCCTCGCTCGACCAGCTCCACGATCCCTTCGAACTCGAGGAGATGGACCACGCGGTCGAGCGCGTGCGGCAGGCCGCGCGCGACGGCGAACGCGTCGCCGTTCACGGCGACTTCGACGTGGACGGCATCACCGGCAGCGCGCTCCTGTTCGAGACCCTCAGCACGCTCGTCGTCGACGGCTCGCGACTGAAGTGCGAGCCGCCGTTCATCCCCGACCGCGCCACCGACGGTTACGGCGTGGCCGGGCGCATGGTGCGCGAGTGGGCCGACCTGGGCGTCACGCTGCTGCTGACGGTGGACACCGGTTCGGCGGCGCTGTCCGAGATCGCGCTGGCCCGCGACCTGGGCCTGGACGTGGTCGTGCTCGACCACCACATCTTCGAGGAGCGGCCGCGGGCCACGGCGCTGGTCAACCCGCGCCGTGACGGCTCCACCTACCCGAACCCCGAATTGTGCGGCGTCGCGGTGGCCTTCAAGCTGGCCCAGGCGCTGCGCCAGAGGGACCCGGCCAGCCTGCCCGAGGCTTTCCTGACGACGGTGCTCGACCTCGTGGCGATGGGACTGGTCGCCGACCAGATGTCGCTGGTGGGAGAGAACCGCATCCTGGTCAAGAAGGGGCTCGAGCGGTTCAACGATCGCAGCTCCATCCGCCCGGGCCTCGCCGCGTTGCTGGCGGTGGCCGGACTCGACCGCGGCTTCCCCGTGACGACCGGCGACTTCGCCTACCAGCTGGCGCCGCGCATCAACGCCTGCGGGCGCATCGGCCGCGTGATGTCGGCGCTCGAACTGCTGCTGACGCGCGACCACGGGGTGGCGCACACGCTGGCCGAGGAGGCCGACCGCACCAACAACCGCCGCAAGGAACAGGACGCGCGCCTGAAGGACGAGGCCATCGCCGCGGCGTTGCCCTTCGTGCGGCGCGGCGACCCGGGCCTGGTGCTGGCGTCGTCGGAGTGGCACAAGGGCATCATCGGCATCGGCGCCGCGCGCCTGGTCGAGCAGTACCAGCTGCCGGTTGTGCTCATCTCGATCGAGGGCGACGAGGCGCGCGGTTCGGCGCGCAGCGTGCCGAACATCGACGTGAAGGTCGTGCTCGACCGCTGCGCCCACCTGCTGGTGCGGCACGGCGGCCATGCGCAGGCGGCGGGCATGACGCTGCGCGCGCGCAACGTCGATGCCTTCCGCGAGGCGTTCGTCGACGCCCTGTGCCAGCAGCCCCAGACGGGCCCCGTTCCCGAGACCTACGACATGGACCTCGACCTGAACCACATGACGATGCGCGACGTGGCCGCGCTGGTGCAGGACCTCGAGAACCTCGAGCCCTTCGGCTCGGGCAACCGCAAGCCCGTCTTCCGCTGCCGCGGCCTGCGCCTGCAGGCGCCGCCGACGTCGCTCAGCGGCGGGCTGCACCTGCGGTTCCGCTTCCGCGGCCCGGCGCAGCCGAACGGCGGCGGCGAACCGGCGCTCGCCCGCGAGTTCCTGGCTTTCGGCTGCGGCGAGGCCTGGCGCCGCCGGGCCGAGGGCAACGGCACGCCGTCCGGCGGCAACGGCATCGGCGCCGACATCCCGGATCGTGAATGGGAGATCCTCTTCCAGCTGACCCGCAGCACGTTCCGCCCGCGCGGCGGCGCCTACGACCCGGTGCAGCAGCTGCTGGTGGACATCCGGCCGGCGGAAACGACATGAGCAACCCTCCGGAATCCAAGGCCGTCGACCTGCAGGGGATGATGGAGGACCTGTGGGCGCGGGTGCGCGCCTACAATCCGCAGGCGGACGAGGACAAGCTCTGGTTCGGGTTCCGCTTCGCGATGGCCGCGCACGAGGGGCAGTTCCGGCGCAGCGGCCAGCCCTACTTCGTGCACGCGATGACCGTGGCGAGCATCCTGGCCGACCTGCGGCTCGATGTGGACACGCTGATCGCCGCCATGGTCCACGACGTCGTCGAGGACACCGACTTCGGGCTGGAGGACATCCGCCAGCGCTTCGGCAAGGACGTCGCCCACATGGTGGACGGCGTCACCAAGATGAGCGGCATCCGCGCCGTCAGCCCCGAGGCCCGCAAGGCCGAGACCTACCGCAAGCTCGTGCTCGCCATCGCGCAGGACCCGCGCACGGTGCTGATCAAGCTGGCCGACCGCCTGCACAACATGCGGACCATCTCGTTCCTGGCGCCCGACCGGCAGACGGACATTGCCCAGGAGACGATGGACGTCTACGCGCCGCTGGCCAACCGCTTCGGCATCGCCAAGATCAAGTGGGAACTGGAGGACCTCGCCTTCAAGGTGCTGCAGCCCGAACGCTATTTCGAGGTCGAGGCCGGCATCCACCAGACGCGGGCCGAGCGCGAGCGCCTGATCGAGCGGCTGGTCGAGCCGCTGCGCACGCAACTGCAGGACGCCGGCGTGCCCTGCCGGTTCAGCGGACGCGCCAAGCACTTCTACTCCATCTACCGCAAGATGAAGGCGCAGGACATCGGGCTCGACCGCGTGTTCGACCAGCTGGCGCTGCGCCTGGTGGTGGGGACGAAGGCCGACTGCTACCACGCCCTGGGCGTGCTGCACAGCGTGTACCCGCCGCTGGCCGACCGCATCAAGGACTACATCGCGATGCCGAAGCCGAACGGCTACCAGAGCATCCACTCGACGGTGCGGGTGCCCGGCGGCAAGTACATCGAGGTGCAGATCCGGACCGAGGAGATGCACGAGCGCTGCGAACTCGGCATCGCCGCGCACTGGCGCTACAAGGAGGGCGGCGGCGCCGACCGCGCCGACCTGGCGGACATGGTGAAGTGGCTGCGGCAGATCATGGAGTGGGAAGAGGACGTCGACGACCCGCGCGAATTCATGGAGAACGTGAAGGTCGACTTCTTCCGCGACGAGGTCTTCGTGCTGAGCCCGGGCGGCGACGTGTTCCAGCTGCCGCGCGGCGCCAATCCGCTCGACTTCGCCTTCCGCATCCACTCCGAGGTCGGGTTCCGCTGCGTCGGCGCCAAGGTGAACGGGCGCATCGTCACGCTTCGGCACGAGCTGCAGAACGGCGACACGGTCGAGATCCTCACCAGCAAGACGCCGGCCCCGAGCGCGTCGTGGCTGGAAGTGGTCAAGACCAGCCGGGCCAAGCACCACCTGCGGCGCTGGCTGAAGATCTCGCAGTACGACGAAAGTGTCCAATTGGGGCGCGAGATCATGGAGCGCGAGCTGCGGCGCGCCAAGGTGAACATGCGCGTGGACGAACTCGTCGAAGTGGCCCAGCAGATGGGCTACAACGAGCTCGACAAGCTGCTCGCGGCCGTGGGCAACGGCGAGGTCACGCCCGGCAAGGTCTCGACCCGCGTGACGCCGCGGCAGGAATCCCCGGCCGAGAAGGTCCTGCACCGGGGGCGCGACCTGGTCGATACGCTGCGCCGCCGGTCGACGACCGGTGTGCGCGTGGCGGGCGTCGACAACCTGATGGTCAGCTACGCGCGCTGCTGCCAGCCCATCCCCGGCGACAGCATCGTCGGCGTGATCACGCGCGGGCGCGGCGTGTCGGTGCACCGCGCCGGCTGTTCCAACCTGGGCGACCCGAACCTCAGCGCCGACCGGTTGATCGACGTCGTCTGGGATACCGCGCCCGACCAGACGTTCATGGTCAAGCTCATCATCATCGCCAACGACCGGAACAACCTGCTGAAGGACATCAGCAACTCGCTGAGCCTGACCAACACGAACATCGCCAGCGGCGAGTTCTCGTCCGAAGACGACCTGGCGCGCGTGACGATGGTGGTCGAGGTGCGCAACCTGAACAACCTCGAGAAGATCGTCAAGTCGCTGCTCAAGGTCACGGGCGTGCAGGGCGTCGAGCGCTATCAGCTCGGCACCGGCGGCCGTTCCTCGTGACCGCCGTGGAGGATGCATGCGCTGCGTGATCCAGCGGAGCGGCCCGGCGCGCGTGAGCGTGGGTGGCCGCGATCTCGGCGCCATCGAGCGCGGCCTGGTCGTGCTGGCGGCGTTCGCGCCGACGGACACCGACGCCGAGCTGGAGTGGATGGCGCGCAAGCTGCCGGACCTGCGCATCTTCGAGGACGATGCGGGGAAGATGAACCTGTCCCTGCGCGAGGTCGGCGGCGGCATCCTGCTCGTCAGCCAGTTCACGCTGTACGGCGACTGTCGCAAGGGCAACCGGCCCGGCTTCTCGGGCTCGGCGGCGCCGACCGTGGCCGAGGCGATGTACGACCGCTTCGGCGGCCTGCTCAGGCGCCAGTGGCCGGCCGTGTCCGAGGGCGAGTTCGGGGCGATGATGGACGTGCAACTGACCAACCAGGGACCGGTGACCCTGATCATCGACCGTGACGCGCCGGCCGCCGGCACAGGTGGAGGGGAAGGCCGATGACCACGAGCCCGTTCGTCGCCTGGCCCGAGGGCGAGGTGCTGCTGCTCGCTTCGCAGTCGCCGCGCCGGGCGGAACTGCTGGAACTGGCCGGGCTGCCGTTCGCGGTGGAGAAGCCCGGTGATGTCGAGGCCGAGCTGGCGGCGCAGCTGGGGGCCGCCGGCGCCGCGCCCGAGGCCTACGCCCTGGCGCTGGCCCGCGCGAAGGCCGCCGACGTGGCCGCGCGCCGGCCCGGGCGGCTGGTGCTGGGCGCCGACACGATCGTGGTCGTCGATGGTGATGTGCTGGAGAAGCCGCGCGACCGCGTCGACGCCGCGCGCCTGCTCGGACGCCTGTCCGGACGGCGGCACACGGTGATCACGGCGATCGCGCTGTGTCGCGCCGCGGTCGACGGGGAAGGCGACGACGTGGTGGAGGAGGTTCTGGACCTTGCCGCCGCCGAGAGCACCGACGTCGAGTTCCTGCCGCTGACGGCGGCCGCCATCGCGCGTTACATCGCCACGGGCGAGCCGATGGACAAGGCCGGAGCCTACGGCATCCAGGGTTACGGAGCGCTGATGGTGCGGCGCGTCGAGGGCTGCTACTTCAACGTGATGGGGCTGCCGCTGGCGCGGCTCGGGCTGCTGCTCGGGCAGGCGATCGCCGGCGGCGCCGGAAGGACGCCATGAACGCGCTGCCGTTCCCGTTCCCGGTGGTCGAGTGGCGGGACGGCGCCGTCGTGGTCCTGGACCAGACGCGCCTGCCCGGCGAGGTCGTGTTCCTGGAGTGCGGGCGGCTCGACGATCTCTGCGCGGCCATCCGCCGCCTGGCGGTGCGCGGCGCGCCGGCCATCGGCGTCGCCGCCGCGTACGGCCTGGCCCTGGCCGCGAAGCTGGCCCAGGACGCCCGGCTGGACGCGCCCGCGGCGCTCGCGGCGGTGCTCGGCGCGCGCGGCGAGCTGGCGGCCACGCGGCCGACGGCCGTCAACCTGTTCTGGGCGCTGGACCGCGGCGCCGCCGCGGCGGTGCGTCTTTCGGCCGACGGCGCCGACGCCGCGGCGCTGCACGCGGGCCTTCTGGCCGAGGCGCGGCGCATCCACGAAGAGGACATCGCGATGTGCCGGGCCCTGGGCCGGGCCGGTGCGGCGCTGCTGCCCGACTGCGCGACGGTCCTGACCCACTGCAACGCCGGCGGGCTGGCCACCGGCGGCTACGGCACCGCGCTGGGCGTCATCTACGCCGCGCGCGAGGCGGGCAAGGTCGTGCGCGTGTTCGCCGACGAGACCCGGCCCCTGCTGCAGGGCGCCCGGCTGACCGCCTGGGAGCTGGCCGACCAGGGCTTCGAGGTGACGGTGCTGTGCGAGGGCGCGGCCGGCTCGCTGCTGCGGTCGGGTGCCATCGACGCGGTCATCACCGGCGCCGACCGCATCGCCGCCAACGGCGATACGGCCAACAAGGTGGGCACCTACCCGCTGGCCGTCCTGGCCGACCGCCATGACGTGCCGTTCTACGTGGCGGCCCCGGGGTCCACCTTCGACCCGGCCACCGCCGACGGGCGGGACATCGTCATCGAGCAGCGCGATCCCGGCGAGGTGACCTCGTTCGCGGGGCTGGCCACGGCCCCGGCGGGGGTGGGGGCCTGGAACCCGGCCTTCGACGTGACGCCCGGCGAGTTGGTGACGGCGTTCATCTGCGAGCACGGGGTGCTGAGACCCCCGTTCGACCGGAGCCTGGCGGTCTTCCGGGGGGGCTGACCGGGGGCCGGCGTCCGGACGCCCCACCTTGACAGCCCCCATGCAAGGTGCTAACTTAGCGGGCCTGCAACGACCGGATTTCCCTGTTGATTTCGGTCCGGATGGCGCTCCGGGGTCATGCCCGGTTGGCGACTATCTGCTTGCAAGGCATCAGTTTATGCAGTCCGCCGGCACGGTTGACGCGAGAGCGTCGAGTCGCGCTTGGCGGGTGTTTCCCTGGGTGGGACCCGTGCGTGCACCGGTCCGCAGAGTCCCCGCAGAGGATCAGGGTCCCCACAGAGGACCAGCGTCCCCGCAGAGGACCAGCTGAGGAGTTAGCCTCGTGAGTACCTACAGCATGAAGCAGTGCGAAATCGCCAAGGATTGGCTCGTGGTCGACGCCAAGGACGTGCCCCTGGGTCGTCTGTCGACGCAGGTCGCGACCTTCCTGCGCGGCAAGCACAAGCCCACCTTCACCCCCAGCCTCGACATGGGGGACAACGTCATCGTGCTGAACGCCGCCCAGGTCAAGCTCACGGGGCTCAAGGCGGAGAAGAAGATCTATATCCACCACACGGGCTATCCGAGCGGCCAGCGTTTCACGCCGGTCAGCAAGCTCGTCGCCGCCGGTCGGCCGGAAGAGGTCATCATGCGTGCCGTCAAGGGCATGCTGCCGAAGACCAAGCTGGGCCGGGCGCAGCTGACGAACCTGCGCGTGTATGCGGGCGATACGCATCCGCATACGGCGCAGCAGCCGAAGATCGTGGCCCTGTAGATCGTGACTTTGTAGTTCGGTAGTTTTCGTTCGAGTGCAACCGCGACGGGGATTCCCCGACGCACTGTCCAGACCAAGGAGCGCACGTTGGAAGAACGGTATTACGCCACCGGCCGCCGCAAGACCGCCGTGGCCCGTGTGTGGCTGACGCAGGGCTCGGGCAAGGTCCGCGTCAATGATCGCGCCGTGGATGAGTACTTCGGCGAGGCTGTCCGCGAGCAGGCGCTGCGCCCGCTGGTGACCCTCGGCTTGCAGAACGACTTCGACGTCTGGTGCACCGTCAAGGGCGGCGGCATCAGCGGTCAGGCCGGCGCGCTGCGCCACGGCCTGGCCCGTGCGCTGGTCGTGGCCAACGAGGAGTACCGCTCGCCGATGCGCCGCGGTGGCTACCTGACGCGCGACTCCCGCATGGTCGAGCGCAAGAAGTACGGCCAGCCGGGCGCCCGCAAGCGCTTCCAGTTCTCCAAGCGCTAGTCGCGACCACTGGTCCCTGGGGGCAGTTGCCCTTTGGGGTCGGCTCGCGGTCCTGCGCTGGAACCAACGATCCGGCGGCCGCGTCGTGCGGACCGCCGGATCGCATCACACACCCGGCCGGAGGAACGGGGCCGGTGGCATCGCGGGATTCATCCCCGGTGCTTGCCCTGTTCCGATGAAAGCCGGGGAAGCTCAACCCAGTATGTTCGGGAGGCAATCATGGCCAACGTCGGACTGAGGGACCTGCTCGAGGCAGGCGTCCACTTCGGGCACCAGACCCGCAAGTGGAACCCCAAGATGAAGCCCTACATCTTCATCGCCCGGGGCGGCATCTACATCATCGACCTGCAGCGCACCCTGCGCGCCCTCAACCAGGCGCAGGACTTCCTGCGCACGGTCGGCGCCAAGGGCGGCACCGTGCTGTTCGTCGGCACGAAGAAGCAGGCCAAGATCGCCATCAAGGACATGGCCGACCGCGTGGACATGCCGTACGTGACCGAGCGCTGGCTCGGCGGCATGCTGACCAACTGGCAGACGATTTCGAAGAGCGTGCGGAAGCTCGAGGAGATCGAGGCCATGATGGGCGACGGCCGCATCGAGAACTTCTCCAAGAAGGAGCAGCTCGAGCTGAGCCGGCAGTACGAGAAGCTGAATACGAACCTCGGCGGCATCCGCAAGATGAAGAAGCTGCCGGACGCGGTCTTCGTGGTCGATACGGCCGAGGAAGAGACCGCCGTGCGCGAGGCCAACAAGCTGGGCATCCCGGTCATCGGCATCGTCGACACCAACTGCGATCCCACGCTTGTGCGCTACCCGATCCCGGGCAACGACGACGCCATCCGCTCGATCCTCCTGTTCACGCGCACCGTGGCGGAGTCGATCGAGGAAGGCCGTCGCATGAGTGCCGAGGGCCGCGACCGCGCCGTCAGCATGGCCGCCGCCACCAAGGACAATGTTGCCGCCAGCGCCACGCTCGACGCGGAGGCCCTGCGCATCGACACGCCGCACCGGCCCGAGGCCGCTGCGGATGAAACTTCGGCTGACGCCAACTAAGGGCGCGGCCCCGGAAGGACTGGAGAAGCCATGGAAATCAGCGCCAAGATGGTCAAGGAACTCCGCGAAGCCACGGGCTGCGGCATGATGGACTGCAAGAAGGCCCTGTCCGAATGCGAAGGCGACATGGACAAGGCCGGCGAGTACCTGCGCAAGAAGGGTATCGCCTCGGCTGCCAAGAAGGAAGGCCGGGCCACGAGCCAGGGCATCGTCAGCAGCTACATCCACATGGGCGGCAAGGTCGGCGTGCTGGTCGAGGTGGCCTGCGAAACCGACTTCGTGGCCCGCACCGACGCCTTCCAGGAGTTCGTGCACAACGTGGCGATGCACATCGCCGCGGCGAGCCCGGTGGCCGTGACCCGGGACGAGGTCGACGGCACCCTGGTGGAGAAGGAAAAAGAGATCTACGCGGCCCAGATGCGCGAGCAGGGCAAGCCCGAGGCCATGATCGAGAAGATTGTTGTCGGCAAGGTGGACAAGTACTACAGTGACGTTGTCCTGATGGAGCAGAAGTACGTCAAGGACCCCGACATGACGATCGAGGACTACCTCAAGTCGATCATCGGGTCCCTGGGCGAGAATATGCAGATCAAGCGCTTCGCGCGCTTTGAAATCGGCGGTTAGCCCGTCGCCCCTGGAGCCCGGGCCCCGTTGCCCGGGCTTCTTTTTTTAGGTGGGGGGATCCCCGGAATCCCGACCACCGGCCGCTCCCGGAGACCGATCTGCAGAAAGGTGTCCACCTGTGAGATTTACCCGCGTCCTGCTCAAGCTCAGCGGCGAATCCCTCATGGGCGACGGCGAGCAGTACAGCCACGCCAAGCTCAGCGGACTTGCCCAGGCTATCGCCCAGGTCGCCCAGCTCGATGTCCAGGTCGGCATCGTGGTGGGGGGCGGGAACCTGTTCCGCGCCCGCTCGGCCAACCTCGAGATCGTCGACCGTGTCACAGCCGACAACGTCGGCATGCTGGCGACCATCATGAACGGCGCCATCATCCGCGACTACCTGCGCGGCGAGGGACTGCAGAGCCAGATCCTCAGCCCGCGCGAGGTGCGGCCGCTGACGAAATCCTTCGCGCGCGACGAGGCCATCTCGCTGCTGCAGCGGGGCCAGGTCCTCATCTTCGCCGGCGGCACCGGCAACCCGTATTTCACGACAGACTCCGCGGCGGCGCTCCGCGCGCTCGAGATCAGCGCCGATGCGCTGCTCAAGGGCACGCAGGTCGACGGCGTGTACGACAAGGACCCGCACAAGCACGCCGACGCCGTCCGTTTCGACAGCCTGTCTTATGATGAGGTTGTCGCCCGCCGCCTGCAGGTCATGGACCTGACGGCGGTCACGCTCTGCGCCGAGCAGGGCCTGCCCATGTTCGTCTTCGACATCACCGACCCCGCCAGCCTGGTGGCGGTCATCGAGGGTCGGCAGCAGGGGACCTGGATCCGCAAGGAGTCGCAGCCATGAGCGCCGAAGTGAAGGAAACCGCGGAAATGGCCATGGACGAGGCGGTCGACGGCGTCAAGCAGCGCCTGCACCGCATCCGCACCGGCAAGGCTTCGCCGTCGATCCTCGACGGCGTGAGGGTCGACTACTACGGCGCGCTGACGCCGCTCATCCAGCTGGCGACCATCGCCACTCCCGAGCCGCGGCTGATTGCCGTCAAGCCGTTCGACCGCGCGGCCATCAACGCCATCGAGCGCGCCATCCAGGCCGCCAACCTGGGCCTGAATCCCTCGAGCGACGGCATGATGATCCGCCTGCAGGTGCCCGAGCTGACCGGCGACCGGCGCAAGGAACTGGCCAAGCAGGCGCGTGACTGCGGCGAGGAAGGCAAGATCGCCGTGCGCCGCGCCCGCCAGGAGGCCAACGACACGCTGAAGAAGGAGCTGAAGGACAGCAACATCACCGAGGACGAGGCGCACAAGGATCGCGACGAGATCCAGAAGCTGACCGACAAGTACTGCGCCACCATCGACGCGGTGACCGAGGCCAAGACGAAAGAGATCATGGAGCTGTGATCGTTGACTGACGCACCCGGCATGGAGGCGCTCGCGCGCCTGGACGACGACGCCCTGCTCAAGGCAGTGTGCGCGCGTGGGAGCGTGCCCCGGCACATCGCGGTGATCATGGACGGCAATGGCCGCTGGGCGCGGCGGCGTTGCCTGCCGCGCGTGGCGGGGCACCGCGCCGGTCGTCATGCGGTGCGCCGCTCCGTCGATGCCTGCGGCCGGATGGGCGTCGAGGTCCTGACGCTCTACACCTTCAGCCAGGAGAACTTCAACCGGCCCGAGGCCGAGGTGAAGGCGCTCTGGCACTTCCTGCAGGAGACTCTCGGCGCCGAGCGCGACGAACTGCACCGCCGCAACGTGCGGCTGGTGACGTCCGGCGCGATCGACAAGCTGCCCGGACGCGCCCAGGCCGCCCTGGCCGATGCGGTCGCGTCGTTGTCGGGCAATACGGGCCTGGTGCTCAACCTGGCGCTGGCCTACGGCGGGCGGCAGGAGATCCTGCAGGCCGCGGTGCGCCTTTCGGGCCGGATCGCCGCCGGCGAGATCGACCCGGCGAACGTGACCGAGGATGACTTCGCCCGCGGGCTCTACACCGCCGGCCTGCCCGACCCCGACTTCATCATCCGCACGAGCGGCGAGGCGCGCCTGAGCAACTTCCTGCTGTGGCAGGGCGCCTATGCAGAGATCCTGATCTCGCCGCTGCTGTGGCCGGACTTCGGTGGCCGCGACCTGATGCTGGCCGTGGCCGACTACCAGGGACGCGAGCGCCGCTTCGGCGCGCTGCCGGGCCAGGCGCCGATCGACGGCCCGGCCGAGCACGCGCCCGCGCTCGACCCCGACAGCTGGCTGCGCCGGCTTAAGGTACGACCGTGAAGGCGGATCCCGGGCCTGCCGGCCCCGGTGCGCAGGACTTGCTCCCGCGCCCGCCGGCGGTGCGCCGCTTCCTGAACGCCGGCCTGCTGCCGCGTGTGGCGGTCATCCTTGCCGGCGTGCCCTGCCTGTACACCATCACGCTGCGTGGCGGCATCTTCTTCCTGCTGCTGGTCGATCTCATCGTTGTGCTGGGACTGCGGGAACTGCTGGCGCTGCTGCGCGCGAAGGGCTACCGGCCGTTCTCGGTGCTCGCCTACTCGTGCAGCGTCGCGTTGACGTGGTATGCGTGGCGGCAGGGCGTGGCCGTGCCGTTGATCATGACCGGCAGCCTGATGGCGATCATGGTGCGCGAGCTGCTGCGCCGCGAGATGTCGCAGTCGCTCGCCCATATCGCGGTGACGGTCTTCGGGATCCTCTATCTGGGCTGGCTCGCCAGCCATCTCGTGCTGCTGCGGCAGTTGCCCGCGACGCTGGGCCTGGACGATGCGCTCGGCGCGCGACTGGTGTTCCTGCTGGCGGCGCTGGTCTGGGCGACCGACACCGGCGCCTACCTGTGCGGCGTGGCCTTCGGCCGCCGGCCGCTGGCGCCGCGCATCAGCCCCAGGAAGACGGTGGAAGGCGCCATCGGCGGCCTGGTCGCCGCCGCGCTTGTCGGCTGGCTGTGCACCCGTTCGCTGGTGCCGTTCGTGACGCCGCTGGCGGGCACCATCCTGGGCGTCGTCGCCGGCATCGCCGCGCAGCTGGGTGACCTCGTCGAGTCGATGATCAAGCGCGATGTCGGCATCAAGGACACCGCGCCGCTCTTGCCGGGCCACGGCGGCATCCTCGACCGGTTCGATTCGCTGCTCTTCACCGCGCCGGTGCTCTACTACTACTTCCGGCTGTTCATCTTCTGAGCCGCCGCACTTCACGGTAGGAGGCCGATCGGATGTCGTCCGTCCCCGAGCCCGCGCGCCAGTACGGCGCGCTCTACCCGTACCGTCGGCCGCGACTGTCGCTGGGTGAACCGCTGCGACTCGTGTTGCTCGGGGCCACGGGTTCGATCGGCCTGCAGACTCTCGACCTGGTCATGCGGAACCCGGGGCGTTTGCAACTGGCGGCCGTCAGTTGCCGCGGGCGCGTGGAGGAACTGGCCGCGGCGCTTGCTGCAGTCGAGGTTGCCCAGCCCGACGCGCCGCGCCCGTTGATCGCCGTGACGGACGCAGCGGCGCGCGAGCGGGCCGCCCGCATTCCCGGTTGGCGTGGTCGCCTGCTGGCCGGCGGCGAGGCGGGGCTGGTCGAAGCGGTGACGCAGGCCGAGTCGCCGTCGTGCCTCGTCAACGCGGTCGTGGGGGCGGCCGGTCTGGCGCCGACGCTGGCCGGCGCCGCGCGCGGCCTGCGCATCGCGCTGGCGAACAAGGAGTCGCTGGTTGTCGGCGGCGAACTCGTCGCGCGCGCCGTGGCGGCCGGGGGCGCCGAGGTGCTGCCCGTCGACTCGGAACATGCGGCCATCGCGCAGTGCCTGTCGGGTCGCGACCCGGCGGAGGTGGAGCGCCTGGTGCTGACCGCGTCGGGCGGCCCGTTCCGCACGACGCCCGCGTGTGAACTCGCGACGGTCACGCTCGAGCAGGTGCTGGCGCATCCGACGTGGCGCATGGGGCCCAAGATCACGGTCGACTCGGCGACGCTCATGAACAAGGGACTCGAGGTGATCGAGGCCCACTACCTGTTCGGGTTGCCGTACGACCGCATCGATGTCGCGGTGCATCCGGGGTCGATCGTGCACTCGCTGGTCGAGTTCGTGGACGGGGCCCTGCTGGCCCAGCTGGGAACCCCGGACATGCGGATCCCGTTGCAGTACGCAATTGGCGGGGAAATCCATTGGCCGCTGGCCACCGGGAGGCTAGACTTGCTCCGGATGGGCCCCCTGGTCTTCGAGGCCCCTGATCTGGAGCGTTTCCCCTGCCTGCGGCTGGCCCGCGAGGCGGGTCTGGCCGGGGGCACCGCCCCGGTTATCTTGAACGCCGCCAACGAGATAGCTGTGGCGGCGCTGCTGGCGGGACGTTTGCGCTACGTGGACGTCCCCGGCGTCATTGCCGATACCCTGGCGCGCCTGCCGCACGGACCGGTCGCTGACCTGCCCGCCGCGCTGGACGCCGATGCCCGGGCCCGCACGGAGGCGGCCGTCCTGGTGGACGCCCGAGCCGTCGCCGGCCGTTGAGGTCGTTCGTTTGAACAGCAATCTTCCGATCACCGTTTTCGCGTTCCTGGTCACGCTGGGGCTCGTGGTGATCGTCCACGAGCTCGGCCATTTCCTCTTCTGCAAGATGTTCGGCGTCTACGTCAAGACGTTCTCCATCGGCATCGGCCCGAAGTTCATGCGCAAGCGCTGGGGCGAAACCGAGTACGCACTGTCGGCCATCCCCTTCGGCGGCTACGTGAAGATGGCGGGCGAGGGCCTGATGGAGGAGATCCAGGACACGGGCACGTGGCAGGAGCGCAAGTACCCGCTCGGCACCGACGCCGGCAACGCCGAAGCCGCGGGCCAGGACGACCACATCCCGCCCGAGCGCCACTTCTACAGCAAGCCGGCGTGGCAGAGGCTGCTGGTCTTCATCGCGGGCCCGCTCTTCAATCTCGTGCTCTCGTTCGTGCTCTACACCGGGCTCGTGCTCGGCAACGGATTGCAGAACATCCCGTTCACTCGCATCGGTGTCGTGCGCGAGGCGACGCCCGCGGCGGCCGCCGGCCTGCTCGTGGGCGATCGCATCACGGCGATCGACGGCAAGCCCATGGCCGACTGGGGCGCGGTCGAGGACGCGCTCGTGCCGGAGACCAGCCGCCCGGCGACGACGACGCCCGCCGTCACGGTGACCGTGCAGCGCGACGCGGCGATTGTCGACGTGAAGCTGCAGCCGGTCTTTGATCCGGTGCAGAAAGGTTGGACGGTCGGGCTCGAGCCGTGGAACACGACCGTCGGCCTGGTGCAGAGGGGCGGCCCCGCGGACAAGCTCGGCCTGAAGTCGGGCGACATGATCGTCTCGGTGAACGGCAAGCCGGTCACCGCGTTCAGCCAGATTGCCGCGATCATCAACGAGCGCCCGTCCGAGCCCACCGCGATTGTCTGGGAACGCGCCGGTCGGCAACAGCGCGGCGATGTCACGCCCTCGATGACCGAGATCGCGCCCGGCCAGAACAAGGGCCGCATTTTCCTGGAACCGTTCTTCTCCTACGAGAAGGTCGGGCTCGGCGAGGCGATGAAGCTCGGCTGGCAGCGCACCGCCGACACCATCAAGGTGACGGTCGGCGTGCTCGGCGACTTCGTGAAGCGCAAGCTGGGGCTGGACGCCGTCGGCGGGCCGCTGCGCATCGGGCAGGCGGCCGGCGAGATGCTGCGCTGGAGCTTCTCGCACCTGATGTACTTCGTGGCGTTCTTCTCGATCAACCTGTTCCTGCTGAACCTGATGCCGATCCCGGTGCTCGACGGCGGCCACGTGCTGTTCCTGCTGCTGGAGGTCCTGCGCGGCGGCAAGCCGGTGCCCGAGCGGTTGCAGGCGATCGCCACGCAGATGGGCCTGATCATGCTGCTGCTGTTCATGACGTTCGTCGTGGTGCTCGACGTGTGGAAGGTGACCGGGCACTAGAACGCGCCCGGCCGTGCGACGTTCGCCGACGGGCGCTCAGTCGTTCTCGGCGCGAACGCGGGACGAAGCCGGGAAGCCGGAGCCGGGCACGCTGTCGGCAGGCACGGGCAGGGGGGCGTCGAGCGGGCGCAGGCCGCCGTGCCGCAGCAGCGAGTCGTGCTCGGCCGCGAGCAGGCGCAGCAGCAGGTCGTGGACGCGCGCGGCGCGCGTCGGGTCGTCCGGCGCCATGGCGAGGGTGCGGGCCTGGGCGCTGTCGCCCCAGGTCACCACCAGCGAGTCGCCCAGGGTGGCGCCACGGCGCGCGTCGACGAGCATCGCGGCCTTCACGCGCTCCAGGACGACGACGCGGGTGACGTAGGTCGTTTCGTTCGCGTCGAGCTCGCGCGGAGACAGCGGGCGCGGCCGGTGGTCGCAACCGCACAGCGCGGCCAGGAAGGCCAGGATCGCGATCGCGGCGCAGGCCGGCGCGGCCTCGGCGGCAGCAGGCAGGCGGGGGCCGTTCGTGGCGGTTGTCGGGATCAACGGCATCTACGTCGCCTCGGGCGCCGCCGGGGGCGGCCGAATCGGGACGGGGACCACGCGGTGAACGTGGTCGGGGATACCATCAGGACGCCCGTTTGTCACGGATTTTCCGGGCGGGTTACCATGCGGAGCGGCATCGTGGGCACAGTCGCGGTCCAGACCACCAGCGGATTCGAGCCGGGACAGCCGGGAGCGCGCTTGCGCGCGCAGGCGTCCGTGTGCCGGGCGTCCGTGCGGTGGGCGCTGGCCGTGCTGGCGACGCTGGTCATCCTGGTGCCGCCCTCGGCGCGTCTGGTCCGCGAGGCGCGCGCCGACGACGAACTGGACTTCGGCCTGGAATCGCACCGGCTGGCCGGGGTCGAACTGACCGGCAACGTGACTTTCACCGCCGCCGAACTCAAGCGCATCATGCGCCTGCAGGAAGGCAGTTGGACGCGTCCGCTCCGCGCGGCCCGCTACCAGCCGCACCTGGTCGAGACGCAGCTCCGCCTGCTGACGAACTACTACCGCAACCGGGGCTTCCACCAGGTCGTCACGGGTGTCGACTCGATCACGGTGGCTGCCGGCGGCGGCGACCTGCTCCACATCACCGTCATCGAGGGCGACCGCACCTACCTGCGCAGCCTGACCTTCACCGGGGCCGACCCGGTCCCCGAGTCGTTGCTCCGCGATGCCGTCTCGCTGCGCGAGGGCAGCCCGTCGCCCGCCGACCGCAACGCCTTCGGCGGCGACATCTACTCCCTGCGCGAGGCGCTCCGCAACGAGACCTACCTCGACGCCAAGGTGACGCCGGTGCTGACCGTGGTGCCGCTCGAGGGCGGCGCCGGCTACACCGCGGACCTGAACTACCGTATCGTGCTCGGGAAGTCCTACCGCACCGGCCAGATCAACCTGGCGGGGAACGACCTGACGGTCGACCGGCTGGTGCGCCGCGAGCTGGAGATCGCGCCGGGTGATCCGCTCCGCTGGGGCCACGTCGAGGACACGCGACGCAACCTGCTGGGCACCAGCCTGTACCGTGACGTGAACATCGCCGCCGTGAACCAGGACACGACGACGGGCGTGGCCGACCTGTCCGTGCGCGTGATCGAGCGCCGTCCGGCCTACTATGAACTGGGCACGGGCGTGGGCAGCCTCGAGCGCATCCGCGTGCTGGCCGCCTGGGGGCACAACAACCTGGGCGGCAAGGGGCGCCGTGTGCAGGTGCGCGCGCGCGGTTCGTGGAACGTCGAAGACGTCGTCGGCAGCCCGGTCAGCTTCGACCAGGGGCAGATCAACTACCGTGGCGAGATCAGCTATGTGAACCCGCGCCTGCACGATGGTCGCTACAGCTTCGATTCGATGCTCTTCCTGTCGCGCGAGACGCGCGGCGAGTCCGGGCTGAACATGCTGGGCTGGGGCGCGAACGTGGGCACGGTGTGGCACAACGACCGCTACACGACCAACAACGTGTTCCTGGGCTACAAGGTCACCGAACCGGAGATCCATCCGCAGGCGCCGGAGGACTGGCAGGCCCGGTTCGCCCAGCTCAATCCCGCGGTCAGCCACGTCCGTTCGCTGAACTGGGCGCTGTACCTGGACCATCGCAACGACCTGTTCCACCCGACGTCGGGCGCCTATTCGGTGCTCACCGCGCAGTTGGCTGGCGGCCTTCTCGGGGGCGACTACAACTTCTTCAAGTGGACGGCGGCCTGGCACGACTACCGCCGGATGCCCGTGGGCACGCTGGCGCTGCGTTTCAAGGCCGGCGGCACGCGCACTTACGGAGCCTCGGTTGACCAAGGGCCGGACGGCGTGCCTTACGACGACCGTTTCTTCGCCGGCGGAGCGTCGACGGTGCGCGGCTACGCCAACAACTCGTTGGGACCGCAGGTCAGCAACCAGGATGAGCAGGACCTCCTCAACTACACGGCCGATGTGCTGCTGCCGGACAACCCGGCGCGCGGCGGCAACTACCTTCTGCTGACGAACCTCGAGTGGCGCGTGCCCCTGCCCGTCCTGCGGAAGTGGGGCCTGGCGACGGTGGCCTTCCTGGAGGGCGGCAACGTCTGGGCCGAACTGCGCGACCTGCAACTGCAGGGGTTCCGGCTGCACTCGTCGCCCGGGTTCCCGACCGACTCCGGTTCGACCAAGGACTGGGACTACCGTTACAGCTTCGGCACGGGCGTGCGGTTCGACACGCCGTTCGGTCCCGTGCGGATCGACGTCGGCTTCCCGCTCAAGCGCGTGCGCTACCTGAGCGAAACGCGGGACTACAAGGACCCGGCTTCGGTGTGGCATTTCTCCGTGGGGTACCCGTTCTGATGCGCTGGCTCCGCAAGGCACGCATACCGGTACTGACCGCCTGGGCGGTCTTCCTGGCCGTTGTGGCATACCTGGGGTCGCAGCCGCGGTTGACGGCGCCGTACCTGTCGAGCCTGGTCAGCCGCCACGTCCTGCGGTTGGGCGACGGCGCGCTGCAAGTGAAGGACTTCCGCGTCTGGGGGCTGGACGGCCTCGACCTGTACGGCGTGTCACTGACCGTGCCCGGCCAGGGGCGGGGCCAGGTCGTGGTCACCGCCGACACCGTCGAGGTGGACTACCGCTTCAAGGAAGTGAACACGAAAACGCCGCACCTGCGTCGCGTGGTGCTGCGTCGGCCGCAGGTCTTCGTGCGCACGAACACCGACTCGGGCGCCGTGAAGGTGCCCGGGGCGGTGCCGAAGCTGCCCAAGTTGCCGATCGTGACCATCGACGACCTCGCCGTCTCCCTCGGCTACTTCGAGATGATCGACGCCGGCGGCCGCACGCTGGAGCGCATTCCCTACCTGTCGTGGCGCGGCCCGGTCCAGACCGGCCCGGTTACGCACGCCGTCATGAAGAACTGCGCCGTCGACTGGCGGACCCGCGACAGCAGCCTGGACAGCCTGGTCGGCGATGTGACGCTCGACGAGCACGGCGCGGTCGTGCACGGCGGGCGTGGTCGCCTCAATGGTCACGTCGTGACCGTGGAGGGCCGCCGCGGCTGGGACAAGTCGGTGGACCTGGCGGTGACTGCGCGCGGCGTCAATGCCCTGGAAATCCAGAAGCTGGTGCACCAGCGCCTGGGCTTCAAGGGCGAGGGCAACGTCGACGCCACGCTGAAGGCCGCCAACCGCGACACGCTGGTCTACGAGGGCGTGTTCAGCGGCCGCCTCGAGGGCTATGACATGACGGGTGTGTCGTGCCGGGCGATCGTCGGCCGGCGCGACGTGTGGCTGGAGGAGATGTCCGGCGATATCAACGGCGCCACGTTCAGCGGCCGCGGGCACTTCGACATCTCCAACCCGACCACGGTGGCCTTCGTTCTGGAAGGCGACGCCACCAACGTCAACCTGGCCAACGGCCTGATCCCGAAGGAAAAGGACCTGCCGCAAACCGACGGCTACGGGCGCGTGCGCATCGAGCACACCGACAAGCCGTTCTGGACGCGCGTGACCGGCCTGATGCAGGACGGCCACATCGAACTCATGCCGTATGACACCTGCGATTTCGACGTGGAGGCCACGCCGAAGGGCGTCGTGTTCAACCGCTTGGACCTGCGCCACCGCGACCTGCGCGCCGAACTGACCGGCGCTGCCGACAGCCTGCGCGTGTTCCAGGGCAACCTGAGCTTCACCGCCGACGACCTCGGCACGCTGCCCGAGAGCTGGCGGTGGCCGCAACTGAAGGGCCGCGCCGGCGGCCAGGCCACGCTGGCCGGTCCGCTCGACGACCTGGGCGTGCACGGGCGCTTCGTGTCGGAGGGCCTGGAAGTGGGGCCCGCCCGGGCGGGCTACGCCGTGGCCGATCTGGCGATCGAGGACGTGCTCGGCAAGCCGCGCGTCACGGCTGCGGTGGCGGGCGACAGCCTGCGCCTGGGCGGCGTGCCGCTGGGGGTCTTCCGGGCGGCCGGTTCGGTGGACCCGGCGGGCGCCAGCCTCGACTCCTTCTTCTGTGTGCACGGTGACACCACCGGCCTGTTGCGCTTCAAGGTGGCGTTCAGCGATACCGTCGACCGCTACGCGGTCAGTGAGTTCCGCGTCGACATGGAGGGCACGCGCTGGGCGCTGGAACGTCCGCTGGGCATCGGCGTCGGCAAGGGCTACCTGTCGGTACGCGACCTGTCGCTTTCGTCCGGCCAGGGCGCGGTCTCGGGCGGCGGCGTCTTCGACCGGCGTCACCTCGTGGCCGGGGCGCTGCAGTTGCGCCGGTTCGACCTCGGCCTGCTCAACCCGTTCGTCAAGGTGCGCGTGCCCCTGACCGGTCGGTTGACTGCCGACGTCGTGCTCGGCGGCGAGCCGAACGCGCCCCAGGTGACGATGACGGCCGACCTCGTGGAGGCCCCGTTCGACATCGCGCGGGTCGATTCGATGCACGTCTCGGCGGTCTACTCCCAGGGCGCGGTGGATATCCAGGACCTGGACCTGCGCACTCAATACGGCCAGGTGCGCGCTTCCGGGCGCGTTGCGAACCCCGGCGTGAAGCTGAAGGACTATTGGACAGGCGCCTCGCTCGACCTGGCCCTCGAGATTCCCGACGGCGACTGGGCCTTCATGGAACAGTTCAAGCTGCCGTCGCTCCGGCGGCTGTACGGGCGTTTCGGCGGCAATGTGCGCGTCACCGGCACGACGAACGAACCGCAGGTCGACGGCACGCTGACGAGCGCCCCTTTCAGCCTGCAGTGGCTGCACCTCGACGAGCTGACGGGCTCGGTGCATGCCGACCACCACCAGATGGTGCTGGGCGACCTGCACGGGAAGCAGGATGCCCTGCAGATGACCGGCCGGCTGGAAGTGCCGATCGAGCTCGATTTCCTCAGCACCCCGACCTCGCCGGTGAACGGCCCGTTCCTGCTGGAAGTGGACATCCCGCCGGGCAGCGACCTGTCGGGGCTCGTTGCCGGGACCAACGCGTTCGCCGCCTGCAGCGGCACCGGCGAAGGTCATGTGCGCGTCGCGGGCCCGTTGTCGCACCCGCTGTACCAGGGGACGGCGAAGGTCCGCGGGGCCGGCTTCGTCATCAAGCACCTCGAGGAAGTCTACAGCGACGCCAACGTCGATGCGACCTTCGACGGGGATGTCGTCCGGCTCTCGCGCATCCAGGGCAGGGAGGGGCTCTCGGGCACACTGGGCGGCGATGGCACCCTGACCTTCAACGGCCTGACGATGAATACGTTCGACATCCGCCTGGATCTCGATCGCTTCCTCGTGGCCTCGATCCCCGACCTGCGCGCGCTGGTTTCGGGGAAGAACGGCCACATCACGGGCGTGAAGGTGGGCCCCGATTCGCTGCTGGTCCCGCGGTTCAGCGGCGAACTCGAGGTGCTGCGCGCCCGTTACACCGGCAACTTCGCCGAGGTGCCGGGAGCTGCCGACCCGCGCGCGGCGACGGTGGCGCCCGACTGGCTGGCCGACCTTCGGCTGCACGCCGCGCCGCGCGTCGGCCACATCGTCAACCGCGAGATGGAACTGGACCTCGGCGGCGACCTCGACCTGATCCGCACCGACGAAGGCCTGCACATGCGGGGGTCGCTGGACGTCAACCGCGGCAGCCTGATCGTCTTCAACAACGCCTTCGAGGTGCAGCGCGGCCGCCTGGACTTCAGCCGCGAACTCGGTTTCGACCCCATGCTGGACATCGACGCCCAGACGCGTCACCGTCTGCGCAACGCCACGACCTTGACCACCCGCATCGAGACGCTCGGTGTCCACGTGTCCGGCACGCTGGCCAAGCCCGCGCTCGAGTTCACCAGCGAACGCGGCTACTCGCGTGAGGCCATCCAGCGCATGCTGCTGGGCCTGGACCCCGAGGCGCAGGGCGAGCCCGGCGGCGACCGGACGCGGCTGACCGCCAGCTCGATCACCGCGGGCCTGAACCTGATCGAGCGCGAGATCGCGCAGGAGCTGCAGATCTTCGACACCTTCGACATCGACCAGATCCAGCGCGCCAACGACACGACCGGCGCGATGGGCCTGGACCCGCTGATCGGGGTCGGCAAGTACATCGGCCAGGACCTGTATCTCAAGTACGCACAGGGCGTCCGGCAGGACGATCGCGATGTGCTGCTGGAGTACCAGATCAACCAGCATCTGCTGCTGCAGTCGGAACTGCGCCGCCGCATCGACGAGAACCAGGGCGACGCCACCTATAATCTCGACCTGAAATACCGCTTCGAGTACTGACCCGGACCGTGGAGCAACCGCATCGTGCAAGACATCCTGTCCAGCCTGAACGACGCCCAGCGCGGCGCCGTCACCGCCCCTGACGGCCCTGTCCTGGTCGTGGCCGGCGCCGGCAGCGGCAAGACGAAGGTCCTGACCACCCGCATCGCCTGGCTGCTGGCCGAGCGCGGCATCCACCCGGGCGGCATCCTGGCGTACACCTTCACCAACCGCGCCGCCCGCGAGATGCGCGAGCGCGTGGCGCAGGGCGTGGGCGATGGGCGCGCGCCCTACTGGATCGGGACTTTCCACTCGACGGGCCTGCGCATCCTGCGCGCCGACGGCGTCGCGGCCGGTGTGCCCGCGGACTTCACGATCTTCGACACCGACGACAGCAAGCGCCTGCTCAAGCAGGTCCTGGACGAACTGAAGATCGACGCCAAGCAGTTCGCGCCCAGCGCAGCCCGATCGGTGATCAGCGCCTGGAAGAACGACGACGTCGACCCGCCGACGGCCCTGGCGCAGGCGCGCTCGTTCATCGACGAAAAGCATGCCGCCATCTACGCCGGCTACGAGCAGGGCCTGGCCCGCTGCCGGGCGCTCGATTTCGACGACCTCATCCTGCGCACGGTGCACCTGCTAGAGCGGGACGAGGCGGCGCGCCGGAAATATTCCGAGCGGTTCCACCACGTGCTGGTCGACGAGTTCCAGGACACGAATCCGCTGCAGCTGGTCCTGATCAAGCTGCTGTCGGGGCTGCACGGGAACCTGTTCGCCGTGGGCGACGACGACCAGTCGATCTACTCGTGGCGCGGGGCCCGCATCGAGAACATGCTCGCCTTCGACGAATACTTCCCCGGCTCCGTCACCTGCCGTCTGGAGCAGAACTACCGCTCGACGGGGATGATCCTCGACGCCGCCAACGCGGTCATCGCCAACAACCGCCGCCGCAAGGGCAAGAACCTGTGGACGGCCGGCGAGCGCGGCGAGCAGCTGATCGAAGAGGAATTCCTCGACGGCGAGGACGAGGCCGCCCGGCTGGTCGACATCGTCAGGGCCGAGCTCGCGCGCGGCCTGACCCGCGCCGACGTCACCGTGCTCTACCGCACGAATGCGCAGTCGCGCGTGCTGGAGGATGCCCTGCGCCGGGCCCACCTCCCGTACCAGATCGTCGGCAGCCTGCAGTTCTACGAACGCAAGGAAGTGCGCGACGTCCTGGCCTACCTGAAGTTCATCGCGAACCCGGCCGACGAGATCTCGCTGCAGCGCATCATCAACGTTCCGAAACGGCAACTGGGCGACACCACGGTGGCGCGGCTGATGGCCGTGGCGAGCGCGTCGGGGTTGACCTGCGGCGAGGCCGCGGCCGAGACGGGCCTGCTCGAGGCCGAGATATCCGGCGCGGTGTGCAAGCGCGTGCGCGCCTTCTTCGACCTGGCCGCGAAGTGGCGCCGCCTGGCGATGGAGGCGACTCCGCTGCCGGACCTGCTGCAGCGGCTGCTCAAGGACATCGGCTACCAGGATCATCTCGACGCGGACGACCCCGAGAGCGCCGGCCAGCGCAGCGAGAACGTGGCGGAACTGGTGAACGCCGCCGCCGACTTCCACGAGACGACCGGCGGCGGCACGCTTCTGCAGTTCCTGGAGCAGACCGCGCTGGTGGCCGACGCCGACACGATCAAGGATGGCGAGGGCCAGGTGCGCCTGATGACGATCCACACGGCGAAGGGGCTTGAGTTCCCCGTTGTCGTGCTGGCCGGCTGCGAGGACGACATCCTGCCGCACATCAACAGCGCGATGGAAGAGGCCGGTCTGGAGGAGGAGCGGCGCCTGTTCTACGTCGCCCTGACGCGCGCCGAGAAGCGCGTGTACTTGCTCCACGCGATGCGCCGGCGGCGGTTCGGCACCTGGCAGGACGGCCTGCCGTCGCGTTTCCTGAGCGAGGTGCCCGAGGAACTGATCGAGCGGCGGCGCCTGAACCTCGGCCATGCCGGCGGGCCGGGCGCGACGCGCAGCCTGTTCAGCGGCTCGGGCGGCGGCGGATTCGTCGAGCGCGGCGCCGCGCGGCGCCCGGGCGATCCCGTCAAGCCGACCACCTGGTCCGGCGGCAGCAGTCGCGCGTGGACCGGCGGCGCCGGCACCGGCGGCGGTTCGCAGGGCGCGTCGCCCACGCGCCGGGTCAGCCCGCACGAGTGGGGCAGCAGCAACCGCCCGAAGCCCGGCGCGCGGCCGTCGGCGACGCACGACGAGCACCGGCAGGAAAGCTGGGACGATGATGTCGCGCAGGAGGCCCCGTATTTCGAGGGCCAGACCGTCTCGCACGGCATCTTCGGCACCGGCACGGTGGCCCGCGTCGAAGGCACGGGCGAGGACCTGCAGGTGACCGTCGACTTCGCGGACTACGGCCGCAAGCACCTCAACCCGAAGTTCGCGCCGCTGATGCCGCTGGACTGAAACGCGCAGGCGGCGAATGCCCGCATCAGCGACTTGCGCCGGCGCAAGTCACCCGCGCGACGAACGTGCCGTCGCATCCTTCAGGAGCGCGCTGTCCCGCCGGCCCCACCGTTTCACGAACGGCAGCACGCCGCCCATCACGACCAGCAGCGTACTGAGCGCGACAAGGACACTCGGCGCCGCCGGCAGGTCCCACCGCACCGACCCGACCAGTCCGGCAACACAGCCGACGAACGCGAACGTCCAGCCCACCGCCAGCGCCACGCCCGTGCGCGACGAGGCCATCAACCCTGCCACCGCCGGGATCACCAGCAGCCCGAACACCAGCAGCACGCCGGCGATCTGCACCGATGAGGTCACGACGAAGCCGAAGATCGCGTAGAACAGGAAGTCCCACCAGAACAGGCGCCGGCCGCGGCCGCGCGCCGCCTCGGCGTCGGTCGTGATCTCGAAGAACGGCCGGCGCAGCAGCCAGTGCGCCAACCCGATGACGGCGTAGAGGACGGCGGTCTTGACGACGTGGCGCGGGTCGATGGTGAACAGGGCCCCGACCAGCGTTTCCTTCAGGTGCTCGGGTCCGGCCGGGCTCTTCTCCAGCACCAGGAACACGGCCGCCTGCGCCGTCGCGAAGACGATGCCGATGAACGCCTCGAGCGGCACGTGGCGTCGCTCCTGGCTGCGCAGCCAGGCGAAACTGGCGGCGCCCACGAATGTCATCCCCAGCGCCAGCGCATAGGTGAGCAGGTTGTTGTCGTGATGGCCGAGGACCACGGATACCGCGACGCCGAGCGCGGCCATCTGGGCCAGCGCCAGGTCGACGAAGATGACGCCGCGCCGGACGACGTGGAAGCCCAGGTAGGCGTGGATGCCGGCCAGGAGGAAGCAGGCAATGAGCGCCGTGCGGAAGAAGGGCATGCCGAGGGCGGCCATGGTAACCCACTTTCGATCCGGGTGCGGCAGCGGCGGCGGCGGCGCCCCATGCGCGCTGCCACCGCTGCCCGTGAACGGTCAGGGCGCTGCGATCGCCCCGACGACGGCGTCGAAGTGCGCCAGATAGCTGCCCGCGGCGACGTCGTCGCACGACGGCGACATCTTCACGGTGCGCAGGCCGGACTGCCGCGCCAGGAAGTCGGCGGCGTCGCCCGGGAAATAGGGTTCCTGCAGCAGGACCGCGAGATGGCGCGCATTCACGAGTTCGACCAGGTTCTGCAGGTGCGTCCCGGTGGGGGGGATGCCGGGCACCGGCTCGACCGTTGCAGCCACGGTCAGCCCCGTGGAGGCGGCGAGGTACACCCAGGACGGGTGGTAGGTCAGGATCTCACGCACGGGAAGTGCCGCCAGCTTCGTGGCGGCAGCTGCGTGGTGCGCGCGGCACTCGTCGCCGAACGCCGTTGCGCGCGCCGAAAAGTCGGCGGCATGCGCCGGGTCCAGCTTGCCGAAGGCCTCCGCCAGTTCCAGCGCCACCAGTGCGCCATTGCGCGGGTCCAGCCAGTAGTGGGGATTGCCGTCCGGGTGCACGTCGCCGGCGCGGCCGTCGACCCGCCCGGTGGGCTTGTCCAGCGGCGTGATGGTCCGGGAACAGTCGACCACCGTAACCTTCGTGTTGCGCGAACCATCGATGATCTGGTCGGCCCACGCATCCAGCGCCAGCCCGACCTTCAGGTACACGTCGGCACGCGCCACGCGGACCATGTAGGAGGGAAGCACTTCCACGCGGTGCACGTCCGAACCCGGCCGGGCGATGGCCGCGACCTCGACGCGGTCGCCGCCGACCGTCGACGCAATCGAGGCCAGGTCGTTGATCGAGGCCACGACGCGAAGCCGGTCGCCGCCTGCGGTTGCCGTCGCTGCCGTGAACAGGGTGATGGCCAGTCCCGTGAAGGTCGCGGCCGCTCGCAGGTATCGCTGCAGGATCCTCATGTCGGTCCTCCTAGAACTGGTGTGCCTTGTGCGGTCCCATCGACCAGATGACGCGCAACGTCACGGTATCGGTGGCAGACGGTTCGTCGACGCCCGGCAGCGCGGCCGGCTGCTCATGGCGCCAGTCGAGCCGGAGCGCCGTGGTTTCCTCCATCAGCGCGAAGCCGGCGAACAGTCCGGTCGCGCGGTTCCAGCCGGGGTCGCGCGTGTCCTGCTGCCAGCGCTCGTACGAGGCGCCGAGATCCCAGCGCGGGTCCAGGGCCCAGTCGCCGAACGCGTACCAGCCCCACGGCGCCACCTCGGCGCTCGTGTAGCCGGCGCCGTCCCAGCCGGCGTCCTCGCGGCGCAGCTTCAGCGCCTCGGCCTGCAGGACGACGTACGACTGCTCGCTGCGCCACAGCTTGGCCTTGGCGTCGAAGCCGACGACGCGCGTGTGCGTGCCCGCGGCGACGTTGTTCGTGCCCTCGGCAGCGGAAAGGCCGAGCTCGAGTCCCGAGCGGTCGCCGAGCGGCGCGAACGCGCTGAGTCGGCCGAGCACTGCGGGGCGCGGCTCAGTGGCGCGGTCGCCGTTTCCGCTGACGATTCCAAGCGGATCGGAGGCCAGGCCGGACGATGCGCGCTCCCGGCGGAAGGAATCGCCCTGCAGCCAGTCCGCCGACGCCGTCAGGGCGATGTCGCCGGGCGATGGCAGCCTGACGGAGGCCTGCAGCCCGGTCTCGTTCAGCGACTCGGCGCCGGGCAGGAAGGCGCTGAGTACGCCGAAGCGCTCGGCGAACGGTTGCGCGTGCGGATGCTGCGGGTTCAACTTGCCGAACCCCGATCGCCACTTTCCCATCCGCAGGTTCAGCGTGCCGGGCAGGCCGCGGACCACGTCGACATAGCCCTCTTCGAGGCCCAGGCCCCCGTCCTGGGCATAGGAAAAGACGACGTTGCCGCGCACATACGGGTTGAGGTAGTCGTCGAGCATGATCTCGGTCTCGCCGACGTCCCAGACGGGGCGATTACGGGCCGGGTCATCCGGGTTGCCGCTGACGACCAGGCGAGGCTGGGCGATGACCGACAGGTTCGGGTTGCCGGCGCCGGCGAACGCGGCCGGCGGCAGGCCGAATAGGATCACGGCAGCTGCGGCCGCAAGGACCGGCATTCGTCGCAGGGCGTGAATGGGCATGTTGCGACCTCCACGTCGGTCGCCAGCCGTCGCGATTCCCACAACAGGGGGCGCGCGCGGACAGGCGACGGATCCGGCGGCCCGGGGTTGTCCCGGGTCGCGTCACGCATGGTGTCGGGGATGCGTCAGGCGTGGAGTGCTGGAGGAGCGCGGGCCGCGGCGCGCAGCAGGTCGGCATGGGGGAGGCGAAGGTCGGCCACCGGAGCCACGAGCAGGGCGGCCGGCGCGGATTCAAGGGCGGGCGCCGTGACCAGGGCAGCCACGTGCTGCGACTGCCACAGGCAGGCGCTGCAGCCCGCTTCATTGCTGGGCCTGGCGCCAGGTCCGTGGTGGTGGGCACCGGCGGCCAGGGGGGATAGCAGGAGCGCCGCCGCGGCCAGCATGGCCAGGGCGATCTTCCGGTTCCCGGCGCCGGGCCGGGCGATGTCCAATTGGCGGAACATGGGAACCACGGTAGACACGACCGACGCCGATGGCAAGCGGGTCGGCGAGTGGGGGTGTTGCCTGTATTCGCGCGGGATGGTCAGTATCCGCATCCAGCGCCGGCGCACGTCACACGGGCAGCGAAGCGAGAATGGGCCGTGCTCGTTAATGACGACTATGCGCCGCCGCCCTTCGATCCCCTCACCGCACAACCACCACCTGCCGCACCACCCGCACGTCCCCCGCCCGGAACGCCACCCAGCAAACCCCAGCCGGAACCGAGCGCCCCGGTTCCCAGTGCCAGGCGAAACCGGCGTCCCCGGGCCCGGCGGCCGCGACCACACCGAGAGCCGCAGATTCAAGCATTCGTCCGCGCACATCGTAAACTTTAACAGTGACTTCCGACGCAACATTCAAGAATAACTTGAACAATGTCCCGCCCCCCGAAGCCGGATT
>CAIOLW010000168.1 GCA_903859215.1 uncultured bacterium | reverse complement strand
GCAGTGGCGGGCATCTCGAGCCCGGTGACGACCCGCGCCACGGTGCTGGTGTAGTCCAGGTCGACCAGGCCGGCGAACGCCGGGGCCCGGGTGACGGCGCCGGTGGCGACCGCAATGGCGCTCCCATCGGCCATCTTCAACGTCACGTCCGCGTCGCTGTGGTCCACGGCGCCCGACGTCAGCCGCAGCTTGCCGCCGATGGTCAGCGTACGCGCGGCATCGGCGGCGACGACCAGCTGCGCGGAGTAGCAGTTGTTGAGCTCGCCGCTGACTGTCCGGTCGGCGCCCAGCGTCCAGAGCTTCCGGGCGCCCGCGGTCGAGTTCCGCAGTTCCAGGTTGCGGTAGTTCATGTCGAGCACGACCTGGTCGCTGCTGGCGCGGCTGTAGACGAACGTCCCCTGGTTCACGGTCAGCGCGGGATAGTAGGGCGCCGAGCTGTTGGCCTCGATGGACCCTCCGTCCAGCAGCGACAGCTGGTTGGGCGTCGTCGGGTTGGTGTACCAGTAGTTGGAATTGAGGGAGTTGATGAAGGTGCCGCCCGCCTTGATCGTGACGGCGCCCGGGTTGAAGCAGTTGACGCCCATGTTGCCGCCGGCGCTGTAGTAGGGCACCTGCAGGAGCCCGCCGGACTCGACGTCGATGCCGCCGAGGTTGATGCGGTTCGTGGTCGAACCGGCAAGGTAAGCCTCGCCGAAGACCGTCAGCTTGCCCATCCTCGCGGTGTCGTCGCCGACGAAATTACCGCGACGGATGTGCGAGGTCGAGCCCAGCATCCGGAAGATGCCGCCTGCCTGGACGGTGATGGTCGGGGTCGACGCGGTGCCGGCGACCGTGCGGCCCTCGAGGTCGTCGGAACGGCCCAGTTCGAAGGTGCCGTTGATGATCTCCAGGCTGACGCCGATGCCCAGCTTGAGGTTCGACTCGAGTCCGGCGACGGGATTGGTCGTGAGCTTGCCGTTCGGCTTGTCGACGACGATCTGCTGGAACCGGCAGGGATAGGGCGTGGCGCTCGTGACGCCGAGGTTGGTGATGGTCTGGATGTCGGCGCTCCCGGTGAAGACCATCCGGGCCGTGGCGCCCCACAGGCTGCTGCCGGAGTAGAACGGGTTGGTCAGCGTGTCGTAGATGTTGAAGTTGCCGTAGACGTTCAGGTCGCGCGTCAGGCCCAGCCGGCCGGCGGCATCCTGGAACGAGATGTCGAGGCAACTGGACGCCACGTCGACGATGACCGTATGCCCGCTGCCGATGACCACATTGTCCGCGGCCCCGGGCACCATGCCGCCCAGCCAGGTCCCCGCGTCGCTCCAGTTCCCGCCGCGGGCCGACTTGATGGACGGCGGCGGCGGGATGATGGCGAAGGGGACGGTGTGGGTCAGCGCCGGATTGGAGATGGACGTGGCCCGCAGGAGGCCGGTCGAGGACGCGGTCGCGGGCACGGTCCAGTTGTACTTCGTGGTCACGCCGGACGCCACCGTCTGCCACGTGGCCCCGTTGTCGGGCGAGAACTCGATGGCGACGGGCTGGTTGTCGCCCTCGGTGATCCACTGGATGGCGTGGATGCTGCCGGTCTGCCACGTCTCCAGTTCGCGCGGCGCGGACACCGCCAGGAACGGGGCCGAAGAGGCCACCCACTCCACGGCGTCGGCAACCATGTACTGGTAGCCGGCGGTGATCTCCGGATGCGGGCTGAAGGCGACCGCCCGGCCCTTGTGGTACGTGCTGAACGCAAATGCCGTCGCGCCGATCATCACGCCGGTGGGCGCGCCGTTCAGGGCGACCTCGGAGGCGAAGGCGCCGGCCTCGACGTAGGCGGGCATCGAGTCGATCTGCGCGGGAGCCATCAGCGCGCCCTGCCGGTACTCGATGACCACGGTGTCCTGCGCCAGGGAGAACATGTCGCGGCCGAAGCCGGTGAAGCGGACGTCGACTGCGGCGTCGCCGCGGTTCCAGTGCGCCTTGTCGATCACCTTCGCGTTCAGGAGATTCAGGGACCAGGCGTAGTCGCTGGACGCCAGGTAGGAACCGGCGCAGATCCCCAGGTAGCCCCCGCCGCGGCGCACGAACGCGCGCACGCTGTCGCGGCCGGCCTCCTCGAGCGAAGCGCCCTGCGCTGAGCCGCTGCCGCCCGGGTGGACCAACACGTCGAAGTTCGCCAGCACGCCCGCGCGGATGTCCGCACCCATGACCGTGGTCACGGTGAACCGCGCCGGGTCGTTCAGGGCGGCGGCCACGTTGGTCCAGGTGGCGCTGGCGCCGTCGTCGATGTACATGGCGACCCGCAGGGGAGCGCTCCACGCGAACGTGGACGACAAGGCCGCAAGCAGGACGGCCAGCAGCGTAATGCGCAGGTTCACGCGTAACATTGTTTACTCTCCCGTTGGGTTGATGGATGTCGCACCGGCCTGACCACGGCGCCGCAAAGGCCGGACTGAAAGCGCATAAGCAATTGATAAGCCACTAACAATTCATTGTCATTAAACAGCTTACGTGAGTCGCGGGCGTATTCTGTGCGCGGAATCGTCACAGTGCGAGTGTGACGATTCAGCACAGTCGCCGACGCCAGGACAGCGCCAGCGCGATGAGCGCCAGCGCCCCCAGCGGCAACCGCCGATCGGCCCGGCGCACCAGGTCCGGCCGGCCGGTGTCGCGGTAGTCACGGCCCGGCTCGGGATCCAGCCCGTACTGCATCGCCAGGTCCCGGATGGACAGCAGGTTGATGACGGGCAGGCCCTTCTCGTGCATGCGCGTCGCCGCGCCGCGCTCCGGGCAGCCGCAGCCCGGGCCGGCGGGCCAGAGCCCCGGCGGCAGCGACTCCGCGTGCGGGCAACGCCCCAGCGCAGCCTGGCCGCCGCCGACGTTGACGACGGCCGCCAGGCGCGGCGCCTCCAGGAACGCGAGCCGCATCGCGACCGCGTCGTTCAGGTCGCGCGGGACCTGGGCCGTGCGGGCATGCCGCGCGAGCGCCTCCTGCAGCCAGGCCCGTCCTTCGTCATCCATCCCGCCGCCGTTGTCGTTTTCGCCCCCGAGCGTCACCATCTCGCGCGTCGGCGACACCGCCCCCGCGCGTTGCGCCCAGTCCTCGATGTCGAGCCAGGTGGCCAGGCGAACGTTGGCGCCGTAGGTCGACGCGCCGAGCGAGACGGCCAGGTACGTCTGCGCGCCCAGTTCCTGCGCGGCGGCCAGCGTGGCGATGGTCAGCGCCGGGAACGACCCGGAAGCCAGGATGCCGACGACGTCGCCCTGGCGAACCCCGGCCTCGTCCAGCAGCTTCACCATGACGGCGGCCCAGGCGGGATTCGTCGCCGCCTCCTTCGCCGACAACGCGCCGAGCGTGGTGGTGATGGGCGTGTAGTCGTCGCCGAGAAGGGCGTGCCAGCGCACCGGTGACGGGTTGGCCGGCATCAGCCCCCGCGCGCGCCTGGTCGAGTCGACGGCGGCGAAGGCCCTCACGGTGCGCGCTTCGGCCCGGTGCATCGCGTCCTGCCGCGGGTGCGGGGCCTGGCGGAAGCCCCACGCCTGGACGGCGAACCAGCCGCCGATCGCCACGGCGAACACGAGCAGCAGCCGGCGCGCGCCCACCGGCCTCACGACGTCGCTCCCCACCCGAGCAGAAGGCCGATCAGCGCCGTCACCACCATGACGATCCCCACCGACAGCACGGTCGGCACAACCTTCTGCCGCACCATGTCGTTGGCGATCAGGCCGGGGATGACGAAGCCGATCGTGTGCGCCTCGAAGGTGACCGGCAGCGACGGCGCGAGCGCGCGCTCCACGAGCCACTTCGCCGCGAAGCCCAGCAGCAGGGCCGTCAACAGGCGACGGCGGCCGTACAGGAACGTGCGCGATTCGAGGAACCTGATCGCGCCGTAGACGGCGAAGGCCAGGAGGACCGTCAGCCCCACGCGGCCGGGCTGCCGGATGAACAGCGCGAAGTACGCCGGCGGCACCACGCCGCCGGGCGAGTACCCGGTCAACTCGAAGTAGCAGAACCCGACCAGCAGGCCCACCAGGAACAGGTCCCAGGACATCAGGCCACCTCTCCCGCCTCTTTCGCGCGCAGCGCCAGGCCCAGGCCCCGCGCGTTCCCCATGCCGACCAGCACGGGGCGTTCACTGTCCAGCGGCGCGGCCACGGATCCCTCGAGCAGGGCCAGCGGCGCGAGCCTTGGGTCGATATCGTGGACCGCCACCCCGCTCCTGCGCAACAACGCGCGCGCGGCGTGCCGGTGCGAACCGGTGACGTACACCGCGTCCACGTCGACCCGCCCCGCGAGCCACGCGCAGAACCGGCGCGTGCGCAGGGGCCGGTCGGCGCGCGTCGCCAGGACCACCGACCAGGGGCGGCCCGCGCCCAGCGTCCCGCGCCAGCCGTCCCACAGGGCGGCCAGCGACTCGGTGTCGTTGGCCGAGAACGCGTCCAGGAGCACGGCCTCGCCCTGCTGCCAGGCCACGCGCCGCGGCGCGCCCTCCAT
>CAIOLW010000167.1 GCA_903859215.1 uncultured bacterium | reverse complement strand
GTGCTGACCGGCCTGGCGCGGCGCGCCTACCCGCAGACGCAGTTCCTGGCCGTGGGGACCGTCGCAGAGATTGAAGCCCTGCCGGCCCTGCTGCCGGCCCTGCTGGCGGACGCCGCCGGCGCCGGCAGTTGAACCGACCCGTTCAGGAGCGTGCCATGGAACAGGGAGCCGTCATCGTCACGGGAGCCAGCCGCGGGATCGGCGAGGCGGTCGCGCGCGCGGTGGCCGCCGACGGCCGGCCGCTGGTCCTGGTCGCCCGCTCGGCCGACAAGCTGGAGGCGCTGGCCGCCGAACTGGGCGGCCCCGGGCGCTGCCTGGCCTGCCCCGGCGACATCGGCAGCTGGGATGACGCCCAGCGCATCGCCCTGGCGGCCCAGGAGGCCTTCGGGAGCATCCACGGGCTGGTCAACAACGCCGGGATCACCCGGGACGGCCTGTTCGTCCGCATGTCGCCCGAGCAGTGGCAGGCCCCCCTGGACGTAAACCTGAACGGGACGTTCTACTTTACACGGGCGGTGGCTCCCATTATGATGCGCCAGCGCCACGGACGGATCGTCAACATCACGTCCGTCATCGGCTTGACGGGAAACGCCGGGCAGGCCAACTATGCGGCCTCGAAGGCCGGCATCATCGCGCTGACCAAGTCGGTGGCCAAGGAACTCGGGAGCCGCGGGGTGACATGCAACGCGGTGGCGCCCGGTTATGTTGTCACCGACATGACCGCCGACCTGCCCGAGAAGGTCCGGCTGGGCATGCTCGAGCGCATCCCGCTCAGGCGTTTCGGCGAGCCGGGCGACATCGCCGGCGTCGTCAGGTTCCTGTTGTCACCGGAAGCCGCGTACATCACCGCGCAGACGCTGGTGGTGGATGGCGGCATGATCGCCTAGATTCTCAAGACCGCGAAACTAGATTCCCAGGACCGCAGAAGCAGAGAACGAAAGACCCCAGTCACCCGGGAGGGTACAGCGACATGGCCTCGATCCAGGAACAGGTTTACGAAATCATCCAGCGGAAGCTGTCGGTCAACGCCGAGCAGATCACCCCCGAGGCCTCGTTCACCGAGGACCTGGGCGCCGACTCGCTGGACACCGTCGAGCTCGTGATGGACCTCGAAGAGCAGTTCAACATCACGATCCCCGAAGAGGACCAGGAGAAGCTGCGCACCGTGCAGGACGCCATCGACTACCTCGAAGCCAACCTCGAGTAGCGCCGCGCGGTAGAGACGGACGGGTGCCCGACCGGGGCACCCGAAGGTCCCCGGCTCAGGGTCCCGGCCCCAGAGGCATCCGGCCCGCAGGGCGGCCGGGAGTTTCTCAATTCCAGGAGGTTGCGCCTTGGCCGCGCGTAGTGTCGTTGTCACCGGAATGGGTATGATCACGGCCGTCGGGCTCGACCGCGACTCCAGCTGGGAAGCCATGGTCGCCGGTCGCGGCGGCGTTGCGCCCCTGCAGGGGTTCGCGGATCTTACCGACTACAAGACCAACTTCGCCGCCCAGGTCAAGGGGTTCGACCCCGAGACGATCATGGACCCGAAGGATGCCCGCAAGGCCGACCGCTTCGTCCATCTGGCGATGGCTGCCGCCGTGCAGGCCGTCGAGCAGGCTGGCCTGGCCGACGCCTCGGCGACCTGGTCGACCGCCGATTCGTTCCGGGCCGGCGTCATCATCGGCTCGGGCATCGGCGGCATGGGCACCTTCGAGGAACAGCACAGCAAGCTGGTGGCCCGCGGCCCGCGCGCCGTCTCGCCGCTGTTCATCCCGATGATGATCAGCGACATGGCGGCCGGCCTGGTGTCGATCCGCTACGGGTTCCGTGGCGCCAACTACTGCACGGTCAGCGCCTGTGCCTCGGGCGGCCACGCCATCGGCGCGGCCTTCGACCAGATCCGCCTCGGCAAGGCCGACGTGATGATCTGCGGCGGCTCGGAAGCCGCCGTGTGCGCGATGTCCATCAGCGGCTTCGCGAACATGAAGGCGCTGTCCTCGCGCAACGACGAACCGCATCGCGCCAGCCGTCCGTTCGACCGCGATCGCGACGGCTTCGTGCTGGGCGAGGGCGCCGGCATCCTGGTCCTCGAGTCGGAGGAGCACGCGCGGGCCCGCGGCGCGAAGAGCTACGGCCAGGTCTGCGGCTACGGCATGACCGCCGACGCATACCACATGACGCAGCCGGACAATGAAGGCACCGGCGCCATCGGTTCGATGACGCAGGCCCTCCAGGACGCAGGGCTGCGCGCCGAGCAGATCGGCTACATCAACGCGCACGGCACGTCGACGCACTTCAACGACATGGTCGAGACGCGCGCCATCAAGAGCGTGTTCGGGGACCATGCGAAGAAGCTGAAGATCAGCTCCACCAAGTCCATGATCGGGCACCTGCTCGGCGCCGCCGGCGGCGTCGAGGCCGTGGTCACCCTCCTGGCGATGCACGAGGGCATCCTGCCCCCGACGGTCAACCTGGAGAACCCGGACCCCGAGTGCGACCTGGACTACTGCGCCCTGACGGCCGTGAAGCAGGACGTGGAATTCGCCCTGTCGAACTCGTTCGGCTTCGGGGGCCACAATGTAACCCTCTGCCTCGGCGCGCGGAGGTAGCGGAAGGACGGGGACGTCGTCGCTCATGGGCTGGAACGCATTCATCAACCGGTTGCTGGGCCGCAAGGCCCGCACAACGTTCGTCCCGATCGTGGGCGACGACGATCCGGCTGTCGATGAAGCGAGCCTCAGCGCCCTCGAGCAGAAGATCGGCCACACCTTCGTCGACCGCACGCTCCTGGCCAACGCGCTCCTGCACCGTTCCCATGTCCACGTCACCGGCCAGGAACGCGGCAGCTCGAACGAGCGGCTCGAGTTCCTCGGCGACGCCGTGCTGGGCCTGATCGTCAACGAGCATCTCTACCGGAACTTTACCGACTGCTCGGAGGGCGACCTCACCAAGATGAAGTCGCTGCTCGTCTGCGGCGCCTGCCTCTCGGAGGTGGCCGGCGAGCACGAACTGGGCGTCCACATCCGGATGAGCCGCAGCGAAGCGGCAACCGGCGGTCGTGAACGTTCTTCCATCCTCGCCGACACCACCGAAGCCATCATCGGCGCGGTCTACCTCGACGGCGGCCTCGACGCCGCCCGCGGCACGATCCGGCGCATCCTCCTGGACGGGGCCGACAGCGTGCTGGCCGACCGTTCCGAACGCAACTACAAGAGCCGCCTCCAGGAACTGATCCAGGCCGAGCACAAGACGCCGCCCCGTTACCGCGTGGTCGCGGTCGAGGGACCCGATCACGACCGGGTCTTCCGGGTCGCCGTCTCGTTTGACGGCCAGGTCCTGGGCACGGGCGAGGGGCGGAACAAGAAGGCCGCCGAGCAGACCGCCGCCGCCGCCGCCCTGGCCGGGCTGGAACATGGTCAGGCTTTGCCGGGTTCTGCCGATTCCTGACCTGTCCTTTCCGCGGCCCCGGCCGCTTCCCGAGACGAGAAGGAGCCCGCGTGCGTCTGTTCCTGCCGGCAGCCCTGTGCTGCCTCCTGTTGCCGTCGCTCGCCCTGGCCGCCGCGGTCCCTGACGACCCGGCCAAGGGCGCTGCCGAGGTCGCCAAGCCGGACGAGGACGTCCCGTACGGCGTGGCCGCCAGCTGGCTGATCGGGCATCGCCTGCTCGCGGAGGGCCGCGCCGCCGACGCCCTGCCCCTGCTGCACCAGGCCTACCGCGCGCAACCGGAAGCGATGGCGATCGCGATCGATTACCAGGCCGCGCTCGTCGCCGAGGGCTACCTGCGCGACGCGCTCCCGGTGATGGACAAGCTCGTGGCGGCCAACCCCGATTCGGTGTCCTTCCGCCTGCGCCGCTCGGCCCTGCTGGCGCGCAATGGCGACGAAGCCGGGGCGATGGCCGACATCCGGTACCTGCGCGACAAGGGGAACGACTCGCTGCCGCTGCTGCTGGCCGAAGCGGGGCTCCAGGACCGCTCCGGCAAGGCGGATCACGCGCTGGAACTCCTGCGCGGGGGCCTCACGCGTTTTCCCGCCGCCGCGGGCGAGATCTACCTGGAGATGGCCGGCATCCTGCAGCGCGCCAGCCGCGGCGAGGATCTGGTCACCCTGCTCACCGAGGCCGTGCGGGTCGACCCGGAGCGCCCGGCGCTCTGGATGCTGAGCCTGCAGGCCCAGGTGGATGCCGGCCACGACGCCGATGCCCTGGCGCTCGCGCGCGAGGCGGATCGCCGGTTCGGCACCGGTGCGCCCGGCGCGGCGGGCAACGAGGACGGCGACCACGATCCCGAGGCCGAGGCGGCGCGCGTCGCGGTGGGCCTGCCGTCCGATTCGTTCGTCGTCGAACTGGCCGACCACTATGCGCGGCGCCAGAAGGTGGACCAGGCGATCGCGCTCCTGCAGCCGTTGGCGGCGAACAACGAACTGGGCGTGAACGCCTCACTGTGGCTCGGGCGCATGCTGCTGGGAACCGGGCGCACCGACGAAGGCGCCAAGCTTGTCGACCGCGTCACCAAACACTGGCCGCAGGCGGCCCGCGGCTGGTTCCTCAAGGGCAAGGTGGCCGAGGCCGCCGGCGACTGGAACCAGGCGCTCGGGCTGTACCGCAAGTCGGTGGATCTCGAACCGGACGACGGCGAACTGCGCTTGTCCTGCATCCGCGCCCTGCTGGTCGCGCGCGAAAAGGCGCCGACGGGCGCCGAGGCGACGGCCGCGCTCGCGGCGCGCCGCAAGGAGATCGGTGACCAGTGCGCGGTGGCCGCTTCCCTGATCACCGATCAGGACACGGGTGGCCACATGATCCTCGGCTACGGCTACCGCGCGGCCGGCGATCTGACGCGCGCCGCCGAGCACTTCGCCACGGCATCGACCGACGCGGACCTGCGCCAGAACGCGCTCATCCAGAAGAGCCTCTGCCACGACGAACTGGGCGAGGACGCGCCTGCGCGCGAGGATCTCGAGACGCTGGCCCGCGAGTTCCCGGACGACGCCGAAGTGGCCAACACCCTGGGCTACTGGCTCGCCGAGAAGGCGACCGACCTGGACCGCGCCGAGAAGCTGGTCCGCCAGGCGCTGGCCAAGGACGCCGGCAACGGCGCCTACCTCGACTCGCTGGGCTGGGTGCTCTACCGGCAGGGCCGGTTCGAGGCGGCGCTCGACAACCTCATCCAGGCCGTCAACGTGCTGCCGGAAGACCCGGTCATCCTCGAGCACCTGGGCATGGTCCTGAAGGCCGGCGGGCAGCGGGACCAGGCCCTGGACGTCCTGCGGCGGTCGTTGACCTTCGGCGGCGACCGGAAGCGCATCGAAGCCGCGATCCGTGAGCTGGAGAAGGGCGCCGCGCCGGCTCCCGCGAAGGCGAAGCGGTGACCAGCCCTTGCTGCAGGCGGTCGCTCCCGGCGGCCATGGCACTGGCCGGCCTGGTCCTGTTCGTGACGGCCGTCAGCGCGGCCGAGGCGCCGCGCGAGGCGTCCGGCGATACGCTCGCGGTCGTGCTGGCCACCTGGCGTGCCGAGGCACTGGGGCGTGCGGCGTCCGGGACCGCGGGCTGGGTGAACGGCTGCGACGGGACGATCCGCCTGGACCTGTCGGCCGACAGCAGGCCCGGCGCCGAAGACCTGTCCGCCCGGGGCGATCCCTGGCAGGCGCTGTTGTCGCGCGCCGGGCAGGGCTGGACGCTCGTGGCTCCGGCCGCCGGCGAGGGCCTTTACGGCGCCTGGGACCGCGAATGGAGGGCGCCCCCGGCCGGGCTGGCGGCGCTGGCCCGAGGGGTGGTCCGCTGGGCCGCCGACGGCCATGCTCCCCGGGGAGGCCCGGCGTTCGTCCTGGCGGCTGTCGACGATCAGGCGCCGGCAGAAAAGAGTTCGGTGGGGACGTCCCCCCGGCTGCGCCCCGAACTGGCGAGCCGCGCCCGCGGCGGCGGCGGCCGGGGCGAGGTCGCCCGGCTGGCTCCGGGCCGGGGCGGCGCCATCGTGGTCCGCTCTTCGCGCCGCCCCGGGCGCCTGGTCGTGACGCCGCTGGAACGCCGGGGGACGGGGGCGTCGCCCGAGGAAGCCTTCCTGCCGTGGTGGTCGCTCGGTGAGATCCTGGCCCTGCCTCCGCGCACGGAACCGGGAACTTCCCCGGACCCGGCGCGTTGACAGGCCTGCGGTTCCGTTTCCCGGTCGTCGTCAGGAGCGCAAGGTGAACCCGTCGCGCGACAACACCCCCTACGAGGATCCCCGCCAGCTGAGGGCCGCCCTGCGCGACCTCCGCGACGAGGATCTCATCGTCCTGGTCCAGCAGGGGCAGAAGCGGGCCTATGACGAGATCGTCGCCCGCTACAAGGGCCGCCTGTTCAGCTTCATCATGCGCATGGTGAAGGATCCGGCCCTGGCCGAGGAACTCACGCAGGAGACGCTGATCCGCGTCTACATCCACGCCGCGAAGTACCGCGAGATCGCGCGCTTCTCGACCTGGGTGTTCACCATCGCGACGAACCTCGTGCGCAACAAGATGCGGCAGCGTTCGCGCCGCCCGATGATGATCAGCCTGAATCCCGCGCCCGAGGACGACGAGATGCCGATGGATCCCGCCGACACGCGCGCGGACACCTCCGAAGGCATCCAGCGCGAGGAACTCGGCCGCCTGATCGCCGAGGCCACCGCGAAGATCCCCGAACGCTACCGGGTGCCGTTCCTGCTGCGCGAGGTGGAACAGCTCAGCTACGAGGAAATCCAGCAAGTGACGGGGCTCAAGCTCGGCACGGTGCGGTCGCGGATCAACCGCGCGCGCACCCGCTTCCGGGCGCTGATCAAGCCGATGCTCAAGAACGAAACGCTGCTGGCGGAGCTCGAGGAAATCGAAGCCCGCGCCGCGGCAGAGGACAACGGGCCGGCCACGGACGAGTGACCGAAAGGAACCCCACGATGCGTTGCAGCAAGGCCAGGGATTACCTGAGTCGCGACCTAGACGGACTTCTGCCGCCGGCCGCCACGACGGGACTGCTCGAGCACCTCGATGCGTGCACGGAGTGCCAGTCGTTCCGCGAGGACCTGCTGACCGGGCGGCGGCTGCTGGCGGCAACCGAGCCGCAGCTCCCGGACAACTTCGACTGGAAGCTGCAGCTGCGGCTGAACCAGGCGCTGCAGCAGCGGGCCGGCGAGACGGCCTACCCGTGGCTCGAGGACGAGCCGGCGTCGCGTCGTGTCCAGTGGTGGCCGGCGTTCGGCGCGGCCGCTTCGGTCGGCCTCGCAGCCGTCCTGGCCGTCGCGGTGTTCATGGGCCCGCAGCGCGATCCGGCTGCGGTGACGGCCGGTCTGGCGCAGGCTCCGGTCGTGACGGTGGCGGCGGCGACTGAACGTGTCGCGGCGGTGACGACCTCTCCGGCGGCCAGCCTGGCCGGGCGTTCGGACCGGCGCTCGCTGTTCGGTGCGCCGCGCGGCGGCGGCCTGTACGACCAGGGGATCGGCCGCAGTGTCTCGACGGGCGCCATTTCGCCGTCGGGCGCCGGCATCGACCGCGGCTGGTCGGGCGAGCGGCTCGCGGACCTGCAGACCATCCAACGCCTGCGCGAACGCAACGACCAGCTCCTGCGCATGGTCTACCAGTACGAAATGCAGGTGCGGACGCTCAAGGCCCGGCTTGACACCACCGGCACCCCGGGCCTAGATACAGGCGACAGCCACTGAGCTGAACGGAGTCGAGCGGCGGGCAGCGGCCCGCCGCCGGCTGGTCCGCCATCCCGAGGTCGCTGCGTCTTGTCGCTCCCGCTCCACGCGGATTTTCCGTCCGCCCTGCCTCGCGCCGCGCGCGCGAACCTGCGTCGTTTCCCGGTCCTGGTTTTCCTGCTCCTGATGGCGCTCCTGGCGTCCGTCCCGGCCATGGCCCAGGACCGCGACACCGGCCGCCACCGGATCCCCGTGCCGAAGCCCGTCCAGAAGCCTGTTGAGCCGAAGCCGTCCGCGGCCACCAATCCGGTGTTCACGGCCGGGGGGGACCACTGGTTCGCGGGCCTGGGAGCCGGCACGGTGGACGGCGGCGACCTGTTCCGCGTCGAGACGGCCAACCAGGTCGTGGTTCCCTGGGGCCGTGACGGCGCCACGTGGTTCTCGGCGTCCCGGTTCACGGCCACGATCGACCCGGGCAGCATCGCGACCGCGTTCGCCGGGCGCCGGCTTGGGCAAGGGCGCTGGTGGCTGCGCGGCGAACTGGCCACCGGGACCTGCGACGTCACGGCCGAGGCGCTGCTGGGTGAAGGGGGCGAAGTCTTCCGCTATGACCGCCTGTCGCTGCTGACCGGGGCGATGGCCGCGGAGGCTCGCCTGACGGCCTGGCCGTCGCATCCTTACGCGTCCCTGGGGCTGACATTTTGTCGGCTGTCGGCGGAGCGGGTGCCGGAGCTCGACCAGACCGTGTTCGGGTTCCGCGGGGCCCTGGGCTACCGCCAGGCGCTGGGTCCGCTGCAGCTGAC
>CAIOLW010000166.1 GCA_903859215.1 uncultured bacterium | reverse complement strand
CTCGCACGCCGTGCTCGACATGTTCCCGCACTATGACCATCCGGACTGGCGCCTGGAACTGGGCGGCGGCGTGGCGGCGCTCGTGCTGCTGCTGCTGATGCCGTTCGGCACCGCGCCGGCCGTCGTCGGCGGGATCGCCGGGATGCTGCCGGACCTCGAGAACCTGTTCCAGAAGCTGGGCCGCCTCAGTCGCGACCGCTTCATCTTCCCCACGCACACGGGCCTGCTCAGGCACGGCAGCCGCCGCGGGCCGCGCAACCTGGCCGTCCAGGCGGCGATCTTCGTGGCGTGCTTCGTGGCGCTGGGCCTGGTGCGCCCGACGGCTGCTTCGGCGGCCGATGCGACTGATGTGACCCATACGACCCATACGACCGATACGACCGCGGCGCCGGCGGCCGTGATGGCGCAGCCGGTCGTGCGCGTGCTCAGCCAGACCGCCGACCGCACCATCGTGCGCATCGACTTCCCCGTGCAGTCGGGCCCGGCCGACTGGCAGGCGATCGACCCGGCCACGGTGCGCTATGCGCTGCCGCCGGTGATCGACGATCTCGACGACGGCATCGGCGGGCAGCAGCGGCTGTCGGCGCCGGAAATGCGCCTGTCTCTGGCCGTGCCCACGCGCGACCTGCCGCAGGTCGTCGTGTCGGACGTCCGCTGGTGGCGCGAGCCTTCGGCCGGCGTCGACGAGGCATCCCTGGTGGTGGCCGGCGCGCCGGCCGTCTATCGCAAGGTGCCGCTGGCCGGCTTCCGCGTCGCGCTCTCGGGCGGCGACGGCGTGCTGGCCGGGCTGACCCTCGAGTGCCGCCACCCGGCACAGGCGCCGTTCGCCTCGCGCCTGGCGCGCATCGCGAAGAACGGCGGCATGGTGGGCGCCGACGTCCCGACCGCGATGCCGGCGGGCGTCGCCAACGGCGACCTGTTCGCAGCGCTGTCAGCGGGCGCCCGCGACGAGTCGCTGGCCGCGGCCGCAGGGAAGGCCGCCCCGTTCGACCCGTTCGCGGTGACGAACCACTGGGTCTCGCTGCGGCTGACGACGACCGGGCTCTACCACATCACCGGGCAGCAGCTGGCGGGCTACGGCGTTCCAGTCGGCGACGTCAGCCCGGCGAAGCTGCGCGTGTACCGCGGCGGCGGGCTTGCGCTGGAGATGGACCCGGAGTATCCCGATTCGCTGCAGGCGGACCGCACGCGGCTGAACGAGGTCGCGATCAGCGTCGTCGACGGCGGCGACGGTGAATGGAACCTCGATGACGAGGTACGCTTCTACGGCGTCGGCACCAGCACGTGGCTGGACCGGCTGCAGCCGGGCGCCGGGCGCCTCGAGCACTACGATCACCCGTACGCCGCCGAGGCCGTCTACTGGCTGACGTGGGAGAATGACGCGACGGCCTCGCCGCTGCCGGGCACGCCGCGCCGCGTGCCGACGGTGCAGGCGCCGGCCCTCGGCGGCCAGCCCGTCGACACCGCGAGGGTGCGGCTGCACCTCGAGCAGCAGTACGCCGACGTGATCGGCGTCTTCGCCGACAACTGGGCCTGGGACAGTTCCATCTTCAGCTCCCACACGGACCAGTTCACCGTGCGCACGCCGGTGGCCGGTTCCAGCACGCACTTCGTCGCCGACGTGCGCGGCATGTACGACCTCTATTCGGCAGCCTTCGTCTTCACGGCGAAGGGGTGGCTCAACAGCGACCAGGCGCAGGCCGGCTCGACGACGATCACGTATTCGGACCAGAACGACAGCCTGCGCGTGCGCCTGGCCGGCGACACGACGGCGCTCGTCGGCGGCACCAACACGTTCACGATCCAGAATGCGTCGGCCACGCAGTCGGTGCGGCGGCCGCTCGCGCTCGACAGCGTCGACGTCCTCTACTGGACGGCGCTGAACCTTGACCCGGCTCTCGGTCAGCTGGAGTTCGCGCACTGGGGCGACCAGGTCGCCGCCCCGGGCACCGCGACCGACCTGCGCCTGACGGTGCCGGCCGGCGTGACGCCCGTGGTCTGGGACGTGTCGCGCCCCGATTCGGCGCGCGTCCTGGTCGGGACGCCGGGCGCCGGCGTCGTGACCTACGGCGTGGAACGCGATCCCGGCACGGACCTGCACTGCGTGGCGGGGACCCCGGGCACGCTGCTGGCGGTCGCCTCGGGCTCGCGCCAGTCGCCCGTGTCGCTGGTGGCTGCCGACGGCAACGTCGACTACATCGTCGTGTCGGCGTCCGCGCTGTCCGGCGCAGGCGCGAACCTCGCATCCTTCCACAACGCCGTGCTGCCGGGCGTGGCGTCGCCGCGCGCGCGGGCGGTGACCGCCGAGTCCATCTACAACAACTACTCGGGCGGGCAGAAGGACCCGATGGCGATCCGCAACTACTTCCGGCACATCTACGAGGTGGGCGGCCAGCGCCTGAGCCACGTGTGCCTGGTGGGAAAGACCACGCGCGACTACCGCAACTACCGCGGGTTGGTGCCGCTGGTCGACCTCTACGACCTGGTGCCCACGGTGGTGCGCCACTACTTCCCGCTCTTCCCGGTGGCGCTGAACCGGCAGACGCCGTTCGCCTCGGACGACGCGCTCGTGTCGTTCGACTCGCCGCCGCCGTCGGTCATCGCGCGCGCGGACCTCGATGTGCCGGATGTCGCCTGCGGTCGGCTGCCGGCGCTCGATTCCGACCAGGCCCACGCGATGGTCAGCCGCGCCATCGCGCAGGCGGCCGGGCCCGCCGAGGGCGCCTGGCGCAACCGCATCCTGCTGACCGCCGACGACGTCTACCGCCCGAGTTCCGGGCAGGTGCCGGTCTTCGGCGAGGATGCGCACACGCGCGAAGCCGAGGACGTCGCGGCCAACTACCTGCCGGTCAGCCTCGACGTCGACAAGGTCTACGGCATCGGTTACCCGTTCCCGCCGTCGTCGCAGGTCAAGCCCGCCGCGCGGGCGGCGATCAACGCGGCGCTCAACGCCGGCACGACGCTCTTCTACTACGTGGGGCACGGCGCCGAGGACAACCTGGCTGACGAGCAGATCTTCCAGTCGCGCGACATCGCCAACCTGGGCAACGGGTCGCAGCGTCCGCTGTTCGTGGCTTTCAGCTGCGACGTCGGCGTTTTCGACAGCCCGTCGCGGCTCTCGATGTCCGAGCAGTTCGTCAGCTCTGCGGCGGGCGGCGCGGCCGGCGCGATCTGCGCCAGCCAGGTCAGCTGGAGCACGGACAACGACGCCGTCACCGAGGCGTTCTTCCGGAATCTCTTCCCGGCGCGCCATGTACAGGCCGGGCGAACGGTGGGCGAGGCGCTGCGCCAGGCCAAGGGGCAGATGGTCTCGCTGGACTACCGCGCCAACAGCCAGCGCTACAACCTGATGGGTGACCCGGCGATGCGGCTGCCGAACCCGGTCGACGACCTGGTCCTGGCGCCGGCGAGCCTGGACACGCTGCGCGCGGGGGCCCGGCAGACGGTCATCCTTGCGGCCAGCGGCAAGTCCGCGCTCGGCGCCGGCGACACGTACCGCGTGCGCGTTGAGGAGAGCTCGACGCCGCGCACGTACGAGAACACGCCGTTCGGCGGGACGGCCACGTGGGTCGAGGGCGGCGCCTCGGTCTTCGACGGCGAAGGCACCGCCGGTGCGGGCGACCTCGTCATCCCGTTCAAGGTCCCGGCCCAGATCCGCTACGGGGACAGCGGGCGCGTGCGCCTGCTGCTCGAGACCGCGAGCGGCGACCATGCCGCGGTACATGTCGTGCCCGCGGTGCGCGGTTCCGTCGGCGCGGTGGACGACATCCGCGGCCCGCAGATCCGGCTCGCCTTCGCGGACGGACGCCACCGGGTCCACCCGGGCGACGCGCTGACCGCCGCGCTGGTCGATACGAGCGGCATCGCGATGCTGGGCACCAGCCCGGGCAACTCTCTGCTCCTGGAACTGGACGACTCCGGGCGGATGACCGACGTCACCGCCGCGTTCGCCTATGACCCGAACAGCTACACGAGCGGCGGGCTTGTCTACCCGTTGCCCCAGGATCTGGCCAGCGGCATCCACCGGGCGGCCCTGCACGCCAGCGATGCCCTCGGGAACGTCGGTTCGGACACCTTGAGTTTCGAGATCGTGCCTTCGGAAGTGGCCGGTATCGAAGACGTTACCCTTTTTCCTAATCCGACGCCGGGCGCGTGCCGACTTCTTTTCGAGTTGAGCGATCCGATGGCCGTGCAGTGGGACATCTACACGCTGGCGGGCCAGCGACTGCGCACCCTGCGCGAGAACTTCACCGAGGCCGGCCCCCGCATCCTGGAGTGGGACGGACGCGACGGGCAGGGCGACGAGATCGCCAACGGCACCTATCTGTACGTGCTGCGGGGCGCGGGCGCCGCGGCGGACGGACGCGAGATCACGAAGACGGGCAAACTGGTCATCATGCATCGGTGACCGGGCGGGCGGGGGCGCAGGCCCCGGCCCGGGACAACCACTGGAGGTAGGACGGACATGAAGAGGACGTTGACGATGGTCGCCCTGGCGGCGGCCCTGACGATGGGTTTCTGCGGCGCGGCCCTGGCCGGTTCCGGCGCGGGCGCCATCAACCTCAGTTTCCCGGTCGGGGCGCGCTACAACGCCCTGGGCGAGTCGGGCACGGCCCTCGCGCAGGACGTCACGGCGCAGTGGTGGAACCCGGGCGGCCTGGGCTTCCTGCCGCAGCGTGACCAGCCGCACGACCTGCACATCATGCAGTCGAGCCTCGCCGCCGGCCTGGCCAACGACATCGGCCTGTACTGGGGCGGCTACGCCGCGCCAATGGGCGAGAACGGCGCCATCGGCTTCTCGCTGAACTACCTGGACATGGGCCAGCAGCAGGGCACGGACGAGAACGGTGTCGACACGGGCGTCTTCCGTTCGTACATGTTCGCCTTCGGCGCCTGCTACGGCGTGCGCGTGTCGCCGAACGTGGGCCTGGGCCTGGGCGTGAAGTACTTCCGCGACAAGCTGGCCGAGACGAACGTCATGCAGGACACGCAGGGCGGCGGCAGCGGCGACAGCTTCGGCGTGGACATGGGCGTGCTGTGGAAGGTGCCCAGCCTGAAGTCGAACATCGGCATCGCCGTGGCCAACCTCGGCCCGGACATCAAGCATGTCGACGCCGACCAGAGCGACCCGATGCCGCGCAAGCTGACCATCGGCCTGGCGTACAGCCTGTACCACAGCGAATACATGGGCTTCCTGCTGGTCGGCGACTATCTGGTGCCGCTGTACAAGTGGAAGAACAACGACTACGGCTTCGGCCTCGAGACGTCGCAGAAGGAATACGGCGTGGGCGCCGAGTGGAACTACCTGCGCTCGCTGTACGTCCGGCTCGGCTACAAGAGTGCCAAGTACGGCGACATCCAGGATACGACCTTTGGTTTCGGCGTCGACCTCGATCGCTGGGTGAACCAGCCGATCGCCTTCGATTTCGCGAAGGTGCCGCAGGCCAAGGGCCTGCCCGGTGTGACGCGCCTGTCGCTGGCGTACCGCTTCTAGCGGCTTATCGGGCGACAGTTTGAAGAGAGACCGTTTGACGAGTGACGGTTTGACGAGAGACCGTTTGACGAGTGACCGTTTGACGAATGACCTGAACACCCCCTGAGCGAGGAGCCTGGCTTTGCCGCTCAAGACTGACCACCGCCGGTCGCGGCCCTGGGGCCGCGGCCTGGCGGTCCTGCCGGTCTTCATCCTGTCCGTGCTGCTGGTCGCCGAGGCGGTCGCGGGCCCGCGCTGGGCACGCCTGCCCGCGCGTCGCTGGAACTGGGACCAGGTCGTCAACACGACCGGTGGCCGCCGACTGCTCGACGCCGAATTGCACCGGCAGGGCGAGACCGTGCGTCGCTGGCGGGCCGTGCACGACCTGCTCGGCCAGCGGCAGGTTTCGCACAAGTCGCAGCGCCTGCTGGCCGAGCGGGGCCTTGGGCCCGCGCTCCTGGCGGCCGGCGCCGACCGCGACAAGGCGGCCGGCGGCGTCGACACGCTGCGCGTCCTGTTCGTGCGCATCGACTTCGACGGCAACCGCAACCCGACGCTGACCTCGATCCCGGCCGGCGGCGGCTTCATGCTCGACCCGCTGGCCAACCCGGGCCCGCTGGAAGTGGACCCGCCCCCGCACGACAAGGCCTACTTCGAGTCGCACCTGCAGGGCCTGACCGAGTACTACCGGTTCATGTCGGGCCGGCGCCTGCACATCGAGGGACAGGTCCTGCCGGCCGGCGACCAGGCTGCCTACCACGTGAAGGACATCGCCGAATACGGCCCGGGCGCGGGCGGATTCTGGACGATGGCCGGCCTCGAGTCGCTGGTGCGCGACATGATCACGGCCACGGACCAGGGCACGGCGGCCGACGGGACCGTCAACCTAGCCGACTACGACGACAACGACCCGTTCACCTACGTCATCTTCGTGCACGCCGGCAGCGACTGGCAGAGCGACGTGAACGGCGATTCGCCGAACGACATCCCGACGTTCTTCGTGAACCTGGGCGAGGCGCAGCCGCTGGCGAGCACGGGCTCGGACGGCATCGCCGGTTCACTGACCGAGTGCTCGGTGATCCCCGAGACCACGAACCAGGACGGCTACTCCGGCAGCATCGCGGCGGCGTTCTTCCACGAGTTCGGCCACGCGCTCGGCCTGCCCGACGTGTACGACAGCTCGCGCGGGCTGCCCGCGGTCGGCATCTGGGACCTGATGGATTCGGGCACCAACCTGTCGGCCACGCTCGGCGCGATCACCGACCAGGGTGACACGGTCTACGTCGTCGCCGGCGGCGTGCTGCCGCCGTCGCTGTCGGCGTGGGACAAGTGGTACCTCGGCTGGCTGGAGACGCGCGAGCTCGACTACAAGAGCGGCGAATACCGCCTGCCGGCGGTGGGCGTACCGCGCGAAGACTATGCCCTGTGGGCCGGCGGCTACGGCGCCTTCCGCCTGGCCGACCCGCAGGCCTGGCGCGGCGGCCTGTCGCCGCGCGAGTGGTTCCTGATCGAGAACCGCTGGGTGCCCTCGGGCAACGATCCCCTGCCGTGGGACAACCTGTCATTCGAGCGCGACGACTCCACCGGCGTCATCCTCTACCTGGCCGGGCACGTCCCCGGGACGGATACGTGGGAGAACAGCGGGCTCTACGACTACTTCCTGCCCGCGGGCGGCGCCCTGGTCTGGCACGTGAACGAGGACCGCATCGTGGCGGGACTCGAGTCGAACACGATCAATACCGACGGCGACGGCCTGAAGCTGGTCGAAGCGGACGGGCTGCAGGACATCGGCGTGCTCGACGCCTACGTGCTGGGCTGGTACGGCTCGTGGCGCGACCCGTTCGGCGGTCGCGATTCGGGCGGCGTGGCGACGGGATTCAATGCGCTGCCGGCCGACGGCTTCCCGAACACGCGCCTCTACGACCGCTCGTGGTCGCACCTGGCATTGTCCAACATCGCTCCCTACGGTCCGCGCGCCTTGCCGAGCGTGATGAAGTTCGAGGCCACGCTCGGCCGCGTGTCGCCGGGGTTGCCGTGGACGATCGCGGCGGAGGCGACCGCCGGCGCCGTGCCGGCCGGTCCGCGGGCCATCGACCCGGGCACGCTGACGCCGCTCGAGGTGTCCGGCACACGGGTGCTGTTGTTCACTGATGCGCCGGGCGCCAACCACGGCGAGAACCCGTTCGACGCCACGCTCTACGCGGTGACGGCGGACGGGCGCGAGTGGTGGCCGCGCGCGGCCGGTCGCACCTTCGGGGGCGTGCTGGCCCTTGGTGGCCGCGTGGCCGGGCCGCCGCTGGCGTTGCCGCAGGTGGGCGGCACGACCGATTTGGTCATCACGCTGCGTGAGGGCGTTGTCCGGTCTGCCGGCCTCGGCGTGGCGGCCGTCACTGCCGGTTGGCAGGTGACGCTGGCCGATTCCCTGCTGGGCGGCGCGCTGCCGCTGCGCGACGCGGGCGGGACGACGCGACTGGCGTGTGCCTCCCCGGACGGCGTGTTCCTGCTCTCGACGGAGGATGCGACGGCGGGCGCGGCGGTCGGTGAGCCGTGGCTGCCGTTTTCCGAATCCGATCCCGGCGCCGTAGTGACAGGCGCCGTGCCGTTGGCGTCGGCCGGCGGTGATCGCCTGTGTGTGGCGACGCGCGCGGGCTGGTACCTGGTTTCGGCCGACGCGTTGGGACTGCACACCGCGGGCTTCGCCGGTTTCCCGCGCACGGCCGTCGGCGCGGTCCGGGTCGCCGCGGTGCCGCTGGCTGACGACCGCGCAGTGGTGCACGTCTTCGACGAGCAGGGCGTGCTCGGCGCCTGGCCGGTCGATGGTGCGAATGCGGTTTCCGCGGGCCGGGCAGCGGTGGTCGACGGCCCGCTCGTCTGCGACCCGGCCGTGGCCGACGTGGACGGCGACGGATTGAACGACCTCATCGTCGCCACGGCGACGCGCGTCTTCGCGCTGAAGGCCGAAGGCATCCCGCTGCGCGGCTGGCCGCGCCGCCTGTACGACCTGTTCCCGCTGGCCGACACCACGCGCGTGGCGGGGCCGCTGGTCGTGGCCGATGCCACGGGCGACGGCCGCAACGAAATCTTCTTCAACACCGATGGTGGCCACCTGATGGGGCTGGGCTGCGACGGCGCGCTGCTCGACCAGTTGCCGCTGCGTTGGGGCGACCGCCGGCAGGCAGGGCTCGCGATCGGCGACGGCGCCTCCGGGCGCCTGCTCTGGCTCGTGTCGGGCGGCGGCTACACCGAACCGCCGATGGCGCGGACCTGGGTCAACGGCCGGGTCGTCGCCTGGCAACTGGATCGCGCCGCGGGCACCAGCGAGTGGCTGGGTCCAGGCGGCAGCGTGGCGAGGCACGGGCCCGCGGGCGCCGCGACGGACCTCGGCGCAGGCACGCCGGCGGCGATCGACCGTTCCGAAGTGGCGCTGTTTCCCAACCCGGTCAGCGGCGAGGCTGTCAACGCCCGCTTCTGGTCGGACAACGCCGGACGCGTGCACCTGGCCGTGTACGACCTGCAGGGCGAACTTGTGCGCGCGGGCGTCTTTGAGGGCGCCGGCGGGCAGATGAACCAGGTACGCCTGGACCTGCCCGGCATCGCGAGCGGCATGTACGTGGCGGTCCTGGATTACATGGGAGCCGGCGGACGCCGGACCCGCACGATGACCCTGGCGGTCGAGCGATGACCGCCGGACACCCGAGGGAGGAAGCGATGCTGCGATCGACGTGGGCCCGTGCGGGCCGGATGCTGGCTCTGGCCGCCGTGGCCATGCTTGTGGCCGGTGCGGCGATGGCCGTGGTCACCGAACCGGTGTCGGCCACCGAGACCGCCCGCGCCGCCTGGCTGCTGCAGCGCGACGCCGCGCAGACGCTGGCGCTGACGGGCGAGATGGCGCGGGCCGACGATTTCGGCGGCGGCGCGGCGTCAGGAACGGCGAACCTCGAGGGCCGGAAGCACGGGGGCGCGCTGCCGGTGCTCGCGTCGCTGGTGCTGCCGGGCGCGGGCGAGGCGATGCTCGGCCACAAGCGGGGCTTCGTGATGATGGCGCTGGACATCTTCGCCTGGACGCGGGTCGCGAAGTACCACAACGACGGCCGCGACCTGAGCAGCCAGTACTACGCCTACGCCGATGAGCACTACAACGAGGATTGGCTGCTGGCCGCCTACCAGGCCGGCGGTTCGGCCACCGACGGCTACTATCGCGCCGGTATCGGGGCCATGTACTTCGATTTTGGCACCATCGAGACGTTGCCGGACCTGGACAAGCTGCCGCTCTACGTGACGGTGGGCGAGGATCGCCGCGAGTACTACGAGAACCTCGGCAAGTGGGAGCAGTTCGTATTCGGGTGGGACGATTTCACCCGGCCGGACGATCCCATCGCGGGCTACACCCCGACGTGGAACGCCAAGACCGATCTCGACCAACCGTTCGTCTCCGAACACCGCGACATCTACCGCCAGATGCGCGCCGATGCGAACGATGCCTACAAAACCCGCGACCGCTGGCTGTACGTGAACATCGGCCTGCGCGTCTTCAGCGTGCTGCAGACGGCATACTTCGACGGCCTGCTCGGTGGCAATGGCGGCGGCGACGGCGACGACCGCGTGACGCTCGGCGGCCACGAGATCAAGCTCATCGCGCAGCCGACCGGGCTGCGGCGGGCCGTCGTGGCGGCTTCGGTATCCTTCTGACGACCAGGCAAACGGGCGGCGCCGCCGGCAGGGCGGCCCCGGCGAAAGGCGAAACGGTGGACAGAATCGGCGGCAACATGACCCGGACAGCGCGCCTTGGCGTGGCGTTCGCCTTCGCGGCGGCGCTTGCTTGCGGCGGCGCCGGTCCGGCCCGGGCGCAGGACATCGGCGGCTCGCGCGTTCCCCACGAGTTCGGCTCGAACCGCAAGGACACGGGGGACGGTACGGCGCCCGCCGGCACGCAGAACCTGGGCCGCAAGTTGAAGGCGGGCGCGCTTTCGCTGGTGCTGCCCGGCGCGGGCCAGTACTACAACGGCAAGCACGACCGGGCCTACCTGATGGCCGGCATCGAGGCCGGTATCTGGACGGCGTGGTTCGCGTTCGACCACTACGCCGACGGACGCATGGCGTCGTCGCGCGAGTGGGCGGGGTTGTACGCCGGCACCGGCGGCACCCATGCGGATTCCTATTGGCAGAACGTGGGCATGTTCTCCGACAGCGGTGCGTACAACGACTCGCGCTACCGCGAGGCGCGTGCCCTGGGCGAGGACGTCTCGGGCCTGGTCGGGGCGGGCGATGCCTGGCAGTGGACGAACGAGGACAACCGCCGCGGCTACGCGTTGCTGCGCGCGAAGGGCAATTCGGCCTACGATCGGCGCGATTTCATGATCCTGTTCGCCGTGCTCAACCGCGCCGTCTCGGTGTTCGACGCGGTTACCGGCGTCGGGAAGTCCGACGGGAACGCGCAGGCGCGCGTGCTCGGCATGGACATCGACCTGCAGGTGAATCCCGTTGCTGCCGACCCTTACGCGCGCTGCGTCGTGTCGCGGGGATTCTGATGACGGCGCCGGCGACCGCCCGGCGCCGGTGCGTCCGTTCGCGCCGCAGGGTGGCTGTGGCCATCGCCGTGATCGGGCTGCTCGCCGGCGGTTGCGCGGGCGGCGCGTCCCGGGCGCCGCGTGAAGAGGCGGTTCGTTCGGCCGGGTCCACACCCGTTGTCCTGACCTTCCTGACTTCCTACGAGAACGTCCCCAGCGCTTCGTACTACCCGCTCGACGGCATCGCCGGCTGCTGCTTCGGGCCCGACGGCACACTGCTGGTCTGCGACGAGAAGCGCGGCGTCGTCCACGCGCTCGATCCGCGTAACCTCGACTGGTACGAGTTCGACGCGCCGCCGATGCGGCCCTACCAGCCCATCGACGCCGCCTATGACGGGCTCAAGGTGCTGGTCCTGGACCGGGCCGGCTCGGCCGTCCAGCGCTACGAGGTGCGCGGCGCCTGGCTGGACCAGCTGGTCGACCTGCGCCAACTCGATCCCGGCAATCACCCGCTGGCGAATGCGATGGCCGTCGACCGCGACGGCCGCATGCTCATCGCCGACGGCGCTTCGCAACAGATCCTGATGTTGGACTCCTTCCTGTCGCTGCACCTGCGCGCGGGCGGCCCCGGCACCGTGAGCGACCAGTTTCGCGAACCGTCGGGCGTGGCATTCATGGCTGACGGCGGTTTCGTCGTCGCTGACCGCGACAACCGGCGGCTGTGCCGCTACGGGCGCAACGGTTTCTTCGAGGACGTGGTCGGCGGCGACTTCGCGGTCGACAACCCGTTTGTCGCTCCCCAGGGACTGGACGTCGACCGCTTCGGCAACGTCTATGTGGCAGACCCGGCTGCCGGGCGCGTCCACGTGCTGGACCACCGGCTGCGCCTGTTGTTTTCCATCGGCCCGGAGCTGAGCCTGCAGGCGGCGCCGGTGGTGCCGGTGGATGTCGCGGTCAGCCCCGACGGCGTGCTCGCGGTGACCGACCGGTCGCGCGCGGCGATCCTGCTCTACCGCATCACCTACGAGTGATGCGCATTCCCGGGTGGCACAGGCGGTCGCCCGCGCCGGCGCTGCTCGCCGTCCTGCTGCTGCCCGCCGCCCTGCTCGCGTTGTGGTGCCCGCCTGCTGCGGGGGCCGCGGCGCCGTCGACCGCCCCCGCCGACACCGTCACCACCCTGGTCGAGCAGGAATTCCACCTGATGCCCGCGGCGCCGCGGGCGCTGACCCTCGCGCACGGGTTCATCGTGCCCGGCACGCTGCGTCTGGTCGTCGACGGCCAGGCGTGGCGCGAGGAGTCGGACTTCCACCTGCGGGCGCGCAGCGGCCTGGTGGTCCCGCTGCGTGGTTGGCGCGGCGCGCTGCCGGACACCGCCGTCGGGCCGGGCGCCGGACTCGCCATCGTCAGCGCGACATACCGGTTCGTGCCGGTGCCGCTGGCGGCGCGCGTGGACCTGCGGCCGGTGGCGCCGCCGCCGGGGGCCTCCGGTGCCGCGGTGGGTGCAGCCATGTCCGGCAGCAAGGCCTTTACGGCGGCCGCTGCGGCCGGCTGGCGCGACCAGGGGCTGCGGGTGAACGGGAGCAAGACGGTGCAGGTGTCCTCGGGCTCGCGCCGCGAGATGACCGTCGACCAGAACCTGCGGCTGAACATCGCCGGGCAGCTGACGCCGGACATTGCGGTGCGTGCCTTCCTCTCGGACGACAACCTGCCCGTCGTGCCCGAAGGCAACACCGAACAGTTGAAGGACATCGACAAGGTGCTCGTCGAGATCAACGGCCCCGCGTGGAACGCGACACTCGGCGATTTGGTCGTGCAACGTCGCGGCACGTCGTTCGGCGATGTGCGGCGCAAGCTGCAGGGGATCGACGTCAGGGCGCGCGCCGGCGCGACGACCGTCGGCGTCGTGGCCGGAGCGCCACGCGGAACGTACCGGTCGGTGCAGATCCAGGGCCAGGAGTCCAACCAGGGGCCCTACCGGCTCGCGACCGGGGCCAGTGCCGCGAACCTCTTCCTCGTTGCCGGCTCCGAGCGCGTGACGCTGGACGGGCTGCCGCTCGTGCGCGGCGCCGACCGCGACTACGTGATCGACTACGTGCTCGGCACCGTCACGTTCACCTACCGGCGCCTGATCACTTCCGAGTCCCTCATCACGGTCGAGTTCGAGGAGGGCGAGGGCGCCTACAGCCGCACCGTGCTCGGGGCGAACGTCGGCCATGACCTCGTGCTGCCGGGACTCGGCGTGGCCGCGCGATTCCGGGCGCGCGTGTACCGCGAGGCCGACGACCCGCATCGCCTGCGCACCGGCGACCTGGCGGCCGGCGACGAGGCCGTGCTCGCCGGTGCCGGCGACGACCCGCTGCGGGCGCTGGCCCCCGGCGCCACGGCGGCCGCGACCGGCCAGGGCCAGTACGACCGGCAGGTGGTCGGCGCCGACACCACTTATGTCTTCAACGCCGCGGGCGGCAACTGGAACGTCGCCTTCCATTACGTCGGAGCCGGGCGGGGCGACTACCGGTTCGACCGGCTCACGTCGGCGGGGCAGCGCGTGTACGTGTTCATGGGAGCGGGGTTCGGGACGTATCTGGTCGGTCGACCGCTGGCGTTGCCGATGGCGCACCAGTTGGCCACGTTCAACCTGCAGGCGGGAGACTCGGCGGGGACCGGCGTCGACGCCGAATGGAACGCCTCGACCGTGGACGGCAACCTGCTCTCGCGCGCGGACGACGGCGACAACGGCGGCGGCGCCGGCAGGTTGGCGGCGCGGCTGCGACCTGGCCTGCTGCGCATTGGTGGCCGCACTTTCGGGCGGCTGGGATTTGGCGGCGCGTGGGAGGGGCGCGACGCGCGTTTCCGGCCGCTGCAGTTGCGGCGCGCCGTCGGCGACTACGAGGGATGGGGCCTGGGCGCGCGCGCGCGCCGCGACGGGTTCTTCGACCAGGCCGACCGGCAGGCCGAGGCGCACGCGACCTGGCAGGCGGGGGGCGAGCGGCGGTCCGCCGGCGTGGTCGCGACGATCGGTTCGCTGGCGCACGGTGACGCGTTGTCGGCCGGGCGGCGCTCGCTCAACGCGCAATGGCGGCTGGGCGCAGGCAGCGGGCGCCACCAGTGGTCCGGGGCGACGGCCGACGATACGGTCGACCTGCTGGCAATCGAGCGGCGCGACCAGCGGCACGAGCTGTCGTGGCGCCTCGGGCCCGTGCAGCCGTCGTTGACGCACGAGCGCCGGCGCTGGAGCGACGGCGCGGCCGCCACGGCGCGGGCCGCGGGCTTCCGTTTCGAGGAGACGGGCGTGCAACTGGCCTCGGTTCCCGGGGGCGGGGCGAACTGGCGCACGGAGTTCCGGCACGGGCTGGTCGATTCGTTGCGCAACGGCAGCTGGCGGCGCGAGCGCGACAGCCGCACGGCGGGTGCGTCGCTGACCACCGGTTCGTTCGCGGGCATGCGCCTGGTGGGCGAGGGAGCGTGGCGCGAGGTGGCGCGTCCGGGCGGCCCGGGCGAGACCACCCGCCTGGCGCGCCTGGACCTGGGCGGGCGCTGGGACCGCAGCGCCAGCGACTGGTCACTCGGCTATCGGGTTGACAACAGCCGCACCGAGGTGCTGGACCGGCAGATCACGTTCGTCGGCGAGCGGCAGGGCAATTTCGACGAAGATGGCCGCTACGTGGGCGACGGGCTCGGCGCGTACGACATGGTGCTGGCCGACACCGACAGCACCGTCGCCACGACCGCCGTGCGCGGCGACCTGCGCTGGCGCCAGGGCTTCGCGTTCCTCGGCCGCAACCGCTGGTACGGCGCCTGGTCGACGCAGACCGTCGCCTCGCTCGAGGGGCGCAGCACCACTTCCGATGTCGGCCGCCTGTTGGCGCTCGATCCCTCGGTGATCTTCGACGGGCGCACCGCCGTCCTCGGCGACCTGAACTATTCGCAGGAAATCTCGCTGCTGGAACATGAGCCGCGCTTCGACCTGCGCGGCCGCTTCGGCTACCGGCAGACGCGCGATCGCCAGTACGCGGCGCACCCCGAGGATCGCCTCGACCGGCGCTGGCAGGTGACCGGCAGCGCGAACCTGACCTCGCGCACGACGCTGCGCGCGCGCTGGGCGCAGGACGGCGAGCGGCGCGAGTCCGCCGAGGCCGATGCCAGCGCGCGTCGCAGCCAGGACCTCGTGACGCGTCGCGCCGAACTGGGCTGGCAGTTCACGCCGGGTGCGGACCTGCGCTTCGGCGTGCAGGGCGAACGCGTGACGCGGCGCGACGATGTCACGGCCGTCGCGCAGCGCGAATGGGCGTTGCGGCCCTCGGCCCGCGCGCGACTTCGCGGCGGCTGGTCGACGCTGATGGAGGCCCGCTGGTCGGATGTCGCCAGCGACGAGCCGGCCGGCGCCCTGCGCCCGTACTCGTTCCCGTACCGCGGCGGCAATGTCGAGTCGACGTTGCGCGTGTCGTGGGAGCCGTCGTCCTACCTGACGCTGTCGGCGAGCTGGTTCGCGCGCCGGCAGGGCGAAAGGGGGTGGCAGCATGACCTCCGCCTGGAATCGACGGCCCGGTTCTGAGCCGGCGGCCGGACGCGTGATCAGGCTCGCGCTGCTGGCCCTGCTGCCCCTGCTCACGGCGGCCATCGTGACGAACGCGCAGGCCGGGACGTCGCCGTTCCTGGTCTGGCCGGTGATACCGGCGCCCGGCGATGTGCGCCCGCCGAGGCCGGCCGCGGTGCGGCGGCCGGCGGTGCTCCTCCCGGCGCCGGGCTTCGCGCCGGGCGCGCGCGAGCAGGACTGGCTGCGCGAGGACCGCGCCTGGCTGGCCGGG